>JBJDXD010000102.1:0-34476 GCA_051866495.1 Phascolarctobacterium sp. | reverse complement strand
TGCTGTCATATGCCCAGTGGCCAGCCGGAACATCGGAGAACGGGTTAGCAGCGTAAGCGGAAGCAGTTACGCCAAGAGCCATAGCCATTGCGAGTACTAAGGATTTTTTCATAATATTTTCCTCCTCTTCAATGAGAGATATTTATTTATTATAAAATCTCCTTGCAGAGGCTCGCACTCCACAGACGCGATAAGAGTTGCCTTGTTTCCTCTACCAAGTGGTTTGCTACCTTTGCCTCAGAAATTTTATAATAGCGGGGTGTGCAGCGACTTGCGGTTTACCTGCCTATTGTATACCGTATCCCAAATCGCTAGGGTTATTGTATATTATTTTGACTCTCCCGTCAAGAGTTTTTTCAGAAAATTTCTCTAAAACTTATCAAAGTTAACAGTTTTACTTATTGGTGTACCCTTCTCTGGCCATCTCCCAAATCAAGGATTCATTATCAGCAGCAAAAGCTTTTAAGTCCTCAATCTCTTCATTTGTTAAGCCTGCAGTATCCACAGTATTTAAATCTGGCAAGGAAATTTGTAAAAATGCAAATCCTTCATCAGTTGGTCGCTCAAAATAAACATCTATATGCTCACCATTATTATCTCTGCGAATATCGTTAAATGTAACTAATGTTCCATCCGCAAATTCCACATATACATATTTCATAGGACGCACCTCCGATTGCTTTACTCGGATATATTTTAACATAAATAACCTCCTAAAAAAAGACATCCTATTTTCTTCATTTCGATAACATTCAATAACTTATGCAGCGAAAACCATGCCGAGCGAGCTCGACATGGTTTTTTCGTGCCATTTTGCCAATTTTTGATAGTTTAAGGTTATGCAATCAATCTGTGAAAACGCAGGATGCAAACTGCGCTACCACATCCGCATCCGCGCTAAAGCTAGAAGCCCCCTTCAAAATTATTTTGTTTGCAATAATCAGCCCGTTGATTTTCGAGCCGCTGCCAATAGTAACCGTGCTATAGGCATGCACTATAGCCTTATCCATCCGCACATTGTCGCCAATGGTAATGCTCCCCTTTTGGCTATACAAAGCTAACCTATCAGGAAAAACGCAATTAGCATTGACCACGATGCTACCCTTATTCACAAAAACGCTGTCGCCCAGTAGTGTGCTACCCCTAGTAAAGCTAAAGGTGCTGTCTGATTCAAGGTATGTAAAATGCTTCGTCAAGCCCTCGTTAGCTGCCTCGGTGGCACTCATATTGCTTGTGGCTCGGCCGTACAAGAATCTCACCTCAGGAAGGGTAACTTCTTCTTTGCTTGCTTGTATATATAACTCTTCCTGCTCAAGATATGCCATTCCCTCCGCCGTTCTGCTAGCCAAGGCATATTGCCCCGCCCAGCTTTTGAGGGGTTCGGCAAAGCTTAAGGTGATTTGGCAAAGCCGCTGTACTGCGCCAGCATGATTGGCAGCCGTGCCCTTCACCTCTAAAAACTTTATTAGTCCGTCACTACTAGCCTCACTTTTAGCAACAACCTCCACCGGCTCATCTCCCGGCTTAAAGCTACCTGTAAAGCAAGTATATTGCCCCACCGCTAGCTCTCTGGCCTGAAGGTTTTGTAAAAAGGAATGGGTAAGCAGGCGCAGCCTTTGGCTAATAAGCCTTTGCTCACTAGCTTGTAGCTCCTGCTTGCCCCACAAAAGCGCCAGCTGGGCAGTAAAGGCAATGATTAAAGCGCTGATAAGTAAAAAGATGCTCACACTGCCACGTTCATATTTGTTCATCAGTAATCGCCCCATTGTAGCAGGTCAACACCTGTGCAAAGCTTGCCTCGCCATGCTTGCCCTGCAGGGAAAAGCGAACACAAAGAGTATTGGCATTCACCCTTTGCACCTGCCACTGGCTCAAGGGATAATCCGGCAAAAACATGGGGTTGGAGCCGCTGCCACTTTTCGTTGTAGTGCGCAAATAAAGCCCCTTATTATTGGTATAAAACAAAAGCTTTTTATTACCCAAAATTGTAGCTGCTTCGATATTGCCTGCCCTGTTTATCTTGATGGCAGTGGCATTATAGGCTAAATGCTTTTCTAAAAAGCCCTGGATGTAATGCCCAGCCTGCTGCAGGGAAAGCTGCTCTACAAGGTACTGCCAGCTGCTCACGCTTCTGCCTAACCCCGCTGCCACAAACACTGCTAGCAGCGCACCCACGGCTAGACCAAAAACATATTCCAAAAGCAAATAGCCTCTTTGCCGCCCGTGTTTAGGAGTCATTTTGTAAAAACGTGCAAATAGGCTCATCAGCCTGCCCGGCATAAATGCTAACCTCCATGATTTGATACCCATTTTCCTCTCTGTGCTCTATGGCAGCGCGATATTTAGCATCAAGCTCAAGTCCTACTGCCGCAAGTTGGGCTGCCTGCCAAGCCTCCTGCAGGCGCAGGGCCTTGGTGTGCACGCTAAAGCAAGCGTTTAAGCTTTGGGCAGCACTGGCTAAAAGCACAATGCTAAAGCCCAAGCATAAAAGCTCAGATACAAGAAAAAAGCCCCTACTGTGCATCATAGGCCAAAACCCTTCCTGTAATGGGCTGCACATCAATTTGATAAACAAAATTTGCCAGCCTTTTGTGCCGCAAACGATAATAGCCATTGACGGAGGGCGCCCCATTTTTGCTAAACTCTAGCTTGGTAATCCTGCTTTCAAAATAAACATCGGCACAGTTATAGGTGCTAAAAAGCTGCGTTTTAGTCGCCAAGCCCTTTTCCGTCAAATAATAGCCATCCCTGTTAGCATTGGTGCGCACATCCCTAGTCACATTATCAATTTTAAACAGAGCTTGATACTGCAGCTGCCGCAGGTCCCCAGCCAATAGCTGCCCCATAAAGCGCACCTGCTGCTTATAATATTGCTGCCACAGGGCTTCACCCTGCAAATAAACAAGCCCGCCGGATAACAGCATTACAGCGATCAGCCCTACAAGCTCCAGCAGGACAAAGCCCCTTTGCGAAGCTAGATACTTATTCCTGCTCATCCACGGCCTTGCTAGCAGGGGAGCTTACGGTAGCACCGCTAGCGTTTTTGCCGGAAAGAGTATAGCTAGTGCCATTGGCGTCGGCAGAATAGGTCAAGGCATCACCGGCCGCATCCTTAAACTCCAGCTTGCCGCCTAGGTAGCTGCTATCTAAGCTCTCTAGGGACGTGGGCACCTTGCCTGTATCCATGCGATAAACCTGAATTGCTTGGTCGATGGCTGCCAAATCATTGGTCAGCTTAGCGTTTTTCACTCTGTCGTTTGCTCCCGAAAGTGATGGCATCAGCATTGTTGCTAAAATGCCTATCAATGCAGCGGCAGCAACCACCTCGATAAGGGTAAAGCCCCTTTGACTGCGAATTTTTGTAAGCATAAAAATCCTCCTTAATATAAAATCTTCGCTTTTACATAAGTGCGTAAAATCTACTCACATTATGAGTAAGTTTCACTCACCCTTCGCTCCTACTGGGGCAGGGCAGAGAGCATTTCTAAGAGCGGCCCTAAAACGCTGCACACCACTAGAGCAATCACCGTGGCAACTAAAACTAGCAACACCGGCGGCAAAAGCTCCCGTGCCCGCAGCAGCCGTTTCTGCAAATCCTCCTGCCTAATTTGAGCTGCCTCCCGCAGCATTTGCGGCAAGCAGCCCGTGGTGGCGCCAACGCTAGCTAAATCCAAGGTTAAGGGCGAAAGCAAGCCCGTCATCCCTGCTAGCGCCGTGCCCATATCCATGCCACGCTCCAGCCTGTTCTTGAGCAGCACCAGCTGCTGCTCAAAGCTACTGCCCGCCATAGTCGTAGCAATGGTTTTCACAGCAACGGTAATATTCAGCCCGCTTTCTAGTAGCAGCGCCAAAAGCTTGCAAAAGCGTATCTCGTGAATAAGGCCATAAAAATTTCCGCACCAGCCCCGGCTGAGTAGACAATAACCCAGGCGCTTGCCATATTTTCTGCCTAAAACGAGCGCGATTGCGCTAAATATAAGCAGTAGCCATACATTTTCAACTAGCCATGCCTGCAAGGCTAGCAGCCAAACCATGCTTCCAGTGGGCTTGATGCCCATACCCGCGTAAACAGAAGCCAATATCGGCAGGATATAAAGCAGGAAAAACAGCAGCACGCATAAGGCAGCCAAAAGCAAAAAGGTAGGATAAAGCGCCGCCTTAATGAGCTCGCTGCGCAATTTATCTTGCTGCTCATAATATGCAGCCAGCTCCTCCAGCACTGTGTTTAGCTGGCCACTCAGCTCCCCCGCCTGCACCAGCTGCACTGCCAAGGGTGAAAAAAGCTGGGGCTCCTGGGCCATGGCCTCCGCCAAGCTGCTGCCATGCTGCAAAAGCTGATGCAAATGCAGGCAAATCAGCTGCAAGCCCTTGGCTAAGCGATGGCGCAAAAGCTCCATGCCCTGCAAAAGGGGCATGCCACTTTGCAAAACTAAAGCCAGCTGTCGCATAAACAGCATGCGTTCCTTGCTGCTAAAGCTAGACCTGTGCAGAATTTTTATCACCTCCTCGCCTTTATCTTAAAGCTTAGCTCATTGTAAACGCCAAAAAATATCTGTCACATGTGAAAAATCCAGGCAAAACCACTGTGACAAATTTGTGAACGCAAAAATAAAAAAGCCCTGCAAGGCCCATGGCAGAGCACTTGCAAGACTTTTATAAATTGTTGGTTTTTGTTGAAGCTATTATGCCTCGGCCTGCTCCTCTTGGCGCAGCAGGGCCATAAATTCTTCGCCGGTGATGGTTTCCTTTTCTAGCAGGAACTGAGCCAGCACATCCAGCTTCTCGCGATTTTCGCTTAAGATTTGGCGAGCCTTATCGTGAGCTTCTTTAATAATGGCCAATACCTTAGCATCAATACGTCCGGCAGTTTCTTGGCTGCAGGCCAAGGAGGTGTCGCCGCCCAGATATTGGTTATTCACAACCTCGGTAGCCATCATGTCAAACTCTTCGGTCATGCCCAAGCGGGTTACCATGCTGCGAGCAATGCGGGTTGCCTGCTCGATATCATTGGCAGCGCCGCTAGTGATGCTACCAAAAACAAGCTCTTCGGCACTGCGACCACCGGTAATGGTCACAATCTTGTTGAACAGCTCTTCCTTTTTCATCAGCACGGAATCGTTCTCGCTAATCTGCATGGTATAGCCCAAAGCACCGTTGGTACGAGGAATAATGGTGATTTTGTGCACGGGAGCACTATTTTTTTGCATAGCAGCAACCAGTGCGTGGCCAATTTCGTGGTACGCGATAACCTTCTTTTCTTCGGGACTAATCACTGCGCCCTTACGCTGATAGCCGGCAATAACAACCTCGATGGATTCCTCCAAATCGGCCTGCTCAACCACCTGACGCTGCAGCTTCACAGCACGCAAAGCGCCCTCGTTAACGATATTGGCAAGCTCGGCACCACTAGCACCGGCAGTAGCACGAGCCAAGGCCTTAAAGTCGATATCGTCAGCCATCTTTACATCACGAGCATGCACTCTTAAAATGGCCTCACGGCCTTGGATATCGGGCAGCTCCACAGGAATGCGACGGTCGAAGCGACCAGGACGCAGCAAGGCCTTGTCCAAGGATTCAGGTCTATTGGTCGCAGCCAAAATCACAACGCCCTTGCTGCCATCAAAGCCATCCATCTCGCTGAGCAGTTGGTTTAATGTTTGCTCGCGCTCATCATTGCCACCGAATTGACCACTATCGCGACGCTTGCCAATGGCATCAATCTCGTCGATAAAAACGATGCAGGGAGCCTTTTCCTGAGCCTGCTTAAACAAATCGCGCACACGAGCTGCGCCCATGCCCACGAACATTTCTACAAATTCACTACCACTAATGGAAAAGAAGGGAACCTTAGCTTCGCCGGCTACAGCCTTAGCAAGCAGGGTTTTGCCGGTACCCGGAGGGCCTACTAAAAGCGCGCCCTTGGGCATATTAGCACCAATGGCCTTGTACTTGCCCGGATTATGCAAAAAGTCCACCAATTCCATCAGGGCTTCCTTGGCCTCGTCCTGACCGGCTACATCGGCAAAGCTTTTGCCGGTTTGGGCCTCCACATAAACCTTGGCATTGCTCTTGCCAAAGGTCATGGCATTACCGCCCATGCGCTTGCCCATAAAATACATAAAGAGCTGGCCCAAGGCGAAGAAGATAAAGATGGGCAGAATCCAATTTTTAAAGAAGCTGACGATGGCAGAATCCTCCTTGGGCACAACCTGGGAAAACTCCACCTTGCTCTTCATCAAACGCTCTGCCAGCTGCGGGTCCTCCACGCGGCCAGTTACATAAATTTCCTTTTCCTGCTCATCCTTGCCCAAGGCAGCAATACGCTTGTCTGTAATTTCTACCTTGGATAGCTTGCCCTCGTCCACCATTTGCATAAAGGTGTTGTAGGGCACATCGTGCACCTTCGGGCTAAAGAATTTTGGTGCAATCACGGTATTGATAACCATAATAATCAAGAGCGCCATCACATAATAATACAGCAAAGGGCGCTTCTTATTGTTATCACTATTCATACGTTCATCTCCTCGTATCTAGAATATCCTTACGTTATTATTGTACTATTGAAAGCCCAAATAGACAAATGAAAAGTTTGAAAAATAAGCTTTTTGAGCAAATAAAAAGACCCGCCATAAAGCGGGCATTTTTACTTCGCGCGACCATGCCTCCGGCCCCCCAGCCGGCAGTGCTTTTACTTTTAGCCAACCCAAAAGTCCCCTCAATTGGCCGCTTCCACGAACCACCTTCTTTATCTATACGGTGGCAACTGCGTCACGCGATGAAGCACATCTTTTTTGCAAATAAAAAACAACAACGACACTTAGAGCACGATACTCACAACGCCGTTGTTGTTTCATGGTGCAATTATACATCATCCATAATTGCTTGTAAATAGTTTTTGTGTATTTTTTGTGAAAAACTTTTAAATGTTCGGGTTTTGCGTCAAAGTTTACACTTTAGTCACAATTAGAAGTCGAACTTTTTGCCTGTCAACAGCTCATAGGCTTCGATATATTTGCCAATGGTCTTGTCGATAACCTCTTGGGGCAGCTTGTAATCGGAGTCAGGATTTTCCTTAAGCCAGTTGCGCACAAATTGCTTGTCATAGGAGGGTTGGTCATGACCAACCTCATAGCCCTCCAAGGGCCAGAAGCGGGAGCAGTCAGGAGTGATCATTTCGTCACCCAGCACAACCTCGCCATTTTCGTCCAAGCCAAATTCAAATTTGGTATCAGCAATGATAATGCCACGGGACAGGGCATAGTCAGCACATTTTTTATAGATGGCAATGGTATAATCTCTGATTTTCAGAGCATATTCCTTGCCACGACCCGGATAGAGCTTCTCCAAAACCTCGATGCTGCGCTCCACGCTGATGTTTTCATCATGGTCGCCAATTTCAGCCTTAGTGCTGGGAGTAAAGAGTACCTCGGGCAGCTTTTGGCATTCCTTGAGGCCCTCCGGCAGCTTGATGCCGCAGATTTCGCCACTCTCTTTATAGCTGGTCCAGCCACTACCAGTGATGTAGCCGCGCACAATGCACTCTACGGGCAGCATTTCCAATTTTTGGCATTTCATGGCCTTGCCGGCAAATTCTTCAGTTTGGAAGAATTCGGGCATATCCTTAACATCCACGGACAGCATATGGTTGGGCACAATGTCCTTGGTGAAATCGAACCAGAATTTGGAAAGCTGGGTCAGCACAGTGCCTTTTTTCTTGATATCATTTTTCAGGATAACGTCAAAGGCGGAAATTCTATCGGTAGCAACCATAACGATGCTGTCACCGATGTCATACATTTCACGGACCTTGCCTGATTTAAACGGTTTGTACTCTTGCATTGATAAAGCCTCCTAATGCAAAATTTTTACTGTAATATCATACCACAAGGAGTGAAAAAAGTCGAACGTTTTACGAAAATTTTTCAAAAATATTCGTATGCAACATCTCTAAATCAAATCGTGGAGAAGGTATTATTTCATTTTTATGATTTCGTATGCACGAGTACCCAGACCAATTTTTTCTGCATGAGCCAGGCAGCTCTTCCATTCGGACTCCGGAGTGGTGTTGTGGAAATGGTCATGACCGGCGCAGCCAGCAGCATCCGCAGCCAAATGCTCACCCAGCACGGAGTTTGCTACTGCGGGAGCAGCATTGACCAAATCAGCACAGGCTTGGTCCAACGCCACAGGGTCAAAGGAGGCCAGCATGCCGATATTGGGCACGATGGGCGCATCATTTTCTGCATGGCAGTCACAGAAGGGAGATACGTCCACGATCAGGCTTACATGGAAGGTAGGACGGTCCTGGCACACTGCTTGTGCATATTCAGCCATCTTCTTGTTAAGGTTTTCCATGCTAGCATCGTTGAGAGCGTGAATAGCATCCATGGGGCACAGGCCAAGACAGCGACCACATCCCACGCATTTATTGATATCAATGGTTGCTTTGCCATCGGTGATGGAGGGCGCACCATGAGCGCAAATTTTTACGCAGCGACCACAGCCAATGCATTTCTTTTGACTAACCTTGGGCTTGCCGTCATTGTGCATTTCCATTTTACCAGCGCGGGAGCCACTGCCCATGCCAAGGTTTTTAATAGCGCCACCAAAGCCCGTCATTTCGTGACCCTTAAAGTGGGTCAAGGAAATAACAATATCAGCGTCCATAATAGCGCGACCAATTTTCGCTTCCTTCACCAGCTCACCATTTTTTACAGGCACATAGGCTTCGTCAGTACCCTTGAGGCCATCAGCAATAAGCACATGGCAGCCAGCAGAAAAGGGGCTAAAGCCGTTTTCAAAGGCAGTATCGAGATGCTCCAAGGCGTGCTTGCGGCTGCCTACGTACAGGGTATTGCAATCTGTGAGGAAGGGGCGACCGCCCAATTCTTTAACTAAATCAACAACAGCTTTAGCGTAGTTGGGACGCAGGTAAGAAATATTGCCCAGCTCACCAAAGTGCATTTTGATAGCTACAAATTGTTTGTTGAAGTCGATGTTTTCGATGCCCGCCTTTTTCATTAGCTTTTGCAGCTTTTGGGGCATGCTAGCACCGCCGTAGGGGGTGCGAAAATCAGTAAAGTATACTTTAGATTTTTCCATGTTCATTCTCCTCCAATATATAAATAAAACTCATACATAATAGAAAATATCATGCCATTCCGTTCAAAGGAATTTCTTAACGCCCATTTCGTGGGGTACAATCACGAAGCTGCGGTGTCCAATCTGTTCGCAAAATGCTTTACTTTTTCGAAACCTTGCTTCTATTGTACCAACCACTCATGGTCTAAAATTCCTATTCTCTCCATGACATAATATTTTCTATTATGTTGCTACAACAATCCATCTAACCTCAACATTTCTGTGTCTACATATGGCTCGCCTAAATTACGCCCTGGGACGAAGGCGCCGTGGCAGTCGCTGCCGCCGCTTATGAGCAGATTATGTTTGCGACAGTGGCGCAACAATCGCTCCGTACCCTCCTTGCTGTGCCCACTATGATAGCACTCAAAGCCATCCAAGGGCTCCACACGCAGCAAATCCATCACACGCTCCAGCCCCGGTCCATGAAAACCACTGGCCGCATGGGCACAAATGGCCACGCCCCCAGCCCCATGAATAGCAGCAACCACCTCACTAATTGACGGAAACTCCGGAAAGCCCAAATCGTGCTCCGGCGTAAAAATACGCTGAAAAAAATCATTGACGCCCGTGCATAAGCCATTATCGATAAGATAAGCCAATGCACGCCAACCGCCCCGACGCCTATCGTAATCATAATGAGCGAACTCAGCGCTGGATACAGCCCAGCCATCGCGCTCTAATAGGCGAATGCTGTCCACATCCTTTTGGTCCAGCAAATCCTCGTTATGCCGCATCAGCTCTAGCAAAGGCTTATTAGTGATGTCAATGCCATATCCCAGAATATGAAAGGATAAATCCTCTTTAGTGGAGCAAATCTCTGCCGCTGGCAAAAATTTTAGTCCTGCCTCACTGGCTAGCAAAGCCGTTTGGGCCACATTGGCCACGCTGTCGTGGTCTGTTACGGCCAAGGCGCCAAGACCTACGGTCAAAGCCTGCTGCACCAATTCCTGCGGCGTCCAAGTGCCATCCGAGGCCGTGGTGTGAATATGCAAATCAGCTCGCATCCTGCTTACCCTCTTCCTCGCAAATATGGCAATGGCAGTGCCCCGGCACAGGCTGCTGCACCTTGCGCCTGCTGCCTAAAACACAGCTCAGCAAAAAGAGCACTGTGCCAGTGAGCACAATCGTACCACCTGGAGCTAGGTTTATATAATAAGAAATAGTTAAGCCTAAAAAAACAGTGATTACACCATAGAGCATGCTTTGCAAAATCGTCCCGCGAAAGCTGCGCGCCGTTTGCAGTGCGCAAGCTACAGGAATTACCATCATGGCAGAAACCAAAAGCAGACCCACGATACGCATGGACAAAGCCACTGTCAGTGCTGTGAGCATTGCTAAAAGTAAATTCAAGCGCTCCACGGGCAGGCCAGCTACCTTGGCAGATTTTTCGTCAAAGGTTAAATACTGCAGGGGACGATAAAACAACACCACAAAAAGCACTGTAAAAAAGCCCAAAGCCGCCACGATCATGAGATCCTTGCTGCTAACCATCATCAAGCTACCAAAAAGGATGCTGCCCAAATTAAAGCCACCATCCTTATTAAGCCCGGTAAAAATCACTGCCAAGCCCATGCCACTATAAAAGAAAATAGCCAGCACCATGTCGGCTGCATCGCTCAGCTTAGTGCGCACCTTTTCGATAGCTAGGGCGCCCAAAATCGTTGCTGCCGCCGCGCTAAGCACGGGGCTATAGCCCCATAGCGCACCCCCGGCAACACCGGCAAAGGCAATATGACCTAGGCCATCACCAATGAGCGACTGCCTACGCAGCACCAAAAAGCTGCCAATCAAGGGGCAAATCACCGCCATGATCAAGCCTGCCAGCCAAGCACGCTGCATAAATTCCATTTCTAACATTTCCAGCATTTTTTCGTCCTCTATCTATAAAAATAACCATGCTTATGATGATGCTTGAGAGCCTCGTGTACGTCGCCCCTAAAGCAAATGCCGTGGTCGATGCACAGTGCGCTCTTGGCTGCATCTGCAGCCAACTCCAAATCATGAGAAATCATCACAATGGTTACATTTTGCTCTCGATTAATGCGCCCTAGCATATCGTAAAGGCCAATTTTCGTAGCCGTATCGATACCAGTAGCGGGCTCGTCCAAAAGCAAAATTTGCGGTCTGTGTACCATGGCGCGTGCTAAAAAAACTCGTTGCTGCTGACCGCCGCTGAGCTCGCCAATTTTACGGTGCCGCAAATTTACAAGCTCAAAATCCTCAAGCACCTTTTCCAAAGCATGCTTTTCGGTCTGACCTAAGCGATGCCACAGCTTGCCCGGTCGCAAAAGGCCTAGGGCAACGACCTCCTCCACGCTAATAGGAAACTCACGCTGCAGCTTCATGGGATTTTGGGCTACATAGCCAATTTTGTGCCATTCCTTAAACTGCTCTAGGGACTTACCATAATAATAAATATCCCCCACAGTGGGCGGCATAGCATGGGCCAGCATCTTTAAAAGCGTGCTCTTGCCAGCACCGTTAGCACCAATCACTGCCACAAAATCGCCCTCAGCAATATCTAAATTTAATTTGTGAAAAACCCAGCCATCGCCATAATCGAAGCCCAAGTCCCGCACTGTTATAATGTTATGTCCCATATTTTATCCTTATTCGTTCAATGCCCTTTGCAGATTAGCAATATTCTGCTCCATAATTTTGAGATAATCAAGCCCCTGCTTGCGACCTTCCTCATCCAAGCCCTCCAAGGGGTCCAGCACCGCTGTTTGTGCACCCGTTTCCTGAGCTACCAGCTTGGCAATCTTGGGGTCTGTCAGCGTTTCAAAAAATACATAGCGCACCTTTTCACGCTTTACGGTGGTGATTAAACGCTGCAAATCGCCGGGAGTGGGCTCGGCCTCAGCAGAAATACCAGCTACACTTAGCTGACGCAGTCCATAATCCTCTGCCAAATGTCCAAAGGCTGCATGAGCAGTTACAAAAACCTTTTTCGGAGCAGCCTTACTAACAGCAGCAAGCCTTTTATCCAGCTGCTCCAGCTTGGCTATATAGGCTCTGCTATTATCCTTATAAATATCTGTGTGCTTCGCATCCGCCTCGCACAAGGCCTCGGTAATGCGCTGCACTTGGACAATGGCTTTTTTGGGGCTTACCCACACATGGGGGTCCTGCTTACCAGCTCTGGCAAATAAACCACGTCCCGCCTCCACAGGCATAATTTTGCGCTCGCTCAAGGCATCCAAGGCCTGCTGGGCCCAGGGCTCCACCATGCCGTTATAAACAAATACCTGTGCTCGCCCCAAACGCGTTAAATCCTTAGGGGATGGCTCCCAATCGTGAGGCTCGGCACCATCCGGCACTAAAGTGGTAACCTGCACCTTGTCGCCACCCACAGCCTGCACAAATTCTGCCATGGGATAAAAGCTCGCTGCCACCTGTAATTTGCTTTTATCAGCACTCTGCTGACCGCCGCAGCCAGATACCATATTCATTATTATCAGCAATAAAAAAAGTAAAGTCTTCATAGTCATAGAATATTTCATAAACCCTTTCTTGTCAATATATAAAGAAGCTAATCCTTTGCCACTTTATATTATAACACGAAAAAGGCTGCCAACACAAACTGACAGCCTTTTGGGAAAGGAAACGATGAATCAACAAATTTGTGGTCAAATTGTGGTTTAGCGAGATCATTATAATAGTGAAATTCGTAATAAGTAATCAACAAACTACAATTTATTGCTAATTACTATTTTCTGTATTATAATTATCTCACTACACAGCAGAAAGAGGGTTAAAGCATGAGACTACCTGATAAAAAATACATTGCCTCCTTTGATATTGATGCCCAAAACACCTTTACCCCGGTTTGCCCTGACGAACTTCCCGTAGCTGAGGGCGACCAAATCGCCGGTGAGCTCAACGCTCAAGCCAAATTTGCCAGTCTACGCCTGGGCTCTCGCGATGCTCACACTATGGCTGCCCTATGGCTTAGCGACGAAAAGCACGCACCCCTAACCCCCATCGAAGGACATCCTGATTTAGATATTCGCTGGCCCGCTCATGCCATCATCGGCACCAAGGGCTTCGACTTTATCGATGGTCTGGACCCCAGCGCTTATGACTTCCAAGTGTATAAGGGCATCGAGCCTGACAAGCACCCCTATGGCGCCTGCTATCATGATTTAAAGAACACCCTTTCCACCGGTGCCATTGAATATTTGCGCTGCCATGGCATCACCACCGTTATTTGTGGTGGCTTGGCAACCGATTATTGCGTCAAAAACACCGTGCTACAGCTCAAAGCCGCTGGCTTTGATGTTATCCTAAACAAAGCTGCCTGCCGCGGCATTGCTCCCGACACCATTGCCCAAGCCATGGAAGAAATGGCTGCTGCTGGCGTACACTTTGTGGAATGCGCCGCAGAGCTCGAAGCATAAATAAAAACCCGGAGTGCCAGCTCCGGGTTTTTTATTTGTTTACCCTGCCGTAATGCCCCCATCAACGGTAATGATGCTACCCGTCATAAAGCTGTTAGCAGGTGAAGCCACACTGCAAATCACATGAGCAACCTCTTCCGCTCGCCCAATGCGCCCCAAGGGATAGGACGCCGCCATATCCGCCAGCGTGTAGCCGCCGTTGGCGTCTACCAGCTGGCGTGCCAAAAGCGGCGTATCCACATCCGCCGGACAGATGCAGTTCACTCTAATGGAGGGTGCTAAATCCAGCGCCAGCGCACGGGTAAGCGCCACTACTGCGCCCTTGGAGGCGCAGTACACGGGGCAGCCATAATTGCCGCTTACACCAGCATCAGAAGCGATGTTCACAATGCAGCCGCCGCTGCGCAGCAGCGGCAGGCATGCCTGCGTCAAAAGCAGCGTACCCTTCACATTGGTATCCATGATGTAGCTATAGTCCGCCTCCGTCAAATTTTCCAAGCGCTGCTCGGTGTAAACTCCAGCACTATTAATCAAAATATCTAGCTGCCACCCTTGCTCCGCCCCTTGGGCGTCGCCGGTGCCAAAACTAACACCTGCCTGCTGCTCACGCAGCAGGCTTTTTTCATGCTCGCCAATCTGCGCCACTGCCGCCTTACAGGAGGCGCTGCTTGTTACATCACAGGGCACAAACAGCGCCGCAGCGCCTGTTTTTTCGCGCAGCTCGCTCACTGCAGCCGCGCCCCTGGCGCGGCTGCGCCCTAAAATATACACTCTAGCACCATCAGCAGCAAGCTTAAGCGCTGCAGCCAGACCAATTCCTGAGCTGCCGCCGCTAATTACCACGACCTTACCTCCACAGCCATAACTAAGCTTTGTCATATGCATCTTCCTCTCTTGCAAGCTCCGGCGGCAGCTGCACCGTAATGGTGGTCCCCATGCCCAGCTCACTTTCCATACTCAGGTCCATATTGTGACGTAGGGCAATTTGCTTAGCAATGGCCAAGCCCAAGCCGCTTCCACTCTTATTTTGCTCGTTGCGTGCCTTATAAAACCTATCGAAGGCATGGGGTACATCCTCGGCCTTCATGCCACAGCCATGGTCGATAATTTTTAACTTGTTACCATTGAGCTGCAGCTGGATACTACTTTTTTCCGGCGAAAACTTAATGCTATTATGTAAGAAAATCATCAGCATCTGCCGCAAACGACCATAATCCCCATCCAGCAAATACGCTTCCTTATCTAGCTCGGCAGTAATTTCAATTTCCTTCTCCAGGCCCAACCGCCGCGACCCACGCACAGCATCCTGAACCACCGCACACAAATCCAGCTTTTCCTTTTCAATGGGGAAATCCGTATTCTGCAAGCGTGACAAATCCAACAAATCATTAATCAAGCGCTGCAAAAATAGACTTTCATTATACATCTGCTCGTGAAACTCTGCTACATCCTGTGGCTCTGTAACAACACCATCTCGCAACGCCTCCAAGCTGCCACGAATAACAGTCACAGGCGTGCGCAGCTCGTGAGAAATATTGGCAATAAACTCCCGGCGCAGCTTCTCCAGCTTTTGGCTTTCCGCATCCGCCAGCTCTAAGCGCTTCGCCAGCACATCCAAGGTGCGAGCCAGCTCGCCCACCTCGTCCTCTTGAGTTATATTATTGCGCACCTCATAATGCCGCTCTGCCAATTGCTCCGCATTGTCGCGCATAATATTTAGCGTGCGTGTAAAACGCCAGCTCAACACTACACTTAAAAGCATTACCAAGGCCAAAGCCGCCACAAGGCTAACTAACAAAATCTGCAAGCCTTCCCAAACGGCATTATTCAAGCCCTGCACCGGTGAATGCAAAAGCACCACAGCCTTAACCTTACCCTGCTTATCATACACAGGCTCGCCCACCGTGAGCATAATGCCATTCAGCCAAATATTGTACTCCTCTAAGGAAAAATCCTCGCCCTCCTCAAAGCATTTTTCCACATGCTCCTTGATTTTAGCCGGAAGCTTTGCATAAGCATCCTGGGGATCCTTGGGCGGAACGGGCAGGGGACGATTTACAAATTCATGGTGCTTTTTGCGTTGCTGCATTCTGCGAGCCATGCGCTCCTTATTAACATTAAGATTGCGCTCACTATCAACAACCCAAACGATTTCTTGATTCAAATTATCGATAAAATTGATAAAATTGCTCTGGGCAATACCCTCACCATGATGCTGCTCCAAAATGGGCAAATTATTGCTGATGGTGGCAGCAATGCGCTTCGCCTGGGAGCGCATATCTCTTTGCTTGATATCCACTGTATGTTCCTTAAAAAACTGGTAAAACACACCACCGATAATGATACCAAAAACCACCAGCACCCCGGTAAAGCACAGCATCAGCTTGAGAGCAATTTTATTCTTCCAAGGCCATCTCATGGCTTCACCTCAAAGCGGTAGCCCACGCCCCAAATGGTTTTAATATCCCATTTTTCGTGCTCATATTTGTCAGTCTTGGCCCGAAGGCGCTTGATGTGAGAATCCACCGTGCGGCTATCACCAAAATAATCATAGCCCCAAATGCTGTCTAAAAGATTATCGCGACTAAAAACCTTGGTATTATTCTTAGCCAAGGTCCACAAAAGCTCGATCTCTTTTTTGGTCAGGGCCACCTCTTGACCCGCAATCTGCACCTGATATTTATCTAGATTAATAAACAAATTATCGATGGACAGGCTGTTTTTGCAAGCCACCTCCTGGGGCTGAATGCGACGCAGCACCGCCCGCACCCTTGCCATAACCTCGCTGGCAGAAAAGGGCTTAATCACATAATCATCGGCACCTATATCAAGTCCCATGATTTTATCATAGTCCTCGCCTCGGGCAGTGATCATAATAATGGGGACCATGGATTCCTGGCGCAAACGTCGACAAACCTCAAAGCCATCCAGCTTGGGCATCATCACATCTAAAAGCACCATCACTATTTCCGCCTTTTGCTGTTGGAATTTTTCCAAGGCCTCGGCGCCATCCAAGGCGATAACTGGCTCTAAGCCTTCCTTTTTAGCATAGCTAGAAAGAATGGTGGTAATTTGCTTATTATCATCGGCGATTAAAATCTTCTTCATTTTAGCTTCACCTCATAATCTAAGCTTTTGAAAGCTATTTCTAGTTATATTATAGCATACCAAGAAAATGTGTTGAAATTATGGCGAAGCTTTAGCAAATTTTTTTGCAAAAATGTCGAAAAAAACATAAAAAAGTCATAATCTACCTGTACAATAAAGACAACTCAAGGGACACACTCCCAAGATACAAAACAAAAAGCAAGCTCTAAATTCTATATGAAGATATGCAAAGTAAGGAGTGACTGAATATGTTGAACATGAAAAAAATTTTGATAGCCGGTACTGTAATGACTGCCCTGTGTGCCACTGCCTTTGCAGCAACCAATGACCAAGCCGATAAACCCACCATGCGCGAGCGTGTAAACCGCATCCTTTGCGAAAACCGCGGTGATTGCCCGGCAGGCCCTGAATGCCAAGGCATCAAGGAAGGCAAGCATTTTAAGCAGCACAAGGCCTACAAAAAAATGAGCCCCGAGCGCCGTGCCGAAATGGAAAAACGCCGCGCTGAATGGGAAAAGATGACTCCCGAGCAACGCCAGGAGGCTCATGAAAAATGGCAAAAGGAACGCCAAGAGCGTCACGACAAGCGTGCCAAGGAGGCTATGGCAAAGCTAACTCCTGAGCAACGCGCCGAGGTAGAGGCTTTCATTAAGGAGGATATGGCTCAGCGCCAAGCTCGCCACGAAAAGCTGCAAAAAATGACTCCCGAGCAACGCCATGCTATCAAAGCCAACCGTCCCTTGAAAATGAAGGATGGCAAGCATTTTAAGTACCACAAGAATGGTAAGCACTTCCGTGGTCATGGCCCTGCCATGCATCGTCCGGACTGCCCAGTGGCAAATTGTCCCGTAGCTCCCGCTAAATAAGAAATCTTAACACAACCAATCACTAAACAACCTCTCCCTATAAGAGATTTTTCTAAGATCATAAGACAGCAAAGCAAAGACAATACTTCCTTTCCCCTTTCTTCCCTAAACCAAAAGGACCTCGTACTACTAATAATAGTGCGGGGTTCTTTTACCTTATTAAGCCAAAGCAGCTACTGCCAAGCTAACATCTTAAAGCCACCTTTATTTTAGCATTAGCTTTACTAATATAAGCAGTTGTTAATTTTTTGAGCCTTTATTATTTGTGTTTGCTAAAATAAGCCTTTTATGCTATAATATCATTATAGGTTGACTGGTCAGTCAATATTTTGTGGGTGGTACAAGGATGTTTCGTATGGATAAATTGTTTCTAGGGGGCTGGCTTTATTTTTTTGCAGCATGTGCCCTTAGCTTTGTGTTGCCTGAATGGACAGGCAAAGAAAACGGAATTATTGAAAATTTGCAGCTGCTGTGGCTTGTAGGAGGCATGGCCTATTGCTGGCATATGCGCAGCAGCAAGCAGCTTGCTTGGGGAGGCTGTGCCAGCAAGCTCTGGAGTGCAGGAGTAATTTATTTCTTTCTGCTCTTTATGCGCGAAATAAGCTGGGGCAGGGTATTTTTTACTAATCCAGATGGTGGGCTTATCAAGTATTACCAAATGGGTTTTTATGGCAAGCTTGTGCATCCTCTCGTTACTGCTTTAATAGTCATCGCCTTGCTGCTAGTAGTGCAAGCCAAGATTTGGCGCGTGCTTAAGCTCATAAAGCTGCCCATTAAGTCCTTCGTGCTGCTCTTACTCTTTATCGCCTTGGCTTGGCTTGGAGAGCGCGGTCACATCCCCATGCTACGCAGCCAAGTGATGGAGGAGCTAGCAGAATTTGGCGCTTATATGATGATGTATTATATTGTCCGTGATTTGGGCACAAGAATGCAGCAAGCAGCCTAGCCTGCTTTGCCCTTTGTTTTGCAAAAGAAAAAGCTGTCGTATTCCTATAAGCTACACAAGGTAGTCTTAAGAATACGACAGCTTTTTTATATATAGAAATATTGCCTAGGTTAATTACTGCCCAGCATAGGTGACCCTGTCACCTGTTTTGAGCTTGCGACCACCGCTCACAACCACTAAATCGCCCTCGTTGACGCCGCCAGTGAGAAAGCTTTCCTCTCCTTTAGTGGCAGCCAACTGGACCTTAGTCTGCTCCACCTTGCCCTCACGCACCACGAGGACGGTGCCATCGCTGCGCAGGGCATCGCTGGGCACAACCAGCGCTTGCTGCTTGCCCTCCGCCAAAATTGCGCAGCGGGCGAACATGCCGGGCTTGAGCTTATAGCCAATGGCCGCATTATCGATATACACATCGGCCTGTACCGTATGAGTATTAGTATTGACAAAATCGTTAATAGTTTGCAGGGTACCCATAAAGCTTTCCTCAGGCAGAGCATCGCAGGTGACCTGCACCTGCATACCGGGCTTTACCAGCCCCAGCTGCATTTCGGGAATTTCCATGCTGGCCTTAATGGTGTCGATATCCGCAATGCGCAGCACCTCTGTTTCCTTGGTCACCTTTTTGCCACCGAAAATAGAGTATAGCTCCGTACTCAGGGCACGCACATCCACATTCATAATGTCCGTGAGACCGCGGTTGAGCTTAATATCATATTCAGGCTTATCAAAGCGCACGTCGCTGGCTGCATCGTTAATGTTCTTTTCCATATCGAACTCGACAATGGTGACGCTGCGGCCGGGGTAGCTGGAGGTGGTAAGGCTCATAACGCCGGAGATACCGCTCAGGCTATCCTCCAGCACATCAGCCACATCCGAGTCCATAATGGTGGCGTTGGCACCGGCCATGGTGGTCACTACGGTAACGCGGGGAAAGTCCATATCCGGGCGCTTTTGCATGGGCATTTGGGTAAAAACATACATACCGCCGAACATCAAGGCCAGCGCACAGATGATGACCGTTACGTATTTTTCTATGGCTTTATCAACAATATTCATGGTTTAGCTCCTTTAGGCTGTATTAGGCTCCCTGTGCCTCCCCAATTTAAAGCTTGGGCGGCTCCTTGCACACAGCCTCTAACAATAACCTTTCTGTATCTTCAATTAGCTGGCGCGTTTGAGATGAAGCACAAAAATCATTTTTTTGTACCATACAGTAAGCCTTAACGCCCCAAAAATGCATGCTCACGAAGGCAGCCATGCTCTCCACAGGACGATCCTTGAAAACGCCTGCTTGCTGCCCTTCTCGCAAAAAGCCAACCAAAAAGCTGCGATTTTTTTGCACAATGCTTTCGTAAATCTTGTTAGATATATTACCTGCATCACCTTTTTTGAGCAAATCATATTGCAGGGTTGCCGCTGCAATATCCATAAATTGGTTAAGCTGAATACCTTCGATATAGGTGCGGTAGACAAAGCGCAAATTACCAACGAAATCATCCGGATGCGCTGCTACATGCTCTTGAATTTTTTGCAATAGCTCTTCGTTAATACGTTTATAAACGTAGACAATCACGGCCTGCTTATCCTCAAAATAATTATAGAGAGTACCCTTGGCCACACCCATCTGCTCCGCCAGCTCCGTCATAGTAAACAGGTTCATTCTATGGAGCTGCAAAAGCTTTTTGGCCTCCGTATATGCCTTGTCACGAATAAATTGGTCCACTAACGCCTTTTTTTCAAGGGATAATCTGGGCATAGCCAAACCTCCTTTAGTACAATAAAATGCTAATCCGAAGTAAAATGACTATACGGTCATTTATTTATACATACAGTATAATTTTTCTCAAAGGCTTTGTCAATGCTTACTGAAAAAGAAAAGCTGCCCTTATGAGCATCAGCCCACAAAAGCAGCTTTTTAATAATTTAGAATAAATATCTAGCTTTCTTTACCTCACCATAGATTAGCCAAGCAAATATTTTTTCCAGAAGGGATAGGTACTCAAGATAATGGTTAAAAGCAACACCAGCACATCCCCGAAGCCCAGGGGCTCAGAGGCCATATTCCTATAGGTGTTGCTGCCAAAGCCCTTCAGCTCCATGGAAAGAGCCAAGGTTTCGGACTTGGCCACCGCACGCATAACCAAGGGGCGAATAACTACCAAGTACGCCAAAAAGCGTTTAATGATATTACCACGATTGGAATAACCGCGGCAGCTTTGCGCATCCAGGGTAATCTCGCTATCGGTCAAAAAGTTGGGCACAAAGCGCAGGGCCGTAGTCAGCATAAAGGCGTATTCACAGGGCATACGGAAACGTTCTACCAAAGCCTTAGCAATGTCTTGGATGCGGGTAGCAGCTAGTAAGCACAAAAAGGCCATGGTCATAACCAGCATGCGCAGGCCACCGGTCAAGGATACAGCCAAGGGCGAGCCAAAGAGCAGCTGCAGTAAAATCATCATGCCGGTGAACACAGCCAAACCACCAATGGCAGCCATGGTCATGCGGTCGTGCTTAACGTATAACAAAAGTGCCAGCTCCAGCACTAAGATAGTAGCAACAGCCTCCACGGGCAGGATGAACACCCAAGCGGTGATGGCTAAGGTAACGATGATTTTTGTAAAGGCGGTCAATTTCATTTTATTCGACCTCCTTTTCCACAGCGTTGACAAATTCAGCGGCGGTAGCGGCGCTAACTCCTAGAGCCGAGGCCAGTGCGGCCACGGTGGGGCGACGCAGGCCCCAGCGCTCCACGGGCTGGCTGCCGTCGAAGAGATTTACAGGGGAGCCGTCAAACACCTTGCGTCCACTGTGCAAAACAATGGCACGCTTAGCATAGCGGCGCACAATATCCATATCATGGGAAATAAGCACAACGGTAATGCCGCGCTTTTCGTTGATGGCCTTTAAATATTCCATCATGCCCTCTTTTTCCAAGGCATCCTGACCATTGGTAATTTCGTCCAAAATCAAGGTGCGCGGATTTAAAGCTAAGGCAGCAGCCACGCCCAAACGACGCTTTTGCCCAAAGCTCAAAAGGCGAGGGTATTCCCCTGCCAGCTCCGTCAAGCCCATGGCATCCAATGCTTCCATGGTTTGGCGCTTAATGGTTTCCTCGGTGAGCTTTTTAGCTCGCGGACCATAAGCCACCTCGTCAAAAACAGTATCCTCTAAAATCTGTAAATCGGGATTTTGAAAAACATAGCCAATTTTATCAGCTAAATCCGCCGGCTCGCATTTTACAATATCCTCGCCATCCACCAGAATCTGACCACTGCGGGGATGGCACAGGGCCATAAACAGACGACTCAACGTGGTCTTACCACTGCCGTTGTGGCCTAAAAGAGCCACAAACTCGCCATCTTCGATGCGGCACTCCATATCGTTAATAACAGGCTGCCCACGCAAGTAGGCAAAATTCACATCCTTAGCCTCTAGCATCAGTCAGCCCTCCCTTCATTTGCAACAATACCAAAGGTTTTAAAGTCAGCCAAAGCATCTGCTTCGCTACGCCAATCGCCCAAGTCCACATGCAGCTTTTCTTCTAAGCCCAGCTTAATTTGCCACAGGGTTGGCAAAAGGGGACGCAGCTCCTTGTCCTCATACATTTTCGGAGCCGCAGCTTCAAAGGCATCAGCAGCCACCAGCTCACCATTTTTCAGCACCACCATATCTGTTACATAGGGCAGCAAATAATCCATACGATGCTCCACCGCCACAATGGTAGTGCCATAGCGCTGGTGAATATCCCATACCAATTTATACAAGGACTGGGCACCGTCCGGGTCCATAGCGGATACGGGCTCGTCCAAAACGATAATTTCAGGATGCACTGCTAAGGTAGCAGCCAAAAGCAGGCGCTGACGCTGACCGCCGCTAAGCTCGTCCAGCTGATAGCTTTCGCGACCGGGCAAGCCCACGTCCTCCAGGGCGCGGCTGGTGCGCTCGGCAATTTCCTCCGGCTTAAAGCCATGGTTTAAAAGGGCAAAGGCAATTTCTTCCCCCGCAGTTAGGGATACCAGCTGGCTTTCGTAGTCCTCCATGATAAAGCCAACGCGCATAGCAATATCAGAAACGCGCTTACCCTTGGTGCTTTCGCCATGCACCTTCACATCGCCGCTATAGCGTCCGCCCATGTAATAGGGCACAATACCGGTCATAGCCTTGCACAGCGTGGTTTTACCGGCGCCGCTGGGGCCGGTGATGGCAGTAAAGCTACCCTTTTTGATATCAAGATTGATATCCTTGAGCACAAGGTCCGAGCGTTTATAGGCAAAGTAAAAATTATCTAGCTTAATAACACTTTCCATTTATTTTTCCTCCTCCTGAAAATAGAATAGCTTGCGCACAGGCGCATAGAGGAAGAAGGTAATGAGGCCGTTTAATAAGCCTACGATGGCTACAACGGGCAGCATGGCAAAAATCCATACATGAAGGGGTAAGCCCAAAACAAGCTTCAAAATAAAGGTAAAGAGACCACCGCTGGCCATGGTTGCCAAAAAGCCCGTGATAAAGGGGCGCAGCTTCCATTCGCCAATACCGGCAGCAAACATCGCCTTTACTAAAATGCAGCAGGTGGTGGCGCCGGCCAATTCGCTGGCCACATTGCCCAGGGGAAAGGCGGACTTAGAAGAAGGCACCAAGGTCAGACCCGCAATAAAGCCAATACCGATGGCCTGAGTCAGGCGCGGTCTGGTTAAATTGATAACAATGGAATACATGGCAATAGTCCAGTTGGGGGTTACGCCGCCCACATTAGGACTAACAGTGTGCAGAATAATACCGATAGCCAACAGCATGGCCGTGATGGCTACCCAACGATACCCATCCTGCATGGGCTCTACTTCAATGAGCTCAGGCATGGGCTTATTTCTTTCATCCATACTAAAACCTCTCTTTTCACATGCTTTTTCAGAAAAAAGCTGCTGTATTATATAGCATTGTGGAAGCAGGAATACTCACCGGTATGGCAGGCAGGCCCCAGCAATTTAGCCTTTACGAGGATGGCGTCACCATCGCAATCATAGTACATCTCTTCAACCTTTTGCAGATTACCACTGGTTGCACCCTTATTCCACAGCTCCTGACGGCTACGGCTCCAAAACCAAGTATAGCCTGTCTTAAGTGTCAATAGCAGGGCTTCCTTATTCATATAAGCAAGCATCACCACGGCCTTGGTCTTTTTATCCTGCACAACTACCGGCACCAAGCCCTGCTCATCAAATTTAATTTTCATTAAATCTAAAGCCATTATAATCTAACCTCAATTCCGCGGCTACGCAGATATTCCTTCACCTGCTTAATCGTAAAGGTTTTATAATGGAAGACGGAGGCCGCCAGCACCGCATCCGCGCCGCCCTCAGTGAGGACTTCGTAGAAGTCCTCCAGCTTGCCGGCGCCGCCGCTGGCGATCACCGGCACATTCACCACACTGCTAATCGCCTTTGTTAGAGGGATATCGTAGCCATTTTTGGTGCCGTCCGCATCCATGCTGGTCAGCAGGATTTCGCCGGCACCTAGGGCCACGCCCTGCTTGGCCCACTCCACAGCGTCGATGCCGGTGGGCTTACGCCCGCCGGCCACGTATACCTCCCACTTATTCTCGCCACAGCGGCGCGCGTCGATGGCCAGCACAATGCACTGGCTGCCGAACATGCGCGCGCCGTCGGCGATAAGCTGGGGATTCTTCACCGCTGCGCTGTTTAAGGAAGTTTTATCCGCACCGGCCAGCAGGGCGTTGCGGATATCCTCCACGCTGCTGATGCCACCGCCCACGGTCAAGGGCATAAACACCTTACCCGCCGTTTTGCGAATTACATCCAGCATGGCCTTACGCTCCTCAAAGGTAGCTGTGATATCCAAAAACACCAGCTCATCGGCTCCCTCAGTGTCGTAGGCTGCCGCCCTCTCCACCGGGTCCCCTGCATCTCGCAGGCCCACAAAATTGGTGCCCTTGACAACGCGTCCCTCTTTTACATCCAGACAAGGAATAATTCTTTTCGTCAGCATCTTATTCCTCCTTGGCTAAGGCCAGCGCCTCTTTTAAATCCACCGCGCCGGTGTAAATGGCCTTGCCAATAATGCAGCCCTGTACACCGTCGCTCTCCACCGCCTTCACCCGGCGAATGTCCTCGATAGAGGCCACACCGCCGCTGGCGATAATGGGCACGCCACAGGCCCTAGCCAGGGCGGCTGTGGACTCCACATTGACGCCGCTCAGCATGCCATCGCGGCTAATATCAGTATAAATAATCGTTTCTACGCCGAAGCTGGCCATCTTTTTGGCTAGCTCCGTAGCGGCTACGCCGCTGCCCTGACCCCACCCCTCGATGGCCACCTCGCCATTTTTGGCATCAATGCCCACGGCGATGTGTCCGGGATATTTCTTGCAGGCTTCCTGTACCAGCTCCGGATTTTTCACAGCGGCACTGCCCAAAATCAAGCGGGTTACGCCTAAGTCTAACAGCTTTTCGATGGTTGCCAAATTGCGGATGCCACCGCCCAGCTGCACAGGAATGTTCACGCTCTTTAAAATGCGCTCAATCACGGGCACATTTTTGCCCTCACCGGCTAGCGCACCATCCAAATCCACTAAATGCAAAAATTCTGCGCCCAGCCCAGCCCATTTCAAGGCCATTTGGGCCGGGTCGTCAGCAAAAACAGTTTCGGCGTCGAAGCGACCTTCCGTCAAACGCACGCAGCGACCGCCCCGTATATCAATAGCAGGATAAATAATCATGGTTGCCACTCCTTAAATGCACGCAAAAGGCCTGCGCCTACGCGGCTAGATTTTTCCGGATGGAATTGAAAGGCCTGCACATTGCCCCTGCCCACGGAGGCCGTTACCTCCATGCCATAGTCGCAGATGGCCGTAATTATGCTTTTATCCTCCGGCACGCAGTGGAAGCTGTGCACGAAATACACATATTGCCCTGCTGCATCCTTCATTAAGGGGGAGGGACTAGCCAGCTCCAGCTTATTCCAGCCCATGTGGGGTATTTTATAATCCGTAGTCAAATATTTCACTTGCCCTTTAAAAAAGCCCAAGCCAGCTACACCGGGGGCCTCGTCGCTGCCCTCAAAAAGCACCTGCATGCCTAGGCAAATCCCCAAAAAGGGCTTGCCACTATTTAAAGCATCCATAATCACAGGAATGAGACCACTTTTGTGAAGGTTGGCCATGCAATCCCCAAAGGCGCCTACCCCGGGCAGGATAATCTTTTCCGCAGCAGCAATGACCTCCTTATCCGAGGTCACAATGGGCTCGCCGCCCACGGCGGCGATGGCATTGCACACGCTATACAAATTGCCCATGCCATAATCTATAATCGTAATCTTATCACTCATCAATTTGCTCCCCTCAATTTGGCCCTACAGGCTGCCCTTGCTGGACATAACCCCATGCACCCTAGGGTCCATGGCCACAGCCTCTGCCAAGGCTCTGGCAAAGCCTTTGAAAATGGCCTCGATAATGTGGTGGGTATTTTTGCCATAAAGCACGCGAATATGCAGGGTCAAGCCCGCATTCATGGCCACAGCCCGGAAGAATTCCTCGGTCATTTCCGCATCGTAAATGCCCAGCTGTACCTTGGGAATCTCTGCGTCAAAAACTAAATAGGGACGACCGCTAAAATCCAAGCACACCTGCACCAAGGCCTCATCCATGGGCAAAAAGCAATTACCATAGCGATGGATACCGGCCTTGTCGCCAATGGCTTCCTTCAAGGCTTGCCCCAGCACAATGCCGCAATCCTCCACCGTGTGGTGACTATCCACATCCAAATCACCACTGGCCTGTACAGTCAAATCGCTAAAGCTGTGCTTGGCAAGCAGCGTCAGCATATGGTCAAAAAAGCCAATGCCCGTATTTATTTCGCACAGACCGCTGCCATCTAAGCACCAATCCACGCTCACGCCCGTTTCCAAGGTTTTTCTTTCTAAGCAAGCGCTTCTCATGCTTTACCTCCCTCGGCCTCCACTACCAGCTCAGTCAGCTTGGCCAAAATCTGTTTATTTTCCTCAGGCAAGCCCACCGTAATGCGCAGAGCACCGGTCAGCACCGGATGGCTAGTGAAGTCGCGCACTAAAATGCTATTATCTAGATAATATTTAAAAATTATTTTACCACTTGCGGCCTGTTCAGGCAAATCCTTACCGTATTTTGCATAGTAGGCAGCAGCAAGCTTATGGCAAAGCTCTCCTTCGGCACGGAGCATCACAAAATTCGTGGCCGTGGGCCAAACCCTAAAGCCCAGCCTTTGCATATAAAAGGCCATTTTGTCACGCTCGGCGCGAATGGTCTTAATGCGCTCCTTATAAAGCTCCTTATTTTCATAAATGGTTTTGGCAACCATCAGGGTATAGGCGTTCACATGGTAGGGCAGCAGCGCCTTTCCCAGCTGACGCACTAAGCCCAAAGCACCCACGGCGTAGCCACAGCGCATGCCGGCTAGGCCATAAGCCTTGGAGAAGGTGCGGAAGACCATAAAATTGCTGTATTTGCCAAGTAAGCTCAAAGTAGAGCCTGCCACCAGCCAAATTTTGTTTAACGGCCGCATATCGTTGGGTGGCAACTCCTTACCATCGGCAAATTCCATATAAGCCTCGTCCATAATGACAGGGCACTCCACATTAGCAATAATTTTTTCCATAGCCGCTAAGCTATTATAATTGCCCGTGGGATTATTGGGATTGCACACGATGAGCAGGGAGGGCTGCTCCTTCGCGCAGAACTCAATCACTGCGTCCGCATCCACATAGCCCTCGCTGGTCAGGGGATAGCGCACCGCAATGCTGTCGCTTAAATCGGCGTATTCGCCGTACATGGAAAAGGAGGGCCAGGGCACGGCAATCTTCTTGCCGGGGCCTCCAAAAACATAGCAGGCCTTT
Organism: Phascolarctobacterium sp.; assembly: GCA_051866495.1. Classification (GTDB taxonomy): domain Bacteria; phylum Bacillota; class Negativicutes; order Acidaminococcales; family Acidaminococcaceae; genus Phascolarctobacterium_A. The sequence continues at coordinate 7,126 of JBJDXD010000102.1, read as the reverse complement.
TCCAAAAGCTCGCTGGAGCCGTTGCCGATTTTTACACAATCCGCATCCACATCCAGCTCGCTGGCAATAACCTCGCAGAGATTTTCGGACTTGATGGGCGGATAACGATTAAAGGGGAAGCGCGCCGTGCGGCTAGCCACGCTTTGGGCTATTTCCTCAGGCACGGGATAATTGCTTTCGTTGGCGTTGACGATAATGTCAGCAGCCACGCTTTCTACAGAGTATTCCTCCATAGCTTCAATGCTTTTACGAACAGAAAACTCGCTCATTTACTCCTACCTCACTTACGCTTTTTTACTAGGTAATTATTGACCAATGCGCTTGCGAATAGCGTTAGCATGAGCGGTCAAGCCCTCGGCTTCGGCCAGGGTGATAATATCATCGGCAGCAGCATAAAGTGCCGGTGCGGTGTAGGAGATGATGCTGGTCTTCTTCATGAAGGTTTCAACATTCAAAACGGAATAGAATTTGGCAGTGCCACCGGTGGGCAATACATGGTTGGGGCCTGCATAATAATCGCCCAAGGGCTCCGGAGAATATTGACCCAAGAAAATAGCACCAGCGTTGCGAATATAGGGCATGATTTCAAAGGGAGCCTTGGTCATGATTTCCATGTGCTCCGGTGCGGAAATATTGGCCATCTCGATAACGGTATCCATGTCCTTGGCCAGAACAACCTTGCCTGCTTCAGCAAGAGAGGTTTCCGCAATCTCCTTGCGGGGCAATTTAGCCAGCTGTACTTCGATTTCCTTCGCTGTTTCCTTAGCCACGCGCTCGCTATCGGTAACCAGAATAGCGCAGGCCAGAGGGTCATGCTCTGCTTGGCTCAAGAGATCCGCTGCCAAGTATTCGGGACTCGCGCTATCATCGGCGATAACCAGAATCTCGCTGGGGCCTGCCAGCATATCGATATCCACGTGACCTATTACAGCCTTTTTGGCCAGGGTTACAAAAATATTGCCAGGGCCGGTGATTTTTTCTACTTTAGGCACGGTGGCAGTGCCAAAGGCTAAAGCAGCAATGGCTTGAGCGCCACCCATTTTATAAATCTCGGTTACGCCGATAAGGCGAGCAGTTACTAAAACGTTGGGATTAACCTTGCCGTCCTTTCCGGGAGGCACGGCCATAACAATGCGAGGCACACCAGCCACCTTGGCAGGGCAAGCATTCATCATTACAGAAGAAGGATAAGCAGCGGTGCCACCGGGCACATAAATGCCTACGGAGTCCACAGGAGTAACCTTTTGGCCCAGCATGGAGCCGAAGGGACGGTTGGTGAGCCAGGTCTTGGGCATTTGCTCCTCGTGAAATTTCATCACATTGGCAATGGCGCGCTCTAAGGCAGCTTTAACTTCCGGCTTACAAATGGCCTCAGCCTCGGCAAATTCCTCTTCGGTAACGCGAATATTTTCGGGAGTGAGCTCCACTCTATCGATCAGCTTGGTGTAGTAGAATAATTTCTCGTCGCCCTCAGCGCGCACATCGGCCACAATTTGGTCCACTACCTGAGCAGCTGTCATGTGACGGCCAAACATGGCATCGGTGCCCGCTTGAATGCGGGGCGATAATTCCACCTCATCAAAAGCTTTCTTCTTCATTAAGGCAGCGATCTCGGCTGCGTTCATCTCTCTTGCATCAGTAACCTGCATTTTTATTTTGCCTCCTCATTTAAAACAACACGTAAATCTTCAACCAGCTTGCGCAAACGAGCAAATTTCAGCTTAAAGCTGGCTCGATTAGCAATCAGGCGAGCAGTGGCGGTGAAAATAGAATCCACCTCGGCCAATTTGTTTTCCTTCAGGGTGCGCCCTGTTTCTACTATATCTACAATCATTTCACTTAAGCCCACAATGGGACCTAGCTCAATGGAGCCGTTTAATTTCACGATTTCTGTCTGGATGCCCAGCTTATTAAAATAAGCCTTGGCGCAGTTAGGATATTTGGTGGCCACACGCAGATGTGCGTAATCCGTGAGCTTTTCCCGACGCTTGGCCTCCGGCACCGCCATCATCAAGCGGCAACGACCAAAGCCCAAATCCAGCAGCTCCACCACATCCTTGTCCTGCTCTAAGAGTACATCCTTGCCGATGATACCAATATCGGCGGCGCCGTACTCCACATAGGTGGGCACATCCACAGTTTTGGCGATAATGAAGCGCACCTTGGTCTCCTCATTGCTGATAACCAGCTTGCGAGAGTCCTCGGTCACATTCTCGGCGCTGTAGCCAACCTTGGCCAAAAGTCGCACCGATTTATCGAAAAGCTTGCCCTTGGGCAAGGCTATAGTAATATATTCGTCCATTTATCTACTAACCTTCTCTTTCTCACTCTTGCTTTAGGATACATATACCAGGCTGGCGCAGCAATATTCCTTCACGGCAGCGGCAGCAGCGGCCAAATCCATGGCCTCGGTGCACAGCTTCACGCTGCGCCCCTCCTTACGCAGTGCCGTGGCCTTGCTGATAGCCTCGGGCAGCTTACCCTCGCTCCAGGCCACTAATGCGTCCCAACGCCGCTCGGCCTTCACCAGGCCTGCGCGCTCCAAGGCCAGCACCACTCTATCCACGCCAAGGGCAAAGCCCGTGGCGGGGCAGTCCAGGCCAAAGCCCTGCATCATCTTATCGTAACGACCACCGCCGGCGATGGGGTAACCAATCTCCGGCATGTATACCTCAAAGAGCATACCGGTGTAATAATCAAGGGAGCGATAGAGCCCCAAATCAAAGCTTAAATAAGCAGCAGCACCATAGGAGCTTACCAAATCGTAAATAGCGTGCAAATCCTCTAACGCACTCAAGGCCTTAGGATTGGTCACCACGCCCTGCAGGCGCTCGATGAGCTCCACACCGCCCTGCAAAAAGAGGAAGTCTGCAAAAAGCGCCTTAATTTCCGGGCGAATGTTTTCCATACTATCGGCCATTTGCTGCATCCCCACTGCGTCGTGCCGACGCAGGCAGGTCTTCAGCTGCTTTACCTGCTCCGCCGTAAAGCCCGCCTCCTCAGCCAGCCCGTTGATGAAATCAACGTGGCCCAGGCTGATGGCGAATTGCTGGACGCCGGCGGCCTGTAAGGCCTCGGCTGCCAGCACGATGACCTCTGCGTCAGCGGCGGCGCCGCTGGCGCCTAAGAGCTCCACGCCGGCCTGCTCGAATTCACACTGACGGCCCGCTTGAATCTCTTCGTAGCGATACAGATTGGCCAGATAGCACAGGCGCTTGATCTTCTCGCCGCCACTAAGCCTAGTGGCCGTAAGGCGCGCGATGGGTGCCGTCATATCGTTGCGCAGCACCAAAAGCTTGTTGCTGCGGTCAAAAAAGCGAAAATCACCCTTGGAGCCCGCCTTACCAAAGGTCTCCACATATTCAAAATCAGGGGTCTTGACCTCGTCATAGCCCCATTTGTCAAACACATCCACAATAGCGTTTTCTATGCGCCTGCGGCTTTTCATCTCCCCCGGCAAAATATCCTTGGTGCCGTAGGGAACCTGATACACTTTATTGGTCATCTTGCTTTTTCTCTCCTTTTAAAACTCCCATGACGGAATTATAGCCATCTGCTCCATAAACCAAGCAACGCTTAACGCGAGAAATAGTGGCCGTGCTAGCGCCGGTTTTTTCCACAATGGTTTCATAAATGCAGCCCTCGTCCAGCATCCGCGCCACCTCCAGCCTTTGTGCCATAGCCTTAACCTCGCTAACAGTACAAAGGTCATCAAAAAATCTATAGCATTGCTCTTGATCCTTTAAGCTTAAAATCACCTTGAATAATTGATCAGTCAAATGGTCGTGTCTACTTGCAGCCATGTTCTTCCTCCTCTATAAAAACTCTTCGTGCAGTTAACTGTGAGCAACTTTTAGCAATACTTTAATACTTTATCAAGTGAAAGTCAAGAGAAATTTGTGGAAAATTTTTGCTGATTCTCTCTTTACAAAAGCCTACTATTCTGATATAATTTCTATAATTTAAAAAGTAGATGCTTTCCTTTCTTGGAGAACAGCAAGTTTACACATTTTGCGAATTTTATAGATATTTTTATTGACAATCTCTGCAACTAGATGTAAAATTAACTCTAACTTCACAGAGATTTCATCAAGAGTAGTTGAGGGACTGGCCCGATGAAGCTACGGCAACCACACTTAGGTGAACGGTGCCAATTCCAACGGAGAAATCCGGCAGATGAAGATATTTAGCGTAAGCGCATCCTTCACCGTGCCGGTGAGGGATTTTTTAGTTTGTAGCCCTGCTTAAAGCGCAGGTGCTTACTCAAGAAAGGATCATTAGAATGATAGAACTAGTTAATGTAGAAAAAACCTACTATAGTAAGGCTGGCGATATCCACGCATTGCACAAGACTAATCTCAGCATTAAGGCAGGCGAGATTTTCGGTATTATCGGTCTTTCCGGTGCCGGCAAATCCACCCTTGTGCGCTGCATCAACATGCTGGAGCGCCCCACTGCCGGTCAAGTTTTTGTGGATGGGGCTGAGCTCACCAGCATGAGTGACTCCCAACTGCGCAAGGCACGCCAAAGCATTGGTATGATTTTCCAGCATTTTAATCTGCTTACCAGCCGCACTGTTTACCAAAACATTGCCTTCCCCTTGGAAATCCAAGGACTTAGCAAAAGCGAAATTGATAAGCGCGTGCGCCCCTTGCTGGAGCTGGTGCAATTGGAGGAGCGTGCGGACTATTATCCCAGCCAATTATCCGGCGGTCAAAAGCAACGTGTGGGCATTGCTCGCGCTCTGGCCAGCAACCCCAAGGTGCTGCTCTGCGACGAAGCAACCTCCGCTCTGGACCCCCAAACCACCAAATCCATTCTGGAGCTTTTGAAGGATATCAATAAAAAGCTGAATTTGACCATCGTGCTCATTACCCACCAGATGGAGGTTGTTAAGGCCATCTGCGACAGAGTTGCAGTTATCGAAAACGGCGATCTTATTGAAGAAGGCCCCATGGTGGATGTGTTCACCAATCCCCAGCATCCCACTACCAAGGAATTTACTAAGAGCGTTATTAACGCCGAAATTCCCGATATGATTAAGAATATGCAGCTTACCGATACCTATAAGGAAGGCAGCAAGCTCATCGTGCGCATCTCCTTTATTGGCGACAGCGCCAGCGAGCCCATTGTTTCCGGTATGGTTAAACGCTTTGCCGTGGATGTAAGTATCCTCTATGGCAACATCGACCAGCTGAAGGATGTTCCCTTTGGTACATTGATTATCGAGGTCAGCGGTGACAAGAGCGGTATCAAAAACGCTCTGGAATACCTGCACAGCCAAAATCTGAAAACGGAGGTAATCGGCTATGAATCCTGATATGCTTAATCTTTTAATGAAATCCTTTTGGGAAACCTGCTACATGGTTTTTGCCTCCACGGCTCTGTCCACCCTAATTGGTATTCCCCTGGGCGTAATCTTGACTGTTACCCGCAAGGAGCACATTCTGCCCAACCAGGCTGTGAACAGCATTTTAGGCGCCATTGTTAACGCAACCCGTTCCACTCCCTTCATTATTTTGATGGTAGCCATTATCCCCTTAACTCGTATGATCGTGGGCTCCTCCATTGGTACCACCGCAGCCATCGTGCCGCTGACCATCTCTGCAGCCCCCTTCATTGCCCGTATTATTGAATCCTCTTTGCTGGAAATCAACCCCGGCATTATCGAAGCAGCACAGGCCATGGGCGCAAGCCCCATGCAGATTATCACCAAAGTGCTGCTGCCCGAATCCCTGCATTCCATCGTTTTAGGCGTAACCCTGGCCATCATCAGCTTGATTGGCTACAGCGCTATGGCCGGCACCTTAGGTGGCGGTGGCTTGGGCGACTTAGCTATCCGCTATGGCTACCAACGCTTCCAAATGGACGTTATGCTGGCCACCGTTGTGGTTTTGATCATCATGGTACAGGCTATGCAGTCCTTGGGCGATTACGCTTCTAAGAAGCTCAATAAGAATAAGCTCTAATGAAGAAGCGACAAAGCCTACCAGCCCTAACTGTGCCCCCTCTATTTGCACGGCCGTAAATGCGCGCTTACGGCTTGCGATATAAATTTGCTTACCCATTTTGTATTACGGGAGGAATTGTGATGAGTAAATTAGTAAAAATTTTAATCACCGTTGCCCTGATGGCCCTGATGGTTGTGGCTGCAGGCTGCGGCGGCGACAAAAAGGCTGATAAAAAAGCTGACACCAAGGCACCTATTAAGATTGGCGTAACCGCTGGTCCCCATGCTGAAATCATGGACAATGTGAAGAAGCTGGCCGAAAAGGACGGCTTGAACATCGAGGTCGTAGAATTCTCCGATTTCGTATCCCCCAACGTAGCTCTGGCTCAAGGCGAGCTTTTTGCTAACAGCATGCAACACGCTCCTTACTTAGCTGCAACCCTGAAAAAGGAGCCCAAATTCCAATTGGTTGAGGTTTTCAAGACTGTAAACTTCCCCATGGCTATCTATTCTGCTAAGTACAAAAAAGTAGAGGATATTCCCGCTGGCGCTACCATCGGTATCCCCAACGACCCCTCCAACGGCGCTCGTGCCCTCTTAGTATTGGCTGACAAGGGCTTCATCGAGGTTAAGGATAAGAATTCCGTAACCACCACCGTAGCCGACATTACCAAAAACGACAAGAAGTACAAGATCCAAGAGCTGGACGCAGCTTCCATTCCTAAAGCTATGCCGGATTTGGATATTGCCGTTATCAATGCTAACTATGCTCTGGTTGCTAAGCTGAACCCCTCCAAGGATTCCCTCCTCATCGAGCGTAACGACAACCCCTTCCTGAATATTTTCGTTACCACCAAGGCTAACGAAAAGGATCCTCGCATTGCTCAGCTGAAGAAGATTTATCAATCTGCTGAAAACAAGAAGTTCATTGAGGACCACTTCAAGGGCACCATCACTGCTGGCTTCTAAGATTCTATAAGCAGCTAATAGCATACAAAAATCAAGCCCACAGCTTCACTTTTAACTGAAGCTGTGGGCTTTTAGTTTACCACTATCTTTTTATTTACGACTTTCTTGTCTACTTTTAATATACAATGAGTTCGATTTAGACTCCTACTCCGAAACTGATCAGCCCCATGTCAAGTAGACATATTAAATATGCAAAGTTTTTCAAGA
>JBJDXD010000101.1:0-35138 GCA_051866495.1 Phascolarctobacterium sp. | reverse complement strand
CTAAAACATTATATTTTACCTTGATTAAGGACAGTGCCTTATCAACAGCTTTCTCAGTCTTACCTGCTACGATGGCTACAATATCGCCTACAAAGCGCACATGGCGGTCCAAGAGCAAACGATCGTAGGGACTGGGTTCAGGATACGTCTGACCAGCATAGGTGCAACGCTTTGCGTTTTGGTCAACATCCTCGTAGGTAAAGATAGCCTCAACATCGGGTACCTTTGCCGCAATAGCAGTGTTAATGCTTTCGATGATAGCGTTAGCATGGGGTGAGCGCAAAACCTTAACAATCAAGCAATCCTTGGGAGCCAAATCGTCAGTATACACAGGCTGGCCTGTTACCAATTGCATTGCATCCTTTTTGCGCAGGGGTTGATTAACAATTTTCATCTGTTACACCTCCCCCTTCTGTGCCTTTTTCCAAGCGATAAAGTTTTGGATACCACGCAGCTGGCCCTCATAGCCGGAGCAACGGCACAGGTTACCAGCTAAATATTCCTTGATTTCCTCTTCACTGGGTTCAGGATTTTCTCTAAGTAAAGCTAAAGCATTCATAATCATGCCAGGGTTACAAAAGCCGCATTGCTCTGCACCCTGGTCTGCAATAAAGGCACCAAATTCAGCAGCCTCCTTTTGCAGGCCTTCCATAGTGGTCACCTTATGTCCATCTGCACGAGCCACCAAAACAGAGCAGCTTAGCACCGGTTTATCGTCCAAAAAAACAGTGCACAGGCCGCAGTTAGAGGTATCACAGCCACGCTTCACGCTATAGCAGCCCTCATTGCGCACAAAATCTAATAAAGCCATATCCGCATCCACACTGCGGGTAATTCTTTTGCCATTCAAGGTTAATGTAACGTCCATTAGGCCTTACCTCCCAATGCTAGGATAGTGCGCACTGCCAGCACTTTAATCAAATGGGTGCGATAAGCAGCGCTGCCACGGGGATTACTTTCCGTAGGCAAAGCTTGAGCAGCATATTCAGCAAAGGCCTTAGCCTTTGCCACGGTAATGCCTCCGCTCAGCAAGCCCTGCTCATCACGAACCAGAGCAGCCTTAGCCGGTCTTGCACCAACAGCGATTTGCACGCCTGCTTCAGTCATAGCTGCTGCACAGGTCAGCACAGGAAAGTCTGTTTTGGCAATACGCACAGAAGCATATTGACATTTGATATTTTGCTTAGGAATAATTACGCGCACTAAAATATCACGGTCATAGGGCATTGTGGCAAAATCACTAATTGCAATGACGCCGCCCTTATATAATTCAACCTTGGCATCCAAGGCTATGAAAATAGTCAGTACATCGCTAAAGCCAAAGCGACCAAATACGCTGCCACCAACAGTAGCCAAATTACGGAACTGCACGCCCACAATATGACGCAGTGCTTCCTTCATAGCTCCCTGAGTATAAGCAGCAATGCCTTGGTGAAGCTCAAGCTGGCGCAGTGTTACCATGGCACCAATGCTAAATTCGCTCTCACTTTCCTCTATTTTGTCCAAGCCCAAAGCACTCAAATCAATCATGGTAGCTACATTACCCTTGGATAAACGCATCCAGAGCATGCCTCCCATAATGCGATTTGGCCTCTTTTGGTTCAGCTGCCACGCCTCTTCAAGAGTAGCAGCCTTCTTAATTTCACGGATAGTAAGCATAAAAAGTCCTCCATTATGCATATTACTCACAAAAACTCTATTATATTTTACCATAAATTGGCTTCGTTTAAAAGGAAATTGTTAACTAGTGTAGAATTTACTAAATAAATAAGCTGGCATTAGCTAGCTTATTCCCTAAGGCTTTTATGGTGTTTGATGAAGGATCGAGAATGATGACTAAATTTTTTCCTCTTGGCTGCATCATTATGGCTTCGGGCCATTCGACACGCTTTGGCAGCAACAAATTATTGCAGGAGTTTCAGGGACAACCTCTAATTCAATATATTTTGAATACTACTCAGGACTTGTTTACAGAGCGAGTAGTGGTTACTCGTTATAGCAAAATCGCTAAGCTGTGTCAAGAGCAAAACATACCCTATTTGCTTCACGATAAGCCCTATTTAAACGATACTATTCGTCTGGGTATGGCCTATTGCCAATCCAGCGAGCTTTTAGGCTACGCCTTTTGCACCAGTGATCAGCCTTTTTTACGTTGGCAAAGCGTGAGCCTTCTTTGTGAAAGCTTTATTAAGACCCCCTACGCTATTCAGCGTTTAGCCTACGGGCAATCACCGGGCAACCCCATGATTTTTCCGACTGATTTGGCCTCTGAGCTCCAATGCCTTCCCCAGGATAAGGGCGGAGGCCTTTTAGCAAAAAAATATCCTGAACGAGTACGCTTAGTACAGGTTCAGGACAAGTATGAACTTTTTGACATTGATACTGTTCGAGATTTACGGCAGTGTCTTAATCTTGGGGCAGCACAATATTTAAAATAATGGCGACCAGAGCTGCGGGAACGATGCCGGAGCCACCAAAAATCAATTTAATAGCGTTAGGCGCATGGGCTAAAATACCAGGATTCGCGCCCATACCATAACCAACGCCGAGAGCAACTGCCACAATGGTCAGATTGCGCGGCGTTAATTTTTCTTTGGTAATGAGCTGAATACCACTAACAACAATGCTGGAGAACATCATCACTGCTGCGCCGCCCAATACGGATTGGGGCATAATGGAAACAAGAGCGCCTAGCTTGGGAATCAGGCCGCAGAGGATAAGGAATACAGCACCTGTTGCCAAAGCAAAGCGGTTCACAACCTTGGTCATAGCAACCAAACCAACGTTTTGACTGAAGGAGGTGTTGGGCAAAACACCGAAAAGAGCAGCAAAGCTGGAGCCCAAGCCATCGCAAATTACGCCACCAGCCAGCTCCTTATCGGTAGCCTCGCGCTCCATACCACCCTCCATAACACCGGAAATATCGCCGACGGTTTCTACCGCAGTAACGATAAACATGATGCAAACGGGAATAATGGCACGCATATCAAAAATAATATCCACGGGCATGAAATCAGGAATGGCAAACCAGCCAGCGCTGGCAACCTTATCCCAGTTTAATACCCAAGATTTTGTAAAGGTTACGCCTTTAGCGGTAACACCGGTGGTAGGCAACACTAGTCCCATGATAAAGGCTGCGATATAGCCAGCGATAATGCCAAATAAAATAGAGCTAGAGCTAAAGAAGCCCTTGGTTCCATGCTTAAAAAACAGGATTACTATGAGAACAAAAAGACCTAGGCCCAGATTTTCCATGGAGCCGAAGTCCTTGGTTTTAAAGCCACCGCCAAAGGAGTTAATACCAACGGCAATAAGGGATAGACCAATGGAAAGCACGACCGTGCCAGTCACTACGGACGGGAAAAAGCGTCGCAGGGGCTTCAGGAAGAAGCCTAAAATGCCTTCAAAAAAGCCGCCGATAATGGACGCGCCCATAATGGCGCCATAGGCCACTACACCACTACCCATGGTGGCGACCACACTGCTAAACACGCCGATGAAGCCGGAGCTCGTGCCCATAATGATGGGCACCTTGCCACCGCAGGGACCAATGCCATAGAGCTGTACTAAGGTTACAATACCCGCAATAATCATAGCATTTTGCAGCAGACTGATTTGCAAATTTACAAACTCTGTGCCGCCCATAATGCCGCAGGCACCACCGATAATCAAAAGCGGGGTTAAATTGCCCACGAACATGGCCAAAACATGCTGTAGGCCTAAGGGAATGGCCTGACCTAGAGGCATTTCGCCCTCAAAGGAATAGGCACCCTTGGATAGATTTACGAATTTAGCCATTTATACACCCTCCCACATTTAATAAAGCTAATAATACAAGCTTATTTTATCCCATTTACCCTTGCCATGTAAAGCTTTTGAGGTAAATATACGAAGATTTTTGCTAATGATAGTTTTTTGTTCGTTTATTCCTTGACGCTTATCTTTTTTGGGAGCGCACCTTAATCAGCTGAGCTGCAATGGAAACAGCAATTTCCGCAGGTGTTTCACTGCCAATATCAATACCTATGGGAGTGGTTATGCGAGCTAATTTTTCTAGACTAAAGCCCTCAGACAGCAGCGTTGCCTTTGCCAGCTTAGCCTTATGCATACTACCCATGATACCAATATAGCGAATAGGTGTTGTTAATAAAAAACGTTCACAGTTGGCGTCATGCTCATGCCCACGTGTCATGACCACCGCATAGTCCATACAATTAGGCTTCAATGCTTTGCCCAAATCCTTGTAATCAACCATTTGCACTCTATGTGCAGTGGGAAAGGCTACCGCATCTGCAAATTCCTTGCGGTCATCTAGGACGATGCATTTAAACCCTAAATGGCTTAAAAGAGGGACCAGCTCCTTTGCAACATGACCAGCACCGAAAACATAGACTTTGCCGTCATAATTGTATTGCTGAGCAAAATACTTATCCCCATCCAATTCATAAAAGGCTTGACGCTTTTTGAGAGGGAGTGCTTCCTTTACCAGGATATCTCCCTCACCCATGGGAATAAGCAGCCACCATGGATAGCTTCCCTCAAGCTTATAGATGATGTATTCTGCCATAATTTCCGTTTTTTGAGAGGCTGGCAAAAAGCAAAATTGCAGGCGCAGGTAACCACCGCAGGCCATGTGAGCAGCCGGAGTTAAATCAAAGCGCTTTTGAAAGCTCTTACAGGTATCATTTTCTTGTTCCCCGCCTCCAGCATGTGCAGTAGCTTTTACATTAGCATTAAGCAAGCTTTGCGCTTCTTTTATGGCCTCATATTCCATGCTACCTCCGCCAACTGTGCCAGCCACTAAGCCATTCTTGTTAACTAGCATATAGGCGCCACTACTACGGGGAGTGGAGCCCTCGCTTTCAATAGAAGCCACAAGATAGCAATCATTCCCCTTCTTTACCTCCGCAAGAAGCTTTTCCATCAAATTTTTCATAATATAACCCCTTTATAATACACTTAATTTGTTAGTTAACTAATATTTTATATTTGAATACCCACAAACTAATTCTAAAACACTGCCTGCTATACAACGAGCCTTGTCGGAAATTGTAAAGCAGTTAGCCAGCTCCTCCTGCCTTGGGTCAATATCCGCAATCTTAAAGCCTTGCGTAACCTTGAAGCCATCACGAATCATCCCCCGGATAATTCCAGTTAAGCTTGCCTCCACGGACACAACCTCGCCTAGCTCGGTTGTAATCTCCGCAATCACCTGCCCACGCTCTACCACGCTGCCAATATCCCGCACAATGTGCAGAACACCTGCAGCTGGAGCGTGCAGCACTCGCTCCTTGCCAAAGCCACCGATGATGCCCGGTATACCGCTATTAGGAGCAGCGCTACCTGTAGTGATAACTCTGCCAAGATTGTGACCACGCTTTGTTTCTACAACAGCGTGTACATCATCGCCAGCCACAAAGCCCGGACCTAGCGCTATAGTAAGTGGCGCCATGGACCTATTAGTGCCTAAATTTTTCTTAGCAATAATTGCATCAATCACAATATCGGGCTTAAGGATACCAACGCAGTCCGCACTTTCATCAACTAACACCGGCACCTGCCCTGCCTGCCACACCCCCACAGCCTCACTGAGGCTGTGGATTAAAACGCCTGTCATTCCCTCTACTGTGGCCGTTCCGGCATAAACTGCCTCACACAAGGCCACCTGCCGCCGAATGGCGGCAGGACGAGCACACTCCAAAACAAGCGGGGTGAAACCGGCGCGCCACAGGCGATGAATCACGCCTGTGGCTAAATCGCCGCCACCACGCACAACTATCCGTAAATTTTGCATCTTCATGCTCCTTATCTATCGCTATATACAGTAAGCCATAAAAGCTTTACAAGCTCTTTATGGCAAATTTCTAAGCCAAATCTTGCTAGGCTCAATCCCCTGCGTTTGCAGTAGCTCGCGCATTTGCAGAGCTTGCTTTGGCTCAACTAGATCACATTTGTTCAAAGCTATATAAAAATCACGGTTGCCAACATTTTTCCGAGCCCCCTGCTCACTTAGCAATAGCTGGGTAAGCTTTAGCTCATCCATAAGCGAATTACAGCTGCTAGCAAAAATCTTTTCCCCTAGCTGCCAACGAAAGCAAACCTCATCCAAGCTCTTGCCTAAAGCGTCAAGGCCAACAACTGCAATTACGATGTCGCTCTCCTGAAGCAACACTGGCTCGTGATGGGCTGGTAGCTTGCAGGGTAAATGCTTTGCTCCATCGGATTCTATGAAAACAAGCTCACTACTCTGTAGAATATTTTGCAGCATAGAAGGCGCTGGTAGAACAAGCTTACTTGAGTTCGTTTCTTCCTCGCCAACTACAGCATATTTTCCTTGCTGCCAAAGTGCTTCTAGCGCTCTAAAGCTATTTGCATAGATTGGCTCACTGTTAGTTATTGTAGAAAATATGTCACAATGACCTTGTTGGAAGTCAAAATAACATTGCTTGGGTTTAAGGATGTGTGTAGTCGTCATACAAACAACCTTTTTACCCTGCTTGGCAAAAACACCTGCTAATTCATACATTATTGTGGTTTTGCCGCCGCCACCAACTAAGGATATAATATGCTTTTTATTATCTAAGAGAAAATTCCAAGGACAAGCTTGCATGCTCCGTCCCCCTTTAAGCTTACTTAAAGGTATTATATCAAATTTTTTGGGGCTACTCAATTCTGACTAAACAGTCAATCTATGTATTAATATTTCTAATAAACAAACTAACAAAAAAGACCTTCCCAGTAATTAGGAAGGTCTCGTAAGTGCAGCAATATTATTTTTTGCCACCTGCAACATGGGCAATAACTTCGTTGGTCAAATCCATACCGCCATAAACCATAGCGCTAGCATCAACTACATTAACAATGCCGTGGGATTTAGCAACTTCTGCAATGGATTTGCGGATAGCGGCACGAATAGGATTCAGCAAGGAAGCCTCTTTTTTATCAACCTGCTCAGAGAGCTTTTGACCCAGCTCCTGCTTACCCTTATCATCCAGGCTAGGTGCCTTGGCTTCAAATTCCTGTTGAGCCTTTTGGCGTTCCAGCTTCAAAACGCTCATAGTTGCTTGCATGTCGGGATGAGTGCGGAAAACACGTTCAACATTAACATAGCCAACCAGATTGCTTTCAGCAGCGAAGGCGGAGCCCATGCAACCCAAAGCTAAAACCAAAGTCATCAACAAAGTAACTAAATATTTTTTCATTAAAGTAACCTCTTTTCGTAAAATTTATACACTACTTATTATAATAGCTTATTTCCAAGCAAAAAGCAATGAGCAAGAGCCCTTCTTGGAAAATTTTCTTAAACTTAACAAAAAGGCCGTGCTATGACTGCCCCACAGCACGACCTTCCGTTATTAAAATTCGATGTTCTTTACATGCTCAATTGCTTCTTTAGCTTCGGCAATGATGCGCTCCATGACATCCTTACAGGGCATAATATCATTGAGAACATTCAAGCTTTGGCCAACCATAACAGTACCATTTTCAGTATCGCCTTCCATGATACCACGGCGATTTGTGCCGGTACCCATAGCCATCAGCTCCTCATTGGGCACGCCGGAAATCTCTTTAGCAGTATATAAATCCGTAAAGGAATTGGCAAGACAACGAACGCCTAGATTACGGCTATAGCCTGTTGCCACGCTATCAGTATCAGTTGCATGGATAATTGCCTGCTTTGCAGCGGGATGAGCAGGGCATTCGGTGGTAAGCAGGAAGCGACTACCCATTTGCACACCATCAGCACCCATTACCAAGGCTGCAGCCAAAGCACGACCATCGCTAATGCCGCCGGCCACCAACACAGGTATCTTTTTAACATTGGGGAGCACATTTTCCATGAGCGCCATGGTTGTTTGCTTGCCAATGTGGCCACCAGCCTCCATGCCTTCAACAACCATTGCATCAGCACCAGCTGCTTCAATACGCTTGGCCAGCTTTACATTGGGCACAACGGGGATAACCTTGATGCCTGCCGCATGAAATTTTTCAATATGGGGCACGGGATTACCTGCACCCAAGGTAACAAAAGCAACCTTTTCTTCACACAGCATGGTGATAATTTCTTCGATATTGGGTGCCATCAGCATGACATTCACACCAAAGGGCTTAGTGGTCAGTGTTTTAGCTTTGCGCACTTCCTCACGAGTCCACTCCACAGTGCGGCCACCGCTACCGATAATGCCTGCGCCGCCAGCGTTAGAAACAGCTGCTGCCAAAACTGCATCACTTGTCCATGCCATGCCACCTTGAATAACGGGATATTTGATACCTAATAATCTGGTTAATTTAGTTTCCATGATAAAACCTCCGCAGAACCTATAATCTATCCCTATTATTATAACCGATGCTGCAGGCTTTAGCAGTGAAATTTTTACGAACTTTATCTAAAAAAGTGTAAGCAATGTAACTATATTAGGGATAAGTGCTTGAACTTTTCTGAATTTATATCATTTTCGTCCATTATATTTGACTTTTACCCACAAAAAATGTAAAATTTTATGAGTACCCTTAGAAGGTCTTACTATGTCTGTAAAGGCATGATTTATTTTATTAGGGAAAGAGGTCTGAAACTATGCGCAGTATAGAAGTAAAAAAAGGTTCCACCCGCGCAGCCCATCGCTCCTTGTTCTACGCTATGGGTTATACTGAAGAAGAATTACAAAAACCGTTAATCGGCATTTGCTGTGCCGCAAACGAAATCATCCCCGGCCACATGCATCTGGACACCATTGCTCAAGCAGCTAAATACGGTGTATTGGAAGCTGGCGGCACCCCCATCGAGTTCCCGGCTATCGGTATTTGCGATGGCATCGCCATGGGCCATGATGGTATGAAATATCCTCTGGCTAGCCGTGAGCTAGTTGCTGACTCCATTGAGGCTGTTGCTAATGGCCATGCCTTTGATGGTTTGGTCTTGATTCCTAACTGTGATAAGATTGTTCCCGGCATGTTGATGGCAGCTGCTCGCTTGAATATTCCTGCCGTTGTTGTTAGCGGTGGCCCCATGCTGCCTGGTCGCTTGAATGGCAAGGATATCAGTGTATCCACCGTTTTTGAAGCTGCTGGTCGCTTTGAGTCCGGTCAAATTGACGCTTGCCAATTAAGTGAAATTGAGCATTGTGCTTGCCCCGGCTGTGGGTCCTGCTCCGGTCTTTTCACCGCTAATACCATGAATTGCCTGACTGAGGTTTTGGGCATGGGTTTACCTGGCAACGGTACTATTCCAGCTGCCTTCAATGGCAAACGCATTGCTTTAGCTAAGCATGCAGGTATGGCTGTAATGAAGCTGGTTGCTGAAAATAAATGCCCTCGCGACATTATGACCATGGAAGCATTTAAGAATGCTATTACAGTGGATATGGCTATTGGTGGCTCCTCCAACACTGCTCTCCATCTGCCCGCTATCGCACACGAAGCAGGTATCCAGCTTCCCTTAGAGCTCTTTGATGAGATTTCTAAACACACTCCTTATCTGACCAAGCTGTCCCCCGGTGGTACTCACCATATTATTGACTTGAACGAGGCTGGCGGCATCCCCGCTGTTATGCATGAGCTGGATCGTTTGGGTATTATCAACAAGGATTGCGCAACCGTTAGTGGCAAAACCATTGGCGAAATCATGGAAGGCGCTGAAATCAAGCGTGCTGATGTTATTCACAGCATTGAAAACCCCTATAATAAGACCGGTGGTATCGCCGTTTTGAAGGGCAATATCGCACCTGAATGCTCCGTTGTTAAGGAATCCGCTGTTGACCCCAGCATGAAGGTATTTAGCGGTCCCGCAAAGGTTTATAATTCTGAGGATGAAGCTATTGCAGCTATTTGTGCTAAAGAGGTTGTTTCCGGTGATGTTGTAGTTATTCGCTACGAAGGTCCTAAGGGTGGCCCTGGCATGCGCGAAATGCTGAACCCCACCTCCGTACTTGCAGGTATGGGTCATGATAAGGACGTTGCCCTTTTGACTGATGGTCGTTTCTCTGGTGCTACTCGTGGCGCTTGCATCGGCCATATTTCTCCTGAAGCTCGCGAAGGTGGTAATATCGCCCTGATTGAAAATGGCGATATTATCGAAATTGATATCCCGAACCGTACTCTGAACGTTAAACTCAGTGATGAAGAATTAGCTGAGCGTCGTGCTAAATGGGTTTGCCCCGAGCCGAAGGTTAAATCCGGCTATCTAGCACGCTATGCAGCCTTGGTTACCTCCGCTGCTACCGGTGCAGTGCTCAAGGTGCCTGGTCAGGATTAAGGCAAACATCTGCTCCATACCGCAAAACGTTATAGGAGTCTAAATCGCACTCTTTGTACAATCACAGTGCACAGTGAAAAGTTTAAAAGAAGCAGTCACTAATTATGGTGACTGCTTTTTTATGCTTAAATGTACTCTTTAGGATTAGGGCTTGCGTCTTCCTTTGTCTTCGCCGTGACCGCTGGGGTGATAATACTTGGTGCCAAGCAGCTCGTCCGGCAAATACTGCTGCTCTACCCAGCCTTCAGGAAAATCATGGGGGTATTTATAGGTAAGGCCATGGCCTAGGGCCTTGGCGCCAGGATAATGAGCATCTCTTAAATGCTTGGGCACGCTGCCACAGTGCTTGCTGCGCACATCCTGACGTGCGCTGGCAATGCCCATATAGGCAGCGTTGCTCTTGGGAGCGTTAGCGATATAGCACACTGCTTCGGCTAGGGGAATTTGCGCTTCGGGCCAGCCGACGAAGTCGGCTGCTTGGGCCGCCGCATTGGCTACCACAAGTGCCTGTGGGTCTGCCAGCCCCACATCCTCGGCGGCACAAATCACAATGCGGCGGGCAATAAAGCGCAAATCCTCGCCGCCTTCAATCATGCGGGCGAGATAGTGCAGCGCCGCGTCAGCGTCGCTTCCGCGCATGCTTTTTATAAACGCACTAATAATATCGTAATGCTGGTCACCCTTCTTATCGTAACGCTGCATGGCAGTGCCAATAACGCTCCGCAGTACCTCAGGCGTAAGAACGCGCTCGCCTTCGCCTACCAAAGGCAGCATGAACTCTGCTTGCTCTAGGATGTTAAGGGCGCCGCGGGCGTCGCCTGCGGCGAAGTCGGCGATAATCTGCAGAGCCTCTGGCTCTGCAGTGAAGCTATTGCCAAAGCCTCGCTCGCTATCTGCGATAGCTCGCTCTAAAATTTGCACCAGATGCTGGGGCTGGAGTTTTTCAAGACGCACCACCTTCATGCGGGACAGCAGAGGAGAATTTATTTCAAAAAAAGGGTTTTCCGTAGTAGCACCAATAAGCACAATGGTACCATTTTCTACATAAGGCAGCAGCACATCCTGCTGCGCTTTATTAAAACGATGTATTTCATCAATAAAAACTATGGTGCGCCCCATGCCACGACGCTGCTCCTCCTGAGCCTTGCTAATAAGCTTACGCAGCTCAGGCACACCACTGGAAACGGCGTTAATAGAAACAAATTGCTCGCCTGTTACATGGGCAATAACCTGGGCCAAGGTAGTCTTGCCCGTGCCCGGCGGCCCGTAAAAGAGCACGGACTGCAGCATATCACGCTCAATCATACGGCGCAGAGGGCTCCCCTTGCCCACGGCCTTTTCCTGACCCACAAAATCGCTAAGCTTTTCGGGACGCATACGATCTGCAAGGGGCTTTGTCTGCCTTTGCTCACTTTCAAATAGATTACCAAATAGACTTTCCATAAAACAGTCTCCTAATATTTTATAACCAAAAACGAGGTGGCCTGGGCCGCCGCTATTTATCTTCTTAAAAAACAAAACCCCACGGTGCCGTCCTTACACCCCATGTTTTGAACCTGCATGTGCAGGTGGGTGCCTTCTCTCCAATCGCAAAAGTCCACTCAAAGGAGGCTGGTTTTTGAAAGGAGAAGTATCAGGCTCCCTAGGTTAGAGTGTTGGCTCAAAACCTGTGGGGCAACGTAACGAACATCGCAGGGATCTTGACTTTCTAAAAAATATCAGCTATCTGACACTCATATAATACCAAAAATGCTCTGCTTTTTCAAGTAAAAAATCACTGAAAAGCAGAGCATCTTCTTATGCAGTTTAGGGTTGGTCCACAGTAAAGCGGCCTAGCCTGCCAGAGCGAAAATCACGCAACACCAGCTGGTCCACCTTGTCCAAATCCAACATACCGCCGGCCTTTAAGCAACCACGAGCAGTGGCAATTTTTGCCATTACGGTTTGAGCAGTCTCTCCTGCTTCTATGGTTACAGCATACTTAGATGCTAAGGCCTCAGGATATTTCTGCAGCATGAAGTCTAATAGAAGCTGCACTGCATCTTGACGATCAAAAACATCCTCTTTAATAGCACCAGTGGCAGCCAAAGCAAAGCCCACGGAGGGGTCTTCAAACTTAGGCCAAAGTACGCCAGGAGTATCCAAAAGCTCCAAGCCTTTGGCAATAGTAACCCATTGCTGGCCACGGGTTACACCGGGCTTATCCGCCGCCATAACCTTGTTTTTGCCGACCAAACGATTTATAAGTGTGGATTTACCAACATTGGGTATGCCCACAATCATAACGCGTACAGGACGGTTGCGTACGCCCTTTTTCAGCCATTTATCAATAACGGGCTTTGCTGCAAGCTGAATGGCACTAATAAGCTGCTTTACGCCTTTACCGGTAGCACAATCTATTTTGCACACCGGCAGGCCGCTATTTTTAAGCTTTTCCAGCCACAGCTCGGTTTTAGCAGAGTCAGCCATATCAATCTTATTGAGAGCAATTACTTTGGGCTTATTGCCCAACACGTTTTGCAGCATAGGATTAGTGCTAGATCGAGGAATACGCGCATCAAGCATTTCGACAACCACATCAACAAGCTTGATTTGGGCCTCCATCATGCGTTTCGCCTTGGTCATGTGACCGGGAAACCATTGAATTTTAAAATCCTCTACTCTCATTTGCCCATACCCGTATCAGCTTTAATCACGCGCATACTGCTAAAGGGCCAAAAGCAAATTAGGGCTCTGCCTTTTACGAGCTTATGCGGTACAAAGCCCACATCAGCAAAGCGACTGTCTTCAGAATTATTGCGATTGTCTCCTAATACAAAGATAGTGCCTTCAGGAACGATGGTTTTGCGATAGCTGGAAAGATTATGTCCCTTAGGGTCATTTTTATAAATATAATCCTCCTTCAAGGCTTGACCATTAACAAAAACTTGCCCATCCTTCATCTCGATGGTATCACCACCTACGGCAATAACGCGCTTAATAAAGTCGCGGCTCTCGTCCTTGGGAAAACGAAAAATAACAATTTCTCCACGCTTAGGATTGGTAAAAAAATAGCTTAGCTTGTCCACAATCAAGCGTTCATGATGCTTCAAGGTGGGATACATGGAGGAGCCTTCAACCATATAGGGCTCCACTAAAAAGGTACGAATACAAAAGGCCAAGGCAACGGCCACAATTATAGAAACCAGCCAATCACTGGCAGTGTCCTGCCAGGAAGTTTCATGCTTACTGCTCAAAATTATACACCTCTTTCAAGAAATTCTTGTATCATTTTAACATAAATTACTGTTATATTCCTAGTTAAATTAGTGAAATTTTCTTATCAAAATATCGCTTAGAATGTATCAGATACGAAGCGCAGCGACGACGGCGTACTAGAGGTACGTCCACCCTTCGGGTATGAGCACGAACAACACGTTCTCGCTGCACTACGTTTGCAACAACGTGGGTCTTTGCGTCAAGAGCTGTAACGAAGTAGATGATGCATTATAAGCGATATCGCAAGAATAAATAAAAGGGATTGCTTTTGGCAATCCCTTTTATAAATGAACAAATTAGCGTTTTTCGCGGATACGAGCAGCTTTACCAGTCAGGTTACGCAGATAGTACAGTTTAGCACGACGAACGATACCACGACGAGCTACAACGATCTTGTCGATACGGGGGCTGTGAACCGGGAAGGTTCTTTCTACGCCAACGCCGTAGGAAATACGACGAACGGTGAAGTTCTCACGAACGCCGGAGCCGCTGCGGGAAATTACAACGCCTTCGAACAATTGAATACGTTCACGGGTACCTTCAATGATTTTGCAGTAAACCTTTACGGTGTCGCCTGCTTTAAAGTCAGGGATGTCGCTGCGCAGTTGTTCTTGTTCCAATACTTCAATAATGTTCATTTTTTCCTCCTAAAATCATAGACGTTCATGTGTGAACTCCACAGCGGACCGTCCGTATTACACAACGTATATTTTACCACATTGCTTACTTTAACGCAAGCAAAAAGTGCAATAAATATTACAATTTTTTAATCTTTTTGCCACCATGCTTCCCCTGCCAGCCTATCTAAAATAATAGCCACGGCACTACGAACGCATAAATGGTTATAATCACAGGAGCCATAAACAGGCTCTAGGATATAGTCAAAGCTTTTCATGACCTCAGCTTCGATGCCAAAGCCAGTACCAAACAAAAGCAGAATGGGCCTATCCCCTTCCTGCAGCTGCTTGCGCACAAATCCGTAGCCCACGGTGTTGGGATAAATGCGTGCATCAGTAGTCACAATATAGGGCCGCTTACCAGTACGCGCTTCAATATCCTGTGCTGCCGCAGCAATATCTGCTTGCCAACAAACACGCTCCAGTGCATCTGCCCTGTCAGGATTATAAACCTTGCCATAACCTTCCTGCCAATAATGCAGTATTTTATGGATGATTTGCTTTTGCGCTTCCTTGGGATGGATAATGTAATAGCGCTTTACATCATAGGTACGACAGGTGCGAGAAATATCGTGAATGTCAAAATTGGTCACTGCGCTAGCAATAACATCCATTCTTTTGTTATAGATAGGATAATGTACTAAGCCTAAATATAATTCAGCCATTAGTTGCGTCCTCCTTTGAAGCGTTATGAGCGACTTCATCCGCTAACGCACTCATTTCCTTGGTCGCTAACTCAGCCCTGGCAGCAGCAATTTTGCCCCTAAGCTCCTCCCAGAATTTACGCTGGGACTTCTTCATCTTGTAGGGCAATGGCTTTTCAATAAGGCGCAGCTGCTCCTCAGAGAGCAGGTCGGGACGCAAAAAATATGTCGCCTTTAAGGACTCCTGCAAGCGCCAAGCGGCAATCAAGGCATGATTACCGCCCCGCAGTACCTCAGGTACCTTGAGCCCTTCAAAATTCACAGGTCGGGTGTACTGGGGATATTCCAAAAGACCGGTGCTGAAGGAGTCTTCCTCGGCGCTGACCAACTTGCCTAAAACGCCGGGAATAAAGCGAGCTATGGCTTCCATGACTATGAGGGCCGGCATCTCGCCACCGGTGAGCACATAATCGCCAATAGAAAGCTTTTCGTCAACCCAATTAAAGATGCGCTCATCAAAGCCTTCGTAATGACCACAAACAAAGATAAAATCCTGACCGCAGTGCGCATATTCTTCCACAATGCTTTGCTTTAGGGTGCGCCCACCTGGGCACATAGCAAGAACGCGAGCATTAGGCAGCTGTTCCTTTGCTTTGCGGATGGCAGCAACCATGGGCTCAGGCTTGAGCACCATGCCAGCGCCACCACCAAAGGGAGTGTCATCCACAGTGCGATGCACATCATAGGTAAATTCACGAGGGTTAATGCAGCTTATTTCTAATAAGCCTTTTTTGACAGCTCTTTGAATAATGCTATGATTGGCCGCTTGCTCTATTTGTTCAGGAAATAGGGTTACAAATAAGAATTTCATGCTTCATCAACCCATTCAGGCAGTGTCACAACCATGCGTTTTTCTTCCAGGTTGATTTCTTTTACATATATTTTTAAAGCAGGAAGCAAAATATCCTTTTCGCCCGGCACGGCGATAACGTATACATCGTTGCTACCTGTGCTCAAGGAATCCTTAAAGGTGCCGATTTGCTTGCCATCTTCGTCAAAAACGGGCAGGCCGATTAAATCAGCCACATAGAATTGACCTTCCTCTAATTCCGGCAAATCCTCAGCTTTAATCAAAACTTCCTGGTCACGCAGAAGCTCGGCCTCATTCATGGATTTGATTTCTTCGGTAGTAACTAATACCATACGCTTATGGAAGCGGGCATGCTTTATAGTGAGCTTGCGCCCATCATGTAAAAGCAAATACTCTAAGTCTAAAAATTGTTCCGGCTTTTCGGTTAAAGGCAGAATACGAATATCGCCCCGCACACCGTGCGGAGCGACAATCTTACCAATTACTATTTGGTTGTGCATATATTATCCGCGGAAAGCAATAACCTTACCGTCTTCGGTGAGGATTTCTGCACCCATCAAAGCATCCAGATCAGTGCCGATAGTGATTTCCACAGTACGCTCTAAGGTACCATGACCAATTTCAGCACCCATCTCCAGAGCTTCAGCTCTCTTGAGCTTAGCTTCTGCTTCAGCCTTAGCAGCAGTGCGTTTATTTCTTTCCATGTCGATTTGCTCGCGCAAAGCCGGCAGCACGCTCAAATCAGATGCAGCCTGATGCAAAGCTTTTTTAGCTTGGAACTCAAATTGTTCCAGATCAAGCTCCATATTTTTTATGGTGTTTTGGAGATCTCCAATAATTTTCAGTTTTAAATCTTCGGTTACCTTTGCTTTTACAGCAACGGGAACGCGAACCATCATTTTATCCATTGTTTACCATCCTTGATTAGACAATTTCCACAATAACTTTAACATTCTCGCGGGTTGCTACTGCTTTCATCACAGTTCTGATGGCTTTGGCGATGCGGCCTTGTTTTCCAATAACCTTGCCCATGTCTTCAGAAGCAACATGGAGGCGGAGTACCGTAGTTGTACCGGTAGTTTCCTCCTCCACTACTACTGCAGAGGGATTACTTACAAGAGACTTGGCCATTACTTCTACCAATTCTTTCATGTAGATCACGCCTCTCTAAAAAATTATTTTGCAGCTTTAGCTTCAGCAAAAGCCTTCATGATACCTTGTTTGCTGAACAGGTTCTTAACGGTATCAGTAGGTTGTGCACCTTTACCCATCCAATCGATAGCTTTTTCAGCGTCGATTTTTACGTTAGCGGGGGTAGTGGTGGAATCATAGTAACCGATGGATTCGATGAAACGACCGTCACGAGGGGAACGAGCGTCTGCTACTACGATACGATAGAAAGGAGCTTTTTTAGCACCCATACGTTTTAAACGAATTTTTACTGCCATGTTGATAGTCACCTCCTTAAATATATCTCAAACAACATGGAACTTTTGATTTTTATTAATGACCAAAGGGCATGCGGAAGCCGCCCTTGGATGCAAACTTAGCCATACCCTGCATACGCTTCATCATCTTCTTGCTTTCTTCGAAGTTCTTCAGAAGCTTATTTACGTCCTGCACGCGCATGCCACAGCCAAGGGCAATGCGTTTACGACGGCTGCCGTTAATGATATCAGGGTTACGTCTTTCTTTGGGAGTCATGGAGCGGATAATTGCTTCGATGCGGTCAAATTCTTTTTCGTCCACATTAGCTTCCTTCAGCTTTTGGCTGATGCCGCCCATGCCGGGGATGAGGCCCAGGATAGTTTCCAAAGAGCCCAGCTTTTTAACCTGCTGCATTTGCTCTAAGAATTGCTCCAGAGTAAATTCATCCTTGCGCAGCTTCTTTTCCATTTCCAGGGCTTTAGCCAAATCCGTAGTGGATTGTACCTTTTCAATCAAGGTGAGGATATCACCCATGCCCAGGATACGAGAAGCCATACGGTCGGGATGGAAGGGCTCCAAAGCATCCAGCTTTTCTCCCAAGCCAATCAATTTTACCGGTTTACCGGTAACAGCCTTTACGGAGAGCACCGCACCGCCGCGAGCGTCGCCATCCAGCTTGGTTACAATCAAGCCATCAATGCCCAGCTCACTGTTAAAGCTTTCGGCTACGGTTACAGCATCCTGACCGGTCATAGCATCTACAACCAAGAGGATTTCTTGAGGATTTACTGCTGCTTTAATATTGCGCAGCTCCTCCATCAGCTCTTCGTTAATATGTAAACGGCCTGCGGTATCGATGATAACTGTATCACAAGCCAGGCTGCGAGCCTTTTCAATAGCTTGCTCTGCAATCTGCACCGGGGATACCTTGTCACCCAAGGTGAATACAGGAACGCTGAGCTGCTCGCCCAAAACCTGCAGCTGGGTAATAGCAGCGGGACGATAAACGTCGCCTGCCACCAGCAAAGGCTTCTTGTGTTTTTTCTTTAAATAATTTGCCAGCTTACCGGCGGTGGTGGTTTTACCAGCACCCTGCAAGCCAACCAGCATGATTACTGTGGGCGGCTTTTGAGCTACGGTCAGCTTGCTTTGGGTACCACCCAAGAGCTCAATCAATTCCTCATTAACAATTTTAATGATCTGTTGATGAGGATTCAGGCCCTCGCTAACCTCAGCGCCCATGGCACGCTCTTTTACCTTGCCTACAAAGTCTTTAACAACCTTGAAGTTAACGTCGGCCTCTAAAAGAGCCATACGCACCTCACGCAGGGGTGCCTTCAGGTCGTCTTCAGTGAGCTTGCCGGTGCCGCGGAACATTTTTAACGCATTTTGTAATCTTTCAGATAAACTTTCAAATGCCATTCGCTTTACCTACCTTCGCCGCAGATGTCTTGCAAAATTCTTGCGGCTTCGTCATTTTTCTCTCTATCGCAGGGAGCCAAAAGCTGCACCACCTGATGTAGCTCTTTGTACAGCGCCTCCTCCTTGGCCAACACGCCTAAGGTTGTTTCGTAGCGCTCTAAAATTTGCTCCACTCTTTTTAATAGGTCATGAACTGCTTGGCGGGATACGCCCAGCTCCTCGGAAATTTCACTTAAGGAGAGATCATCGTAGAAGTATAAACCCAAACAGTTTCTTTGCTTTTCTGTGAGCAGGTCACCATAGATATCAAAAAGCCTGCCTAAGCGCATGCGCTGCTGAAAAATTTCCTCTCCGGACATAACTCTACCTCAAATCAATTTACTCGACTTTGGTATTATAATCTAAAAAAGGAGGGTTGTCAAGTATTTTTACTTGTCACCCTCCAGATTTTTTATTTTTTCTCCGTATCAAACAAAGCTTCTACAAATTTATCAGGTTCAAAGGGACGGAAATCCATAATGCCCTCGCCAACGCCAATCCATTTTACAGGCAAGCCCAGCTCCTCCTTAATGGCCACAACCACGCCGCCCTTGGCAGTGCCGTCCAGCTTAGTCAGCACCACGCCGGTCACATTGGCGGTATCCATGAACACCTTAGCTTGGTTGATAGCATTTTGACCAGTGGTTGCATCCAGCACCAAGAAGGTTTCATGGGGAGCTTCAGGAATTTCGCGCTTGATAATGCGGTGAATCTTTTCCAGCTCATTCATCAAATTAGCCTTATTGTGCAAACGGCCTGCTGTGTCGATAAAGAGAATGTCAGCCTTGCGCGCAATAGCAGCCTTGACAGCGTCAAAAACAACTGCAGCCGGGTCCGCACCCTCGTTGTGACGAATGACATCACAGTTAGCGCGCTCGCCCCAAATAGTGAGCTGTTCAGCAGCAGCCGCACGGAAGGTATCGCCCGCAGCCAAAATAACCTTGTATTTGAACAAAGTAAAATAGTTAGCCAGCTTGCCAATGGTAGTGGTCTTGCCAACGCCATTAACGCCAACTACCAAAATTACGGTGGGCTTAGCGCCAATGCGGGTACGCTGGCCGCTGTCAGCTAAAAGCTCGGCCATATATTTTTTCAGAAAAGGAATAACATCCTCGGTACCCTTGATTTCCTTTTTCTTCGCAGCCTGACGCACAGCCTCAATAAGCTTTTCGGTGGTCTTCACGCCCACGTCTGCACTGAGCAAAATCATTTCCAGCTCTTCTAAAAAGTCATCATCAATGGCTGTGGACAGACCCACCAGCTCTTGAATACGGTCGGTAAAATTGCGCCGGGTTTTAGAAAGGCCCTCCTTTAAGCGCTCAAAAAATCCCATAATCAACTCTCCTTTGCGTTTATCTTTACGGATAATAGTTTCGATACACCGGATTCTTCCATAGTTACACCATACATAATGTCCGCTGCTTCCATGGTGCCCTTGCGGTGGGTAATCATGATAAATTGGGTTTTAGCTGCATATTCCCTCAGGAAATTGGCAAAGCGTTGGATATTAGCATCATCCAAGGGTGCGTCAATTTCGTCCAAAATACAGAAGGGTGCCGGTTGGTAGCTAAGTAATGCAAATAAAAGCGCGATAACAGTCAACGCCCTTTCGCCGCCACTCATTAAATACAGGCTTTGCAGCTTTTTACCAGGTGGCTGCACCTCAATATCAATGCCGGAATCTAAAATGTTCTCAGGCTCGGTGAGCTTGAGAACTGCTGTGCCACCACCAAAGAGCTTCACATAGCATTGCGCAAAATAGATATTGATTTGTGCAAAGGCTTCCTTAAAGCGTTTGGTCATGCCGCTATTGATTTCGCTGATGACCGCTTCTAAATTTTCCTTAGCCGTTGACAAATCCTCATATTGCTTGCGCAAGAACTCGCTACGCTCCTTTACAGCCTGGTATTCTTCGATTGCGGCCGCATTGATGGGTCCTAATTCGCTAATAGACAAGGACAGCTTACTAGCCTTGCGCTGCAGGGCCTTCAAATCAAGCTCCGCTAGCTTGCTCACATCTACAAGCCTTGCTTGAGTCTCATCCATTTGGTAATCCTGCTCCAACTGCTCTAGCACATGCTGATAATCGCTCTCATGGCGTGCTAGCTCCAGCTCAGCTTGGCGCAAGGCCGCTTCGCTGGTGGCAGTTTCCTTGCGCGACGCCGCCACAGCCTGCTCCAAATCGCTTTGCTGCGCTAGCAAGGCACCTCGCTGCTCAGTAAAATCTTCCTTGCCGCCTACAATTTTATTGAGCTCTGCAAGCTGCGCTTCACCCTGCAGCTCAAGCTCCTGCTTACTCTTTTGGCAATCTACAATAATCTGCTCAAGCTTGGCAATCTCATCTTGGTTAGCGCTAATTTCATTACGCACACGCAGGGTATCATCATCAAGCTGCTGCATGCGTTGGTTATTTAAGCTAGCTTTAGCAGAGGAGGTTTCCAAGCTAACACGAGCATCCTGCAATTGGTTTTCTAAGGCCGTGAGCTCGCTGCCGTATTGGGCAATCTCCCGCTTCATGGCTTCTAGCTGCTCCCTTGCCTCCGTATCCAGGCTTTCACGCTCTGTTACGGTTGCACGCAGCGCCTTAAGCTTGTCTCGATTAGCCATGTATTCATCGGTAACCTGTTTTCTATCGTCTAAAAGTAAAAGTAAATTTTCGTTTTCCCGCTGCTTCGCTTCGCTCAGCTGCTCTAAATGCAAACGAATTTCGCTACCCTTCAAGCGCAGCTGGGATAGCTGCTCCTTAGCTTCGCTAAGCTTACGGGTAAGCTCCTTGGCTTGGCTCTCCTGCTCCTCTAGCTGCTCTTGGTAGCGCAGCACCTCTTGGTGCAGCGCATCGCAGCGCAGCAGAGCTTGCTTAATTTCGCGTTCACGGCTAAGGTAGCCTTCCTTTTGCTTTCTAGCGCCACCGGTCATACTGCCGCCGGCGTTGACTACATCGCCGTCGAGGGTAACAACCCGAAGGCGATAATGGCTAGCTTTGGCGGCCGCCAAAGCGGCATCCATATTTTCGGCAATCAAGACTCTCCCTAGCAAAAAGCGAATTGCTTTTTCTGCTTCTGGCTCGTAGCTTAATAAATCCACTGCAAAGCCGCACACACCGGGCAGCTTTGCGGCCGCCGCTTCTTCCCTGGAAGGATAGCGGCGCTGTACAGTATCTAAGGGCAAAAAGGTAGCTCTGCCACTTCCGTTTTGCTTTAAAAAGGCTATGGCCTGCTTAGCAGCTTGGGCTGTACGGCTCACAATATTTTGTGCGCCCTCGCCTAGTGCTGTTTCCAAGGCTGCCACATATTTATCTTCAACCTTAATCAGCTCGGCAACTACACCAATAAGCTCCTTGCGCCAAGGAGTCTGCGCCTTGAGCACGGTCTTGATGCCATAGCCAAAGCCCTCGTAGCTCTCCTGCATGCGGCGTAGTGTTTGCGCCTTGGTCTCTGCATTGGTCAGCTCGCGCTGAACCTGCTGCTGTTTACTAGCAATCCCATAGATTGCCTTTTGCAACACCTGTAGTTGAGTAGTAAGCTCACCAGTGGTCTTTTCTACTAGCTCCTGTTGG
This sequence comes from Phascolarctobacterium sp., assembly GCA_051866495.1. Classification (GTDB taxonomy): domain Bacteria; phylum Bacillota; class Negativicutes; order Acidaminococcales; family Acidaminococcaceae; genus Phascolarctobacterium_A. The sequence continues at coordinate 12,991 of JBJDXD010000101.1, read as the reverse complement.
TGACCATTGCTTGCCTGTGCTTCTAATAATTTATTATACTGGACCTGGCTGCGCTCCTGCGCCGCCTCTGCCTCTTCAATATTCTTCTTTAAGGCGTCCCGCTTACGCATGCGCAGCTCCTGAGCCTGCTCTAAGCTGTGCAGCTCGTTGCGCAGCTTCAAAAGCTCCTGCATGCCAGCAAAGAACTTGCTTTGGGCACTGAAACTTTTACTTTGTGCTTCTGCTAAAGACTGGGCCTGTTGATCGCGCTCTGCTTGTAGCCTGCCCACTAAAAGCTCTGCCTTCGCTCTTTCCTTATCAACAGCATCAAACTCCGTTGCCAGCTGGCTCATCATTGTTTCTAGCTCCTGAGCCTGGGCGCTTAGCTTCTCATTGCTTTGCTCCAAGCGAGTGATAGCTCGCTTATTTTGTTCAGCACGCTCGCTGAGCACTCCCTGTTGGCCGCGCAGCTTTTCCAGTGCTTTTTCACGGCTAGCAATCTCCTCTTGCAACCGACTATAGCCTTCAGCGAGCTTGTCCAGCTCGCGCTGAAGCTGCACTGCCTCCGCCTCACGGCTACTTAAAAGTGCTGCCTGATGGCTAAAAAAGTCAGCGGCACTAGCCTTGCGCGCCTGCAGAGTAGCATTTAGGCTTTCCATATTATCCAGCTTACGCAGTAATATGCTCAGCTGGCAATGCTTTAATTCCTCACTCAAAGCATTAAACTTTGTTGTTTTTTCGGCAGCCTTCGCTAAAGGCTCAACCTGAGCCTCAACCTCTGTGCGGATATCGTTAATACGAGTTAGATTTGCCGCCGTGTCATCCAAACGCTTCAGCGCATCCTTTTTACGCAAACGATATTTGGCAATACCTGCCGCCTCTTCAAAAAGACCACGTCTATCCTCTGCGCGACTGTTTAAGATTTCATCAATTTTATTTTGGCCAATGATAGCCATGGAGCCCTTACCAAGGCCGGTATCAGCCAATAAATCGATTATATCCTTCAAACGGCAATTTTTCTTATTAATGGCATAATCACTATCACCACTGCGATAAAGACGACGAGTGATATTAACTGTGTCAAAATCCATGGCTAGGGTATGGTCACTATTATCAAATTCCAGATTAACCTCTGCCACACCCAAGGGACGACGCTTACCACTACCAGAAAAAATAACGTCCTCCATCTTAGAGCCACGCAAATATTTTGCACTTTGCTCGCCCAAAGCCCAACGAATGGCATCAGAAATATTGCTCTTGCCGGAGCCATTAGGACCAACAACAGCGGTAATTCCTTTATCAAAGGTTAATTCAGTTTTATCAGCAAAGGATTTAAAGCCATAGGTTGTAAAGGACTTTAAGCGCACTAACAATCACCTATTTCATTCCATAGTATTTCCATTTTATCTTTATATTTTATCATAAATCTAGCACATTTCACAAGTCTGCAGCCTGTAAAGTGCTATGATTTTGTAATTCCGCAAGCAGAACCCATTTTGCAGAGGTTTATTCCCTCACCAGAGCTTGGCATAATTGTAATTTGTAAATTTGGAAAGTGCTCATGCCAATACTGTATGTTACTATTCTTCAAGCCTCGCAGCTTTGATTCCATATGACGCGGGCAATGGAAAATCACTCCCTCAGCCCCAGCTGCAACAAGCTGCTGCATAATCGGGGTGAAGTGGTTGCGCAAAACACGACTTTTCACCAGCTCACCCATGGAAGGATGGAAGGGCCCGGCCACAATATTTCCCTCGGCACAGAGCTCATCGTCTGGCTGTAGCCCAATGCGAATTACGTTGATTCCGGCGTTGCGTAAGGTTTTATATACATAAGCGCTCTGCTCCACTGCCTCTTCCAAGCTTAAGGGCACAAACTCACCCTTAGAGTAGCTTTCTGCCAAAGGAGTACCCTTGATAACCAGCAAAGGGTAAATGCGTGCCACATCTGGTCTTATAGACGCAACCTTTGTGGCTGTGTCCTGCACACTAGCAAAGCTTTGACCAGGCATCCCTACCATGAGCTGAATGCCAGTTTTAAAGCCCTGCTCTCGTAAGAGCTTATGTGCAGCATATACGGCTGCAGCACTATGCCCACGCTCGGCCCTTTGTAAAACTGCATCATCCAAGGACTGCACGCCCAGCTCCACAAGCTCCACATGATGCTCCTTAAGCAAAAGCAAACGCTTCTCATCAATATAATCCGGCCGCGTTGATAGGCGCACGCTGCCGATGATGCCCTTTTCAAAGAGTTCATCAGTCAGATCTAAGAGCTGCTTTTGTAAAGCCACATCCAGGCCCGTAAAGGAGCCGCCGTAAAAGGCTGCTTCATTGTCCCTGCTAGACTTAAGCCACTGCAGCCAGCGCTCAATTTGTGCCTGAGCCTCATCTACTGCTGCCGATTTTTGTCCACTAATGGTCTTTTGATTGCAAAAAACACATTGGTGGGAGCAGCCCGCGTGGGGTATAAAAATTGGTAATATTGCCATAATCTAATCCTTTTAAAATACAACAAAAGCAGGTATCTGGATTTTCGTTAGGAGCATTTTATTTATCTGCAAAACACTCACCTACTCCACAATACCTGCCTATTATTTGCTAATGTAGCTGTTCTTCCTCGGCCTGCTTGGTTAAAATAGCCTCAATCACCATGGCCACACCATCGTTGTCATTTGATGCTGTAACAATTTGGGCATGATTCTTCACAGAATCCTTAGCATTGCCCACAGCAACACCAATACCCGCATTGGCAATCATCTTGACGTCATTATTGGAATCGCCAATGCACATGATTTCTTCAGGCTTGATGCCATAGCTCGCTGCCACGGACTTCACTGCTTCCCATTTATTGATGCCGGGCTCCATGAGCTCTAAAAAATTATCCTTAGAGCTAGTAACATCCAGCTTGCCCTCAAAATGCTTAGCAAAGCTTTGCCAAACCTCTTGGAACTCTTCTGCCTTGGTCATAACGAGAATCTTATAGGGCGCTTCATCAGTATGATACACCTTATCACCAATAGCAGTGGTTTGAATACCACTGATTTTACTATACATACGAGAACAATCGTTTTCGGTATGGATTAAAATTTGGTCGCCCACATAAAGCTGCAGGTAATAGCCCTTTTCCTTGCAGTAAGCCAAAATTTCGTTAGCTGTTGTCAGCTTCATCTTGTGTTCATAAAACACCTTGCCACTAAGGCTACCCTTTACTAAAGCGCCGTTGTAGGTTACCAAGGGCACATCCAAGCCCAAACCCTCGGCATAGGGACGCACGGATACATACATTCTGCCCGTTGCCAAAAGAAATACCTTGCCAGCAGCCAAAGCCCTTTTTATAGCAGCTGCATTGCGCTGGGAAATTTGGCATTTACTATTTAAAAGTGTATCGTCCATATCACTGGCGATAAGTTTAATTTCCATTAGGATTAATACTCCTTTTTCTAATTAGGATTTCTAAAACAATTCCTACAAGAGGATAAATTAGCAGCAAAAACAGTAAATGGAACAGATTTGTGTGCAATGTATATCCTGGCATAAGCTTGGCTATGGTAATAGCGCCCTCCCACACGAAGGCTGCTGTAACCACAACCGCCTTAGCCAAGTCGCTGTACATTTTTAAGGCATCTGCCAAAGCGGCTTCCTTGAAAGGTTTACTCACAATAAGCCACATAAGGCCCAAGCCCATGTTCACAATAAAGCCCTCGATAAAGGAACCTGCTACCAGCCCGCCTAAGGTCACAACCTCCAGCCAGTTGGTGCCGTATTCCACTAGAAAAAATATCACGCTCAATGTTAGCCACATAGTGGCCCAATTATAAAACTTCTCTTTCATAACATCACCGCTGTCTATTATAACATAGAAATTCCTTTCTGAACACTTTATTATTGTTGCAACCGCTAATAAATGGTATAATAAATTGTTATCAAGATATTTGCTAAACTGACTGGAGTAAATGACTAAGCTTGAAGCTTATTTTACTAAATTATCCATACTTGATTTGTGGAAAGGAGTTTATGTATGAAAAGAAGTGAAAAATTTCGTCAAGCTAACAGAGAAGCAAAAGCGACCTGCATAGCTGCCTTAGCGGTCATTATTTTTTGGTGCTTGGCTGGCTTTGGCTTAGCCGATAGCGATATAACCTTTCTCCACACACCACTGTGGGTTTGGGGTGGCTGTGTTGGCACCTGGATTTTTGCAATTCTAGTGACTATTTTCCTCAGCGAAAAGGTTTTCAAAAACTTTAATTTGGATAATAAGGAGGAAGAAAAATAATGGCTAATCTAGTTAATCTTCTTCCCGTTTTACTTTTCTTGATAGGTATGTTGGGCATAAGTGCTTATATCCAACGCTCTTCTCAAGAAAATCGTCAAAAAGACTTTGCCAAGGATTATTTCATCGGTGGCCGTACCCTGGGCGGCTTTGTACTTGCTATGACCACAGCAGCCACCTATAGCAGTGTTAGTACCTTTGTGGGCGGCCCCGGTATGGCTTGGATTATCGGCTACGGCTGGCTATATATGGCCATTGTGCAGGTTATCGTTATATTCTTAGTATTGGGCGTATTTGGTAAAAAAATAGCGCTTATTGCACGTGAAATTGATGCCGTTACGGTTATTGACGTGCTGCGTGCTCGTTATGAATCCAATTTGCTAGCAAATATGGCAGCGCTAGTTATGGTAGCCTTCTTTTGCTCCACCATGGTTGCCCAATTTGTTGGTGCTGCTAAGCTATTTGAAGCTGTAACTGGCTTTTCCTATGTAACCGGCCTTAGCCTTTTTGGTTTAATAGTTGTAATCTATACCACCATCGGTGGCTTTAAGGGCGTAGCCGTTACCGACGCCTGCTGCGCTATTGCCATGATTGTGGGCATGTGCATTTTGATGGGCGGTATGATGACTGTTGGTGGCGGCTTTGATAAAATGATGCAGTATATCGGTACCCAGCATCCTGATATGCTTGAGCCTCTATCCCGTGGCAAAATGCCCATTTCCCTGTATATTAGCCAATGGCTGTTGGTTGGTATTTGTACTCTTGCCCTACCCCAATCCGTTGTACGTGGTATTAGCTATAAGGATACGAAAGCGCTGCACAGAGCTATGATTATCGGCACTATTGTTATCGGCGCTATGACTCTCGTTGCAACCTGGATTGGTGTGCTCAGTAAGGGCATTCTCACCGAAGGCATCAAAGCCTACGGCAGCGTTGACAATATTATTCCTATTGCAATCGTCAAAAGTCTATCCCCGTTCTGGGCAGGCGTTATTATCATCGGCCCTATTGCAGCTACTATTTCCACAGTTTCTTCCCTGCTTTTGGCAACCTCTTCCTCCATTGTGAAGGACGTTTATATGAATATGAAGGGCGAAAAGGGTGAGAGCCTTTCTAATAGCATGGTTCGCGTATATAGCTTGGCAGCCACAGTTATCCTTGGTTTAATTGTTTATGCTATCGCTATCAATCCGCCCACTGTTATTTGGCAAATCAATATGTTCGCCTTTGGTGGCTTAGAAACTGCCTTCTTCTGGGTATTGATCTTTGGTTTATTCTGGCCCAAAGCTAATAAATATGGTGCCATTGCAGCTATGAGCGGCGGCGTATTAGTTTACTGTGTAACCATGGCTATGAAGATTAAATTCATGAGCTTACACCAAATCACTTTGGGTATCTTCTTCTCCCTGCTTCTCTTCCTTGTTGGTAATGCTCTTGGCAAGACTCATGACGAGAAAGTGTTGCGCATCTTCTTCCCGGAAAGATTTGAGGATTAAAATTAATCCAGAAAATATTGAAGTATATAGCTAAAAAAGTAGCCCCCTGCTTCACTGTGGCTTACAGTGTGCAGGGGGCTTTGCTATGCTCCTGTAACGAAACGTTACTCGAAATAGATGTTCGCCATTATTTTCTGAACAAGCTATTATTTACTCAGCAGCAGGAATGCCCTCAGCGGTTTTAATATTTTGGCGTACATCGTCACAGCAGCTGTGGAATTGAGCCTTTTCTGCTTCAGTTAAGGGCAGCTCCATAATTTGCTCAATGCCATTCTTGCCAATCAGACAGGGCACACCCACAAACACATCGTGCTCGCCATATTCACCATCCAGCAGGGTGCTGGCAGGCATAATGAGCTTTTCATCATTCACAAGGCAGCGTACCATGCGTGCAGCGGTGCTGCAAATGCCGTACTCGGTGCAGCCCTTACCGCTATAGGTTACCCAGCCACCGCCGATAGCCAGCTTTTGCAGCTCCGGCTTATCAAAGCCAAATTTCTCCGGCATTTGCTTTTCCAGCACGCTCAAGGGCACGCCACCAAAGCTTACACAGCTCCAAGCAGCCATTTGGCTCGCACCATGCTCGCCAATCATATAGGCGCTAATGGATTGATGAGCCACGCCAGTTTGTAAGGATAGTTTAGAAACTAAGCGAGATGTATCCAGACCAGTGCCAGTACCAAAGACTTTGTTTTTCGGCAGGCCACTTTCCTTCCAAATCAAATGGGTAATAACATCACAGGGGTTGGTAATATTCACAACATAGCCCTTAAAGCTGCTGGCCATAACCTTTTTCACATAGCTCTTTACTTGAGCTACAGTAAAATTCATCTCATCATTGCGATTACCACTAGCACACAGAGTAATATCGCCAATACAGTTCACAATGACATCGCAATCGCCTAAATCTGCATAGGTTCCGGGGTTTACCTCTACCTTATGGGGTGCATACATTTGCGCATCTCTCAGGTCCTGCACCTCGCTGGCCAGCTTGCCCTCCCTAGGATCCACCAGCACCAGCTCGGATACAATGCCTTGAATAATCAGGCTATAGGCCACATGTGCACCCACATGACCTAAACCAAGTACACCAACTTTTCTCATTTTCATAATAAAATTCCTCCTCATTTCCAAAAAATCAAAAGAGCAAGCACCTTAGCAGTAAGTGACGCCCTTGGCACTTGCTCTTATCAAATTATTTATCTAAGATGGGCAATGTTGCAGATGCATGTCCCATAATAGTAATGGTATAGTTCTCCTTGCCCTGTTTAGCTAGCTTAGCCTGAGCCAAATCCCATGCCTCCTGCAAGGTCTTGCAGGGCACATGGCCGGTCTTGCGTACAAAATCAAAATTTTCGGGACGAGTAACCAGATAAGCGGTCACATCGTTGACAATGCAGCGAGATTTAAAGGCTACAAAGGCCGGAATGGTGAAATTAGCGCGGATATCCTTTTCGAATTGCTCCATATCGTTACGGCTAAAGCAATCCGTAAAAATAGCAGGCTCTTTAATATCGGGGCAGTCCAGCGTAAAGATCATGATGCCGCCCTTCTTTACAGCAAATTGAGCATTCATATGGCATTTTGTAGCTTGATACAGATTTAAATCCTTGGGATAACCACCGGCAGAGGCAATAACCACATCAGCCAATTGGCTAATATGCACTCCGCTCATAGCCAGCAAATCCTTGCAGCCCTTAGCCCAGGCCTCATACCAATGACCGGCCACAATCTCGCTGATTTCCCCATCGGGAGTGAACACTGTGTTCAGCAAAAAGTCCGGATTTAACAGAGCTGCACTTTCCTTCATATCCTGATGAATGGGATTACCATCCAAAAGGCTGGCATCACAGGCCTTATTGCAGCCACCCCCCTCTATGGGAGACATGGTCATACAATGGTTCTTCATAATGCTATCATAAGCCGCTACACCGGGCATAACCGCTTTACGTCCTCCACCAAAGCCTGCAAAGGGATGCAGGGTTACCGCACCTGTCAAAATAACTCTATCGGCGTTAGCAACATATTTATTAATAGCAACCTCATTACCAAAGGAGGTTTTGCCTAAGGAGACCATATCCTCCTTTTTGCGACTGTCGTGCTGAATAATGCGCAGACGGCGCACCATTTCCTCGCCACACACCGTAATATCCTCTTCATGAGTGTGACCACGATGGGTACCGGTTGCCACAACCACGGTAATATCCTCATCTTTCACGCCCACACTGTTAAGCTCTTCTACTATAACAGGCAGGAACTCCTTGGTGCCACATAGACGCGTGATATCGCTAATAACGATGGCAACGCTCTCACCCGCTTTAACAATTTCACGCAAGGGCTTGGTGCCGATTGGATTACGAATGGCTTCACGAGCCGCAGCTACAACATCTTCACAAACAGTAGCCGCGTTACCATGTATATCATAAATTACATGCTCCTCTGGCAGCATAACTTCTTCTTGACGCTGCCCGATGGGTAAAATGTATTTTTTCATTATAATACCTCCAAATAAACATACACCTTTATTATACATTATTGTTGCTCAAAATAAAAGGAGAATATCCCAAAAGATACTCTCCCTTTACACTATTTTCAAAAATGTAAACTTTACCAACGTTTACTGTTACGCCAATACTCACTGCGTAGCAAAGCTAGCGCTGTGAACAGCTCCAAGCGACCCAACAGCATACCCAAGGCCATGGCTATTTTTGCTCCTGCAGGTAGTTCCGTATAGGTGCCAGTAGCACCGATGCTGCCAAAGGCAGGACCAACGGAAGCCAGGCAGGACGCTACGCCAAAAATAGCTTCCTCCGGCGCTACCCCACTAGCGGTTGTAACCAAGGTCAGTACCGCCACAATAAAAATATACATGAAGAAAAAACGACCAATATTGGTTACTGTGGCCATGGAAAGACGCACCTTGCTATAATAAACACTTAATAGCATTTGCGGATGCAAAGTGCGACGCAGCTCAGCCGCTACGGTTTTGACAAGCACAATCAAGCGGCAAATTTTGATGCCACCCGCTGTAGAACCAGCGCATCCTCCTGTGAAAAACATTACGGCCAGTATCATCCGCGCAAAGGATGGCCATTTATCATAGTCATCAGCCACAAAGCCCGTGGTACTAGCAAAGGACGCAACATGGAAAAGCGCCGAGCGGAAGCCGCCTTCAAGGCTATAGCCACTTACTAGAACAATGTTCACAGCAATAGCCAGGGTAAAGCATAGCACCATCACCACATATATCTTGAACTCCAAATCCTCCCACAGGGCTTTTATCCCATTTTGCGTAACCTGATAATAAACAGCAAAGTTTCCTGCCGCAAGAATCATGAACACGCTCAAGGCGTACTCTATCATGGGACTCTTAAAATGGGCAACACTGGTATTATAATCCGAAAATCCGCCAGTTGCAATGCATGAGCAAGCATGGTATACAGCATCATAAACACTCATTCCCATGCCTCTCAAAATACCTGTAAGAATGATTGTTAAAAGCAAATAGATATAAAACAAGGCAATGGCAGTGGTACGAATACGGGGCAGGATACGGCTATTGGAAAAGCCAGTCACCTCTGCATTAAAAAGGTACACAGCGCTGCTGGCAATTTGGGGCAGTAAGGCAACGAATAATACGATGATGCCAATGCCACCAATCCAGTGGTTCATGGCGCGCCAAAACAACAAGCTTTTGGGCAATACCTCTAAATCGCTAATAGAAGTGGCGCCGGTAGTGGTAAGTCCTGACATGGCTTCAAAATAAGCACTTACGGGATCTAAAACGCCCATTAAAACAAAGGGTATGCTTGCTAGGCCAGCAGCTAGAACCCAGGCAAAAAATACGGTACCAATACCCTCACGCACAGATATTTCCTTTTCAGAAACATCGCGGCCATAATATTGCAAACCATAGCCCAAGGCAAAGGCAATAGAAATTGAAAGCAAAAATTCCTTATAGCATGCCTCGCCATAATACAGCGCCAAAGCCAAATTGATGATTTGAGCTAACCCCATCAACACTGATATTTTGCCTAAAAGATATGAAATAACCTTTGTATTCATGTTTATCCTCCAAACAAATTACCAGTTTTGTTTATCACGCCAAAAATCAGGTCGCATAATAGCTAATAAGGTAAATATTTCCAAACGACCTAAAAGCATAGCTATCACGCTGATAAAGCGCGCCCAATCAGGCAGATTGGCATAGGTTGAGGTTGGTCCAACAATGCCAAAGGCAGGTCCCACACTGCTCATGCAGGCTGCCACGATGCCAAAGGATTCCAAAACAGAAATGCCCGAAATACTAATGAGCACCGAAAGAATCATAAAAACGAAAATGTATAAAAAGAAGAAGCGTGTAATATTGCCCACAATAACGGGATCGATATCGCGCTTACCCATTTTTACGGAATATACGATGCGCGGATGCAGGGTGCGCAAAAGCTCTGCCCAGCCTGCCTTAAACAGGATAACCATGCGGGAAATCTTGATGCCACCGGCGGTGGAGCCACTACAGCCACCTACGAACATCAGCATCAGCAGCAAATAACGGCTAAAGCTAGGCCAATTGTTGAAGTCATCGGAGGCAAAGCCCGTTGTACTAGCAATAGAAACGGATTGGAAAAAGCTGTGGCGCAAGGATTGCCAAAATCCCATATAATCGTTGGCGTATAAATCACAACAAATAAGCACAGTAGCAACTATAATCAATGCTAAATAATAACGATGCTCGCTATCCTGCCTTACTGAAGACCAATCCCCACGCCAAATTTTGTAATACAAAGAAAAGTTCATACTAGAAAGCAGCATAAAGACAATGGCGATAATCTCTACTGCCACATTATGAAAGGAAATCAAGCTGTCATGATAATAGGAAAAACCACCCGTAGCCATGGTAGCCAAGGCTAGATTAAAGGCTTGGTAAAAGGGCAAGCCCGACAACATTAAAAGTCCTATCTCTACCCAGGTCATCAGGAAATAAATGGCAAGGATGAGCGCTGCCGAGGCCTTAATTTTAGGTAGGGTGCGCTCAGCTATGGCGCCTGGCAGCTCTGCATTAAATAAATAGCTGGTGCCCCCATTCATCTGTGGCATAATAATGATAAAGAGCATAATTACGCCAATACCACCCGTCCAATGAGTTAAGCAGCGCCATACTAAAATGCTTGGTGGAAAATCATTGAAGGATCTGGCCGTAGTTACACCGGTTGTAGTAAAGCCAGAAACACTTTCAAACACTGCTGCCAAGGGGTCAGCCGGGTTAAACAAAAAATACGGCAAAGAGCCTAATAAGCAAACCAAAAGCCAGCCGCAGCCTACTACAGCAATTGCCTCCCGCACACGCAGGCGTTGGCGGGAGCGAGTCCCAGCATATAAAGTTAAAAAGGAAGCAACCGTCACAGAGGTAATTAGGCTAAATGCAAAAATCCAAATATGCTCATGGTCCGCATATAAAGCGGCCAAGAGAGGAATGAGCATTACAGCACATACTGCCATTGTCAGCTTCCCCAAGAGACGGTTGACAAGCTTAAAATCCATAATTATTAGCCTCGGCCTTCAAACATAGGTACAGTAACCTTGGATAATTCACTCTTTATAAAGAGAATGATACGATCATTTGCATGAAGGACTGTGTTACCATTAGGAATATAGGCTTCATTATTGCGTACAATAGCACAAATCAAGCTTTCCTTGGGTAGTCTAATATCGCGCACTGCAAGACCATCAACCTCGCTACCAGGGCCAACGATAATCTCCAAAGCTTCTGCTTGAGCACCCTCTAAGAGGGACAGAGAGACGATTCCGCCCTTGCGCACAAAACGTAGCACCTCACCGGCACTCAAAAGGCGTGAAGATAGAACTATATCCACGCCCACCTTTTCCATGAGCTCAATATATTCGTTACGGGCTACACGCACAATGGTTTTTTGGGCACCTAAATGCTTAGCGAGCTGTGCTAATAAAAGGTTCAGCTTATCATCCTCGGTCAAGCAAATAACAACATCAGCCTCAGCAATGCCTTCCTCAGTTAATAAATCAATATCAGTGCCATCACCGCAAAGCACCAAGCCCCTATTAAGACGTGAAGCAAGCAGTTGACAACGATCCTTATTCTTTTCAATAACCTTCACTTGGATGCCCTGAGTCTCGAGCATAGGAGCTAAAAAGCGACCGGTACGACCTGCGCCAATGATTAAAACCTTTTCTAATTTATCATAGGTGTTACCAAAGGAGTTTTCAAATTCGCGAATGGACTCATGCTTACCCACAAAATAAACATTATCGCCGGGCATAACGTAATCATTACCACGAGGGATAATCATTCTATGACGACGAAATACCATAGCCATCAAGATATCCTTAGGAATTTGCAAATCCTTCAAAGGGATATTTACTAAGGGGGAATCATCCTTTATCTTAGCCTCAAACATGCGTACCTTCCCCTCGGCAAATTCATCCACGTTCAGTGCGGAGGGAGTCATTAGAATATGGTCAATTTCCACAGCAGTAATACGCTCTGGATTGATGACTAAATCTATCTTCATATCATTATTGAGCATTTCAGGTGCATGAACTGCGTAATCCACATTACGAATACGGGCAACCGTGTGCTTGATACCATTTTTCTTAGCCAAAAGGCAGGTTACCATGTTAACTTCGTCACTATCAGTACAAGCAATGATAACATCTGCATCACGCACATCCGGGTCAGCAAAAATAATGGGGCTGCAGGAATTGCCTTCGATGGCAAGGACGTCCAGTGAGTTTTGCACAACCTCTTTACGCTTAGGGTCAATTTCGACTACAACCACGTCAAATTGATCCTCTGCTAATAGTTGTGCAATACTGAAGCCGAGCTTGCCAGCGCCAGCTATAATAATTCGCATTGTAAGCGCTCCTTTTTCATCTAATAGTTCTTTATATTATAGCATAAATGTAGATTTTAGTATATAGGGAGGTTTTGGTTGGCAGCCAGGCCTGCGGCCTGTTCGTAAAACAAATGTGGCAGCTATCTATCACGCGCCGCATGCTCCTTATTCAGTCGCATACTTTGCGAAAGCTCCACCTTCTCGATTTCTCACTTCGCTTACGCTCGTGGCAAATCGGGTGTCGCTTTTCCTAGGAAAACCTGCTCGGATAGATAGCTTCTAATCAAATAAAAAAATACACCATATCCAAGGATATGGTGTATTTTTTAACCGGCAGCTATCTATCCTCCCAGGCCGCTTCCAGCCAAGTACTTT
>JBJDXD010000100.1:0-35347 GCA_051866495.1 Phascolarctobacterium sp. | reverse complement strand
GACCTTGGCTCTCATTCTGTGCCGTATCGCGTCGACTTGTATATAATACCACGCAGCCCAATTTATGTCAACACCTTTTTCGTAACTTTTTTAACAAATTTGCTGCAAACACTAGGCTCCGTTGCAAATAAAAGCACTTTGTATACAGGCTTTGAAGGCTCTCAAAAATTTCCAAATATAGTTATAAAAATACTCTTTTCATCCGTCATTTACTAGCTTTACTCATTATATTTGGCAAATCAAGCTCCACAATATGTCTATCACTAGATGAATTATCGACTAATACATAAAACTCGCCTTCCCTACCATTCATCCAATGGTTTTTAAACAATTCTATAGGATAAGTTTTGTTGATTTGTCGCCAGCTACTGAATTTATAGGACGGAACATATTGCTTTGCCAGCTCCTCATTACGCCAAAAAGCTGATACCTGCGCAAAGATATGCTCGCTTTGCCAACTGAGCCACTCAGGCCTCCATCCAGGCACAGCCACGAAAATATCGTAGCGTAATATTTCTAGAAGCTTAGCCCCATCTGCGCTGCAATTATTCTTTATATATAATGCAAGTATTTCTGCTACGCCTTTTACGTTGTGAGTTTGTGGATAATAGCCCTGCTGTACCCACCAATTGGTAAGCTTAGTGTAAAAGGCAAAGGGCATTAGTCCTTCGCTATTCATCATTGCCGATAAAACATGGTTAAATACCCCACTATTTCCCGTTTGATCCAACACATTTTCTATTCTTTTTAAAAACTGCATATCCTTATAAGGCATATATTTTGTTGCCAAAATCTCATAGGGCGGCTCATCCATATATAATAAACCATGCTGAGCACTTTCTTTTTCCATCTGGGTTCCGGGCAATACCTTTAAAAAGCCCAGCTGTAGCATATGGGCCTCTAGACCATATACATCATCAAAGGATTTGCCAAAGGTAGGCAAATCTTCAAAAGGAAGCCCGGCAATCAAATCAACATGAATATGCATATTGCCCATAGCCAATAGTCTACGCACATTAGTTTTTAAACGCTCCCAATTATCCCTGCGATTAATTGCCTTTAATGTGGGTTGATGTGTACTCTGAATGCCAATTTCCAATTGGAAACGTCCCTTGGGCACCGTTGCTAAAAAGTCCAATACTTGCTCGGTCAATATATCGGCCTTAATTTCAAAATGAAAAGTTGCGTTGGTTTTAGCAGCTGCTAAATGCTTCATCATGGGCAAGAAATAATCTTCATCAAGATTATAAGTTCTATCCACAAATTTTACTAAAGGCGCACCAGCAGCAATAAAACGATCTAAATCTGCCAATACCATAGGCAGCGGACGCTTGCGCACAGTGCGGGAAATACCGCTCAGGCAATAAGCACAGTTAAAGGGACAGCCTCTAGTACATTCATAATAAACTATTTTATGCTCTGCCAATACTTGCTCTAGGTCAGGATAGGGAAATGGTAAAACGCTTAAGTCATCTATCACAGTGGTGCCACCATTCAAACGCACCTTGTCGCCAACCTTATAGGCAATATGTGCAGGAATAGGCTCATGCTGCTCCAAGGCATCCAAAAGCTTGCTAAAGCAAATTTCTCCTTCCCCCTGAACAATGTAGTCTATAGCAGGCTGCTCAGAAAAAATCCGCTCTGCTACAAAGGCCACCTCGGGCCCGCCCACTACGATAACTACCTCAGGACGCAGCTTGCGCAGCATGGCAATCAAGCGCATCACAAAGGGCTTATTCCAAATATGCACGGAAAATCCATAGACATCCACATCCATTGCCATGATTTTCTCTAGCACATCAAGGATATTTGAGTTAATAGTTTCCTCTAACAATTGTACTTGATGACCTTGTTTTTTGGCATATTCACCCACGTAGCGTAGCCCCAAGCCTGTATGAATAAATTTACTATTGATTGCTGTTAACAGTACACGCATAATTAAGCCTCTTTTTCACAATGTATACATTTAAACGCTCTAAAAAGCACTTCTATTTATGTTATAATAATAAAGTATGCTAGTGAATTTTGCAAGGAGTTGAAACAAATGACAGAAAAAAACACCCAAATTCCTGCTCATGGTAGCAATGTTAGCCGTGCTGATATTCCTGCCGATTGCAAATGGCATGTTCAGGATATATATACTGATGAAGCTGCTTGGAAAGAGGCTTGCCAGAAATTTAAAGAGCAGCTTGCACTTTTGCAAACCATGCAAGGTAAAATCACCACAGCCAAAGCTCTTTATGATGCCCTGCATTTACAGGATGTATTGGCTCAGTTAATTGATAAAATCTATGCCTATGCCCGCTTGCAGCAGGATGCCGATAATACGGACCAGCATATGCAAGCATTATCAGGTGAAGCCGAAGGCTTAGCTGCCGAATTTTCTAATGCTAATAGCTTTATTGAGCCCGAAATGCTAGCCCTAGGCAAGGAAAAGGTCGAGGAAATGCTTGCCAGCGAGTCCTTGCTTAAGGAATATGAATTTTATATCGCTAATTTGTTGCGTCTCTCCGAGCATGTTTTAAGTGCAGATAAGGAAGCCATTTTTGCTCAAAGTCACTTGGCAACCTGCTCCGCGGCCAATGCCTTCCGCGCTTTAGTCAGTGCAGATATGGAGTTCCCTCCCATTACAGATGGTGAAGGTAAGCCTGCCATTGTTAGCGAGGGTAATTACATTCTGAATATGTCCTCCAGCGACAGAACCCTGCGCAAAAATTCCTTCCAAGGCCTGATGGACACCTATCATAAATTCCGCAATACCTTGGCCACAACATTGACTGGTAGTGCCCGCACTGCTTTGTATTTTGCCAAGGTTCATAATTATAAGGATACGCTGGAATCCTGCCTAGCTCAGGATAATATTCCTACCAGTCTTTATGATGGCTTAATCCAAACTGTGCACGATAATTTTGCGCCCCTGCATGAGTATATGCAGCTGAAAAAGGATGTGCTGGGCTATGACGAGCTCCATCCCTACGATATTTACGTACCCCTTTCTAAGGCAGCGGACAGCTTCTCTTGCACCTTCCCTGAAGCATGTGCAAAGGTTGAAGCGGCCCTAGCTCCCTTAGGCGAAGACTACATCTCTACTTTACACAAGGGCTTGACCAGCGGCTGGATTGATGTTTACGAAAACAAGGGTAAGCGCTCCGGCGCCTATTCCTGGGGCGTGTATGGCGTGCATCCCTTTGTACTTTTAAATTATCAAAAACGCTACAGCAGCATTTCCACTATTGCCCACGAAATGGGTCATGCACTGCACAGCTACTACAGCTCTCAAAATCAAAGCTATGTAAACTCTGAATACACTATTTTCTGTGCCGAGGTTGCCTCAACAACCAATGAAAATCTGCTTTTGGAATATACCTTAGCTCACGCTACGGATGAGCAAAAGATTTATTTGCTTAACCAATTTTTAGAGCAGGTGCGCACTACAGTTTATCGTCAGGTACAATTTGCCGAGTTTGAGAAATTCATTCACAGCGAAATCACTGCCGGTCGCAGCCTGCAAGCCGAGAAGCTGGAAAATTATTGGCTCGCAAGCAACAAGGAATACTATGGTCCGGCGCTAACTGTGGATCAAGAGCTGGCTAGTGAGTGGTCCCGCATCCCCCACTTCTATACTCCCTTCTATGTTTATAAATACGCAACTGGCTATAGCGCAGCTACTGCCTTCGCTAGTGCCATCCTGAGTGGTCGGTCAAATGCTGTAGAAAAGTATCTAGGCTTCCTCAAGGCTGGCGGCAGCGATTATTCCTTAAACATTTTAAAGAACGCCGGAGTGGATTTGAATACACCTAAGCCCGTTACGGTAACCCTGCAAAAATTTGCAGCGAAGCTCAAAGAACTAAAAGCGTTGCTTAGGAAATAATATAAAATAGTCTTTCAACGAACAAGCCTCACGTTTTACCTGATTGGTAGACGTGAGGCTTTATTAAACAAAAACCGCCAACTTAACGTTGACGGTTATCATCCTTGGTGATCCAGGAGGGATTCGCCTGTGCCCTTGGGTAAACCCCCGACCCACGGCTTAGAAGGCACAAAAACCGCCAACTTAACGTTGACGGTTATCATCCTTGGTGATCCAGGAGGGATTCGAACCCCCGACCCACGGCTTAGAAGGCCGTTGCTCTATCCGACTGAGCTACTGGACCATATGAAATTGGAGCGGGCGATGGGAATCGAACCCACAACATCAGCTTGGAAGGCTGAGGTTTTACCACTAAACTACACCCGCAGATTTTTGGTCGGAGTGACAGGACTTGAACCTGCGACATCCTGATCCCAAATCAGGTGCTCTACCAAACTGAGCTACACCCCGAGCACGCAGTATATTATAGCATACACCCACTTGTTAGTCAAGCATAATGCCCTAAAACACTACTTTACGGTATTTTCAGTTAGGTAAAGCTAAGATATAAAAAGCGGTTCTCCTTTCGAAGAACCGCGGAATATCTTGGTGCCGAAGGCCGGACTCGAACCGGCACGAGCGTGAACCCGCTTGATTTTGAGTCAAGTGCGTCTGCCAATTCCGCCACTTCGGCGTTCTCAAGGTTCCGATGCGCTCGGAACAAGTAATATTATACTAGTGGTATATCTATTTGTCAACACTTTTTTTGTTATTTTTAGAGTATTTTCGGGATTTTTTTCCGGCAAGGCCACAAAAAAGCAGATAAGCCGAAGCCTATCTGCTTAGAGACAATATGCTTTAGTTCAGTACCCTGCAAGCACCATAATAACGAGCGCCCCAATAACCCGTAAAGGCAGAAGCAACGGTTACACCAGTGCTAGTACCGGCATGGATAAAATTACCATTGCCGACATAGATACCACAGTGGGAAGCACCGGGCTCATAGGTAGTATAGAATACCAAATCACCAGGACGCAGCTGGCTCATAGAAATACGCTTACCATGATAGAACTGGCTATCGGCCATGCGAGGCAGATACACACCTGCACGAGCAAAGGCATACTGAGTAAAGCCAGAGCAATCAAAGCCATAGGGCGAGGTGCCGCCAAATACATATGGAGTACCGATGACACTGTACGCAGCACGCAAAACGCTTCTTACGATGTTTTGGGCACGATTAGGAGGCATCTCCTTGTTCATCAGCGCTCTATAGGTAGCGGAACCAACTACGCCATCAACCTCAAGACCTTGGGCAGCCTGAAAAGCCTTCACAGCTTTTTCAGTGGCAGAGCCAAACTCACCATCAAGAGTACCAACTGTATAATTAAGTTCAACTAATCTTTTTTGTATTGCTAAAACTTCTTCGCCATCGTCACCACGTTGAAAGGAAGCAAACGCACTAACTGCACCCACAAAAGTGAACAGTACAGTTAAGCAAAGTGTTATTACTTTCTTTTTAAACAACCGCATCCACATCCTCTCGTTACTATAGTACGCGTTTATTATAGCACAAAAAAAGAAATCTGTAAAATGGATTTTGCAACATTATTTCCCGCTTGGATTAATTATTCTTATTGTTACTTTCTGAACACTTTATGTGACGTGCTACTAAATATAGGGGCCTGTGCTTAATTTCTTCAAAGATTCTGCCTATATATTCGCCCAGAATGCCTATGCCCACAAGCTGTATACCGCCTAAAAAGAGCACACTAACAGTCATGGTTGCCCAGCCAGGAACTGCATCATCAATGACAAACTTAACATAGAAAACATGTCCTAAAAGCAGCAAGCTGGACATGCCAAAGACTAAACCAATATAAAACGCCCAACGCAAGGGTAAATTGGAAAAGGCAGTGATACCATCCAAAGCGAAATGGAGCATTTTATGCAGATTAAATTTGGAATGACCAGCAAAGCGTGGCGGAGCTACAAATTCCATCACAGCCACATTAAAGCCCAAGGTTGTTATCAAGCCGCGAATAAAACGCGCACGCTCACGATATTGCTTAAAAGCATCCACCGCTATCCTATCCATCAGGCGAAAATCACTGCCACCAGGAGTAATTTCTACCTTGGATAAAGCATTGATAAGCTTATAATATACACTTGAAGTAATATTCTTAAAGAAGCCAGCATCCTCCGTCGCCATACGCTTGGTCTGTATAATCTCGTTGCCTTCCTCCCATAGGCGCAGCATATCCGGAATCAGCTCAGGCGGATGCTGTAAATCCCCATCCATCGTAATCACAGCATCCCCATCCGCATTATCAAGGCCACAGGTTAAAGCCATTTGATGGCCATAATTTCGGCTCAAAAGATAGGCCTCCACATGGCTATCGGTTTTGGAGAGTTCGTTTAAGATTACTCTGCTTTTATCCTTAGAGCCATCATCTACGAATACAATACTGTAATCGTAAGGCTCTGCCTGCATCACAGCAGTTGCGCGTTTATAAAACTCGTGTAAATTATCTTCCTCGTTAAAAACAGGAACAACTAAGGATACCTTTTTCACTGTTTCACCAACATTCCTAAAAAAAGGCTGCCCATTGGGCAGCCGTGCTTTTGGTTGAGTACTCAATAAGCCGAGTTCTGTTCCGCATAGCGGTGACAATCATTTATCTAGGCTTACAGTTACCTGCAAGCTCAAGCGACACAACCCGGAAGGCTCAGCGGGCCGCTTCATCCCTCCCCTATTTGGTCTTGCTCCGGATGGGGTTTACCTAGCCAGCCTGTTACCAGACTGCTGGTGCGCTCTTACCGCACCGTTCCACCCTTACCTGCCTAAGCAGGCGGTACACATTTCTGTGGCACTTTCCCTGAGATCACTCTCGCCGGACGTTATCCGGCATCCTGCCCTATGGAGCTCGGACTTTCCTCATCTGGCTTAAAGCCAGCCGCGATCGTCTTTCGTACTCAATGAATAATTTTAACACAGATATTTTTCTACGTCAATAACTTCGACCTGCATTTATTCTACTATTGCCCACTGAAATATGACTGAAATAAGGACTCAGAAGCATAAAAAGAGCCTGCTACCGAAGTAACAGGCTCTGTAATTATTAAGCTCTATTATGCTTCCTTACGTTCAGCAATAATCTTTTCTGCCATCTTAGCGGGAACATCCTCGTAATGGTCAAATTTCATTTCGAAGGTGCCTTGGCCCTGGGTGATAGCACGCAGGTCTACAGCATACTCAGTAATCTCTGCATAAGGAACCTGTGCAGTTACAACACTCATGCCCTCTTCAACAGATTGCATACCCAGAATGCGACCACGTTTTTGGTTCAAATCGCCAATAACGTCGCCCATCATGCTGTCGGAGCAGGTTACATTCAGAGTGTAAATGGGCTCCAGCAGAACAGGCTTGCATTGTTCCATAGCCTTCTTGAAGGCAATGTTGGAAGCGGTCTTAAATGCCATTTCAGAGGAGTCAACCGGATGATAGGAGCCGTCCAACAGGGTAATGCGCATATCAACTACAGGATAGCCGGCCAATATACCCTTATCCATAGCTTCGCGCATGCCTTTTTCAACAGCCGGAATGTATTGACGAGGAACGGAGCCGCCGAAAATCTTATCCACGAACTCGAAGCCGCCTCCAGGAGGCAGGGGCTCCATATTAATAACAACGTGACCATATTGACCATGACCGCCGGATTGTTTCTTGTGTTTACCTTCAACCTCAGCAGTACCACGAATGGTCTCACGATATTCGATAATGGGGGCCTTCAGCTGAGCTTCCACACCAAATTTACGTTGCATACGCTCCATAATAATTTCTATGTGTTGGTCGCCCATACCGCTGATCAAGGTTTCCTTAGTTACGGGGTTCTTGGTTACGATGATGGTCGGGTCCTCATCCATCAGACGAGTCAAAGCGGACATAATCTTGTCTTCGTCGCCTTTTTTCTTCGGATAAATAGCTCTAGTGTACATGGGCAGCGGGAACTCGATAACGGGGAACTCAACCTCGGAGTTCTTGTCACACAGAGTATCGCCAGTAGCGGTATATTGCAATTTAGCTACAACACCAATATCGCCTGCAACAACCTGTTTCATGGGGATTTGGGTCTTGCCACGCATAGTAAATACGTTGCCAATGCGTTCTTCTTGCTCACGACGAGAGTTGTAAACCATGCTATCAGCCTTGATGGAGCCGGAGAATACACGGAAGAAGCTTAGACGACCTACAAACGGGTCAGAGGTGGTCTTGAATACCAATGCTGCCATAGGAGCGTTAGCATCGCGAATTTCTTCTTCACCAGTAGCTTTATCCATAACAACGAAGTCGTTCAAAATTGCAGGATAGGTAAAGTCCACAATAGCGTTCATCAAGCGGCCCAAGCCGATGTCCTTATAAGCACTGCCGCACAGCATCGGATAAATAATAGCTTGGCGAATGCCCTTAATCAAGCATTTCATGATTTCTTCATCGCTAATGGTTTCGCCTTCCAGATAGCGCATCATGCAATCATCGTCAGCTTCAACAGCTGCTTCAATCATCTTTTCACGAGCTTCTTCAGCAGCTTTTTTATATTCATCAGGAATTTCGATTTCGTCGGAGCCGTTACCATTTGCACGATAAGCCTTCATCTTGTACAAATCAATAATGCCTTGGAAGTTATCCTCTTTGCCCAAGGGCAGTTGCAACGGCAGCACGTGCTTGCCAAATTTGCCACGCAGATTGTCTAAGATGCTGTCAAAATCAGCATTTTCACGATCCATTTTGTTAACGAAAATAATGCGCGGCAGGCCTGCTTCTTCAGCCAGCTTCCAGCATTGCTCGGTGCCAACCTGTACACCGCTGGTTGCGCAAACAACAATCAAAGCGCTGTCCACTGCTCTGAAAGCGCCCTTTACTTCGGCTACGAAATCGGCGAAGCCCGGAGTATCGATAAAGTTGATTTTAGTATCGCGCCATTCAACGGGAGCCAAGGTTGCATTTACAGAAACCTTACGTTTAATCTCTTCCGGCTCATAGTCAGTGGTGGTAGCACCGTCTTCAACCTTGCACATTCTGTTGATAGCACCGCTGCGATACAACAGAGCTTCGGTAACAGACGTGGTTCCTGCTCCACCATGACCCACAATGGCCACGTTTCTAATTTTATCGCCAGTATATTCTTTCATGATAAATCCCCCTTTATTACAGGCAATATTTTGATGTATACATTTTCGCTAAATTTACTGATTATTCCTGCTTAACAAGCAAATTTTTGTCTATATTTTTTAGCTGATATACAAAGTGTAACGTAGTTAACACTTTCGCAGGTATTATTCCATCTATGTCTAACTGAACAAATATTTTCAAGAGCTTATATTCCAGCCCTAGGGAGGGCTTCCCTAGCTGCCACAAATTTTTTTACCTCAGCCTGGATATCATCGGCCGCTAAAATACCACTGATGATGGCGGCGCCGTTGGCGCCGACGGCAAGCACCTGGTCATAATTGGCGGCGGTGACGCCGCCAATTCCAACCATAGGAATAGCTACAGCCTCACGAATGGCGCACAAATTGGCAAGCCCAAGCCTGGCTACGCCAGGCTTGGTGGCTGTGCCAAACACCGCACCACAGCCTAGATAGTCCGCACCATCGGTAGCAGCAACACGCGCTTCCTCAGGATTATGCGCAGAGACGCCGATGACGAAGTCATTGCCAGCAAGAGCGCGCACCACAGCGCAGGGCAGGTCATCCTGCCCCACGTGGGCGCCTGCGGCACCCACAGCCAAGGCCACATCCACTCTGTCGTTGATAATCAAGGGCACGTTATAGCTATCGCACAAAGCCTTTAAAGCCAAGGCCTCCTCATACATAGGGCCTCCGTCCTTGAATTTAGAGCGATACTGCACCAAGGTCACGCCACCTAGAAGCGCTTGCTCCACGCAAGCAAGCAAGGGACGCCCCTTTAAGCATTCATCATCAGTCAAAAGATAAATACTATAGTCAATTTGCTTTTTGTCAAATTTCTTTTGCTCTCCCATAGGCTTTAGGAAACCTTTTCCTCAGGCTTCATCTTTACTAAATTCCACTTAGTGGTCACATGATAGACGCAGTCTAGTAAACGCACCTTAAACATGCCGGGCCCGTCCTTCTTTTCTAAGAAGTTGGCAGCCAGCTCGGCACTTTGTCCCATGATAACTACACCTAGGGCAGCAGCTACCATCATATCCTTAGTCACGGCAGCGCAGCAAGCTACAAGAGTGCTAGTCATGCAACCACTGCCGGTGATATCCTGCATCAAAGGGTGACCATTGTTTAAAACAACAGCCTGTTTGCCGTTGGAAATATTGTCGATGGCGCCGGTCAGAGCAAAAACGCAGTTAAATTTGCTAGCTGCATCCTTAGCTACCTTGAGAGCTACACCCTCTTCTGTTTCACCGTCTAAATTATCCACACCATGACCACCAGTGCTACCGGTTAACAAGGCGTTGCACTCACTGTAGTTACCGCGCACGATGTCGATATAGCCCTTATTTAAAAGCTGCAGAGCAAAATTTAGGCGCATTTTGGAAGTCATTACCCCAACAGGGTCAAGCACTACCGGAATGCCCTTTTTCTTAGCTACTGCTACAGCACGTTCCATGGCGATTTGCTTATTAAAGCTAATAGTGCCTAAATTCAAAACCAAAGCATCTGCACCGGCAGTAATTTCTTCCACTTCCTCTGGCTCATCGGCCATAACCGGAGAGGCACCTGCTGCCAAAGCCACATCAGCACAGCTTTCAGCGGTCACATAATTAGTAATTGCGTGAATCACGGGCTTTTTCTGGCGCAGGCGCTCCACAAGCTTGCCAAAAACATTTGTTAATTCCATTATTCTAAAATACCTGCCTTTCTATACAAGTCCACAAAATGATGCGTGGGACCACAGCCATTACCCAAAGCAATGCCATGGGCAATGGCTTCCGTTACATAATCCTTAGAGGCACGCACTGCCTCTTTAAGGCTTAAGCCCTTAGCCAAGTTCGCTGCCAAGCTGCTGGACAAAGTGCAACCTGTGCCATGGGTATTTTTCGTAGCAATACGTTCACCGGCGAACCATATTTCCTCTTGACCATCAAACAGCAAATCATCCGCAGTATCGCTCAAATGCCCACCCTTTACTAGCACTGCTTTGGCACCAAGGGCAATAATCTTTTCGGCTACTGGACGCATTTCCTTTTTTTTAGTAACCTTCATGCCACTAATAGCCTCAGCCTCGGGCAGATTAGGAGTAACCAAGGTTGCCAAGGGCAAAAGCTCGCTAATCAAGGTCTCACAGGCCTCTGGCTGCAGCAAAGGATAGCCACTTTTAGAAATCATTACAGGGTCAAGCACGATGATTTCCGGCTTATACTTGCGCAGGCAAGCGGCAATGGTTTTTATGGTCTCCGGACGAGAAAGCATGCCAATTTTTACTGCGTCTACACGAATATCGTCAAAGACGGCCGCAATCTGAGCTTTAACAATATCCGGCGCAATATCCTGCACCTTGGTCACACCGCAGGTGTTTTGGGCAGTAACCGCAGTAATAACGCTCATGCCAAAGGTACCATGAGCGGCAAAGGTTTTTAAATCGGCTTGAATGCCGGCCCCACCACTGGAATCACTACCAGCAATGGTCAATAAATGTTTTAGCATGGGAATTACCCCTTTCCAAAAAGGACCGAGGACGCACTGCATCCCCGGTCCCTCAAAATCCAATGCAATATTAAGCTTACAGCACTGCTTTAACCTTAGCTACCAGATTATCAACAGTGAAGCCATATTTTTCCAGCATTACGCCACCAGGAGCGGATGCACCGAAGGTGGTGATGCCGAGTACATTCTTTTCACTGCCGGTGTAGCGGCTCCAGCCATAGGGCACGCCTGCTTCCACAGCAAATTTGGTAACGCCAGCGGGCAATACACTTTCCTTGTATTCGTCGCTTTGAGCATCGAATAAATCCCAGCTGGGCATGGATACTACGCTAGCGTCAATGCCTTCCTCTGCCAGCTTAGCCTGTGCCTTGAGCGCCAATTCAACCTCGCTGCCGGTACCAATCAAAATAACCTTAGCAGCTTCCTTAGCCGGGCTCAGCACATATGCGCCTTTGGCTGCATACTCGTGAATTACTGCAGCATGCTCGTGCATAACGGGCAGGTTTTGACGGCTCAACAGCAAGCAGGTAGGCTTAGTTTTGTTCAGGCAAGCCTGTTGCCAAGCTACAGCAGTTTCCAAAGCATCTGCCGGACGAATCACGGAAATATTGGGAATCAAGCGCAGACCCATAGTAGTTTCGATGGGTTGATGGGTCGGGCCATCCTCACCCAAGGCAATGGAGTCATGAGTAAGCACGAAGATGGATTGAATGCCCATGAGTGCTGCCATTCTAATGGTAGGACGCAGGAAATCGGCAAATACTAAGAAGGTACCGCCGAAGGGAACGAAGCCACCATGCAGTGCCAAACCATTAAGCACGGTGCCCATGGCATGCTCGCGCACACCAAAGTGAATGTTGCGGCCGGTGTGGTCCAGCTTGGAGAAGTAGCCGCCAGCCTTCATTACAGTCTTATTGGAAGGACCAAGGTCAGCGCTGCCGCCAACTAATGCAGGAACCTGCTCTGCCAGCTTTTGAATAACATCGCCGCTGGAAGCACGGGTAGCACTCTTAGCTTGGTCTTTAAAAATAGCTTCTAAAGCTTCTAAATCTACGTTAATCTTGCCAGCCATGCGGTCAGCTAATTCAGCTGCCAGCTCCGGATAGCAAGCCTTGTAATCTTCCATCAGCGCATTCCAGTCAGCCTCAGCCTTAGCGCAAGCGGGCAGCTTAGCAGCGAAATGCTCCTTAGCTTCTTCAGGAACGTAGAACATTTCTGCCGGCCAACCAGCCTTCTCCTTGGTAGCTGCCAGAGCTTCAGCACCCAAGGGCTCGCCATGGCAGGAGGGACTGTCCTGTTTGGGGCTACCAAAGCCGATGTGAGTGCGCACGATTATCAGGGACGGATGCATGGTATCTGCCTGAGCTTCTTTAATAGCAGCAGCCATAGCTTCCACATCCTCGGAGTCAGCTACACGCAGAACTTGCCAGCCATAAGCTTTAAAACGAGCTTCTACATCCTCGGTAAAGGCAATGGAAGTGTCGCCTTCAATGGTAATCTTATTGTCATCGTATAAGTAAATCAATTTACCTAAGCCCAAGGTGCCGGCTAAGGAAGCTGCTTCGCAGGAAACGCCTTCCATCAAGTCGCCATCAGAGGTCAAACCATAGGTATAGTGATTTACAACAGGGAAATCAGGTTTATTATATTTGCCGGCTAGCATAGCCTCAGCAATAGCAAAGCCAACGCCCATGGCAAAGCCATGACCTAAAGGACCGGTGGAAACGTCAACGCCAGGAGTCAGACCATATTCCGGATGTCCAGGAGTTTTGCTGCCCCATTGACGGAAGTTTTTCAGCTCATCCAAGGACAGGTCATAGCCAGCCAAATGCAGCATAGCATAGAGCAAAGCACTGCCATGACCGGGAGAAAGGATGAAGCGGTCGCGGTTAAACCAGTTCGGATTAGCGGGGTTATAGCCCATATAGCGATCCCAAATAGTATACATCAAGGGAGCGGTGCCCAGCGGGAAGCCCGGATGACCGGATTTTGCCTTCTCCACCTGATCCGCTGCCAAAAAGCGCAGAGTATTTACACAAGCCTGATCAATTTTTTGCATTGAAACAACCTCCATTTTCGTGAAAAATGCCTACTGCTATTATAACATGTTTTGATATCTTGTACACTGTTAATTTTAGATTATACATAAAAATTCCGGAGACTCCTCAAAATCTCCGGAATTTTTGTTGTATTTTAGATTCTCTGTTTAGTTCTCTTCTTTAATTCGGCAAAAAGCAAATCATTGAGGACACGAATATAGGTACCCTTCATGCCTAGGGACTTGGTTTCAATCAGGCCGGCACTCTCAAATTTACGCAGGGCATTAACGATAACAGAACGGGTAATGCCAACGCGGTCCGCAATCTTAGAAGCTACCAAAAGGCCCTCGTTGCCCTTCAGCTCACCTAGAATATTAACAATGGCTTCCATTTCAGAATAGGACAAAGTATCAAAGGCAACCTGAACCATAGCCTTCTTGCGAGCATCATCAGCAATTTGGGTATCTCTATCATGAAGAATTTCTACGCCCAAGACAGTTGCTGCATATTCAGCCAAAAGCAAATCATCGTCATCAAAGCGAGCATCATATTTAGCCACAATCAAGGTCCCAATGCGCTCACCATTACCATAAATAGGAACAACGGTGGTCATCTTGTCCTTAAAAATGCATTTTGTATGATTAATAAAGGAGCAGTTTTGATTTTCGTGAGGAATATTCGCCAAGGTTTCCTTAACACGCATAATAAGGCTCAGGTAATCATCCGGAAATTTCTTGTTATCCAAAACCTGCTCACGCATAATATCACATTCAAATTCATGGATAAGGGCATAACCCTTTACTTCACCCTTTGTGCCAACAATATAGGTGTTAGCCTCGATAACATCACGCAATAATTGTGCAATTTCACCATATTCTGCCCTATCACCTTTTTGCAGCAATCTGTTAATTTTTCTGGTTTTTTCTAATAATTCCATGATTTGCCTCCTCATTTAAATTAAGCTCTAGGATGATTTTGTTTATAAACAGTGGCAATGCGCTCTGTAGTTACATGGGTATAAATCTGAGTAGTAGATAGATTGGCATGTCCTAAAAGCTCCTGCACAGCTCGTAAATCCGCCCCATGTGCTAACAAATGCGTAGCAAAGGTATGGCGAATGGTGTGCGGGCTTACCTGTTTTTTTAATGCCAATTGTCCGATGTACTTATCTAATATACGGCGCACACTGCGATCCGTCAACACGCCCCCACGATTATTGACGAAAACAAAATCATGCTGCTCTACATGATATTTTCGCATTAACTCCTGCCTGCAGGGAAAATAGGCTGCTACAGCCTCACAGCAGGTATTTCCCAGTGGTACTAGGCGCTCCTTATCCCCCTTACCTAATAAAATCACAAAACGGTTGCTCAAATCTAGACGCTGGCAGGTCAAGCCAACAAGCTCGCTTACGCGACAGCCCGTAGCATACAAAAGCTCTAAAATCGCCTGATCTCGCAGCCCTAAGGGCTTTTTATCAGGCAAGGTCAAAAGCTCGTCAATCTCCACCTCGTCTAAAAAGGTGGGCAAGCGTTTCTCAAGCTTGGGCGAACGCACCTTGCTTAAGGGGCTGGTATCGAGAATATTTTCCCGTACCAAAAATTTGTAAAAGGAACGCAGGGCGGATATTCTGCGGGCAATAGTGCGACGTGCATAGGCCTTCTCATTGAGATAAGCAAGATAAGCACGAATATCCAAAGGACTAACTCGCTCCCACAGCACCGCTCCTTGGGCACGCTCACGCCAAAAGGCGGCAAAGCTCTGCAAATCCTTGCGATAATTTGTCACCGTTAGCTCTGAGCAAGCCTTTTCCACTGTTAAATAATTTAAGAATCTTTCAGGATACTGCTCAAAAGTAGTCGTCATTACTTGCAACTCCTCCAGACATATCCTAACACAAAAATCTTCTGAATACAAGTATTTTTTAAATAGTTCACAATTATCTAATTAGTGTACTCTGAAAATCTTGTTTCAAAATAAGAAAAACAGTGCCCCTAAGAGCACTGTTCATCCTTGAAGCAGCATTTAGAAAATTGTCACAATTATAATAAACTAATCCAGCTTTGCTGTCAAGCTAAATTTTCCATTTTGCTAGTATTTTTTAAGTTATTTTGGAATACAGCCAAGGCTTCGAGAGCTCTAGCTGCGATCTGCGCATTCTTTTCCCTCTTCTTGCGAATGCGCACTGCAAGGGGCGGAAGCAAGCCAAAGTTAACATTCATGGGCTGAAAGTTTTCTATTGTCTCGTTACTGATATACTTCGCCAAGGCACCATGGGCAGTTTCGGCTGGAAAGTCCACCTGGGGCAGCCCCAGCTGCGCTCTAGCGGCAGCC
Organism: Phascolarctobacterium sp.; assembly: GCA_051866495.1. Classification (GTDB taxonomy): domain Bacteria; phylum Bacillota; class Negativicutes; order Acidaminococcales; family Acidaminococcaceae; genus Phascolarctobacterium_A. Next base: position 19,444 of record JBJDXD010000100.1, on the reverse strand, counting down.
AGGCCAGCCATAAGACCTGATGCAGCCGATTCTACATAGCCCTCAACACCAGTCATCTGTCCAGCAAAATAAAAGCGCTTGTTCTCGCGCAAGCAGAAATGCTCATCCAAAAGCTGGGGAGAATTTAAATAGGTATTTTTGTGCATCACGCCATAGCGCACGAACTCGGCTTTTTCTAAGCCGGGAATCATACCAAAAACACGCTTTTGCTCACCCCATTTTAAATGAGTTTGAAAGCCTACAATATTGTATAAGGACGCAGCCGCATTATCCTGACGCAGCTGCACCACGGCATAGGCCTCCTTGCCGTTACGAGGGTCAATAAGCCCCACAGGCTTGAGAGGACCAAAGCGCATGGTATCCTCGCCTCTGGCAGCCATTTCTTCAATGGGCATGCAGGCTTCAAAGACATCGTGTTCAAAATCCTTCACAGGAGCGCTTTCAGCACTGCACAGAGCTTCATAAAAGGCCAGATACTCCTCTTTAGTGTAGAAGGGACAATTCAAATAATCCGCCCCACCCTTATCATAACGAGAAGCACGATAAACCTTATCATAGTCCAAGGAATCGGCTGTTACGATGGGAGCAGCCGCATCAAAGAAGTGAAAATAATCCTTTTGCACAAGCTCTTGAATATTGGCAAATAAAGCATCGCTGGTCAAAGGACCGCTAGCTACAATCACAATGCCCTCTAAGGCTTCTAAATTGGTGACCTCCTCATGCACAATGGTAACCAAGGGATTGCCTTGTACGGCCTCGGTTACACCGGCAGCAAAGCCATCCCTATCCACGGCAAGGGCACCACCGGCCGGCACCTGATGCTTATCCGCCTGCTCCATAATTAAGGAGCCTAAGCGGCGCATTTCTTCCTTCAAAAGGCCTACAGCATTTTCGATATTTGCTGCACGCAGGCTGTTGCTGCAAACAAGCTCCGCAAAATAATCAGTTTTGTGAGCAGCATCACTTTTTACAGGGCGCATCTCGTGTAAAATCACGGGAATGCCCATTTTGGTAACCTGATTAGCAGCTTCACAGCCCGCTAACCCGGCACCAATGATATGAATCGGTTTCATGTATTTAATCCTTTGCTATTACTCTTTTTTGGTAGATTTCTTAGCTCTATTACTGCTAGTAGCCTTTGCAGAGCTTGCAGTCTTTTCTGCTGCCGGGCGCACAGGACGCGCGTTAGCACAGTCCGGATTACTACAATATTTACGCTTGCGGCCACTTCTATCGGTGTGCTCTACCAGCATATGACCGCATTGAGGACAGCTTTCGTTTAATGGTAAATCCCATGTGGTATATTCGCAATCAGGATACTTTTCGCAGCCATAAAAGGTCTTGCCGGTTTTAGTCTTGCGCTCGATGATATCACCACCGCAAACAGGACAGGGCACGCCAATCTTCTTCACAATGGGCTTAGCATTGCGACAGTTGGGGAAATTGGGGCAAGCTAAAAATTTACCAAAGCGCCCTTCCTTGATAACCATGAAGGCACCACATTTTTCGCATTTGACGTCGCTAACCTCAGGCGGTGCCGGCGGCAGCGCCGGGCACTCCTCCTCAAAGCGCTTCACATCACGCTTAAAGGGATTATAAAATTTACGCAGCACCTCAACCCAATTAGCCTTTTCTTCGGCGATTAAGTCTAAATCCTCTTCCATGGTTGCGGAAAAGGGAATGCTGATTAAGCCTTCAAAATATTGAGTCAGCATATCCGTGGTTTGGTTGCCAAGCTCCGTAATTAAAAGCTTTTTACCTTCTTTAACAACATAGCCACGACTGATAATAGTTACGATGGTGGGTGCGTAGGTGGAGGGACGGCCAATACCCTTTTCCTCCAGCTCCTTAATCAAGGTCGCTTCAGTAAAGTGCGCAGGCGGCTCCGTAAAATGCTGCTCCGCCGGCAAAAGCTTGTGCAGAATAAGCTCTTTGCCCGCCTCGATATAGGGCACGGATTTATCCTTTTCCTCATCACTAAGCTTGGTATTGAGCGCCAAAAAGCCAGAAAAACGCAAAATAGAGCCAGTTGCTCGCAGCTGATAATCTCCGGCATCGATGAGCAAGGTGGTCATATCATAAACAGCATCACTCATTTGGCTAGCCACAGCACGCTTCCAAATCAAAGTATAAAGCTTGAGCTGGTCCACAGTGAGGAATCTAGCGATTTCCTCCGGCGTGCGCAGCACGCTAGTGGGACGAATAGCCTCATGGGCATCCTGAGCATTCTTTTTGGCACTATAATGATTGGGCTTAGGAGAGCAATACTCGCTACCCAAATTATTGTTAATATAATCGCGAATCTCAGAGATTGCCACATCAGCCAAACGCACGGAGTCCGTTCTCATATAGGTGATAAGACCCACGGAGGATTTGCCCAAATTTACGCCCTCATAAAGCTGTTGAGCAACCATCATGGTCTTTTTCGCAGAGAAATTTAGCTTTTTATTAGCCTCCTGCTGCAAATTAGAGGTTGTAAAGGGCGGTACAGGATGACGCTTGCGCTCCTTCTTCTCCGCCTTATTAACAATATATTTTGCTGCCTTTAAGGCAGCCTCAGCTGCATGGGCTTGCTCCGCATTCTTAAGCTCCAGCTTTTTGCCCTTAAACTTAACAGCTTCGGCTTCAAAGATGGGAGCCTTGGCTGTTTCGCGCAGCTTAGCATTCAGTGTCCAATATTCCTCGGGCACAAAGGCTTCAATCTCCCGATCCCTATCAGCAACAATTTTTACAGCAACTGATTGCACACGGCCTGCGCTCAAGCCCTTACGGATTTTGCGCCACAATAACGGACTCAGCTCATAGCCAACAATGCGATCCAAAATACGGCGTGCCTGCTGGGCATTAACCATATCCATATCAATGGTACGGGGATGCTTTATAGCATCCTTAACGGCACTGCCCGTAATTTCATGAAATTCGATACGACAATTTTGCTTAGCATCTAAATCCAAAATATGAGCCAAATGCCAGCTAATTGCCTCGCCCTCGCGGTCAGGGTCAGTTGCTAGATATACTTTATCAGCCTTTTTGGCTAAGGTTTTCAGCTCCTTAATCAGGTCGCCCTTACCACGAATATTGATATACTTAGGCTCAAAATCATGCTCCACATCCACGCCGAAGGTACTCTTGGGCAAATCACGCAAATGCCCCATGGATGCCTTCACCTTATAATTCTTACCTAAGAATTTTTCTATTGTCTTGGATTTCGTGGGAGATTCCACGATAACCAGATTCATTGTCATATTTCTTCCTCCTACCTACGGTAGTAGCGCAGAGCTTGGTTTTGGTTAATCAAACCCATGGCCTGCAGCTCTAATAGCTCCATGCTCACGCTGGCAAAATCGGCACCACTGTCCTCCACCAGCTCCTCTAAGGACTGACTACCGGCCTTTAAAAGCTCCAAAAGCTTAGTGCCTAGCTCAGAGATCTGTACCTGTAGCTCAGTCTTATCGCCCGCCTCAGTAGCCATAAAATCAAAGATACTAGTCTGGGTTGGTTTTTCCTTGCAAGCAAGCTCCCATTGCACTTTGTCCTCTAAAATATCCTGGGGAGTATCCACTAGCTTGGCGCCGGTGCGAATCAGCTCATGGCAGCCCTTGCTGGTAGCTTCAAAAATATTTCCGGGCACGCAGTAAACATCCCTGTTTTCATCAGCCGCTATATGAGCAGTAATTATAGCGCCACTTTTTTGTTTGGCTTCAGCAACTAAAACGCCTTGGGACAAGCCCACGATAATACGATTGCGAGCCGGAAAATTCTTAGCCCATGGCTTAATTCCCGGTGCATACTCACTAATTACAGCTCCACCGGCACGCACAATGCGCTCAAAAAGGCCGGCGTTTTCTTCAGGATAGGCAATATCAATACCACAGCCTAGCACAGCCACAGTATGTCCGCCCACACTTAAGCAAGCCTCGTGAGCCTCAGTATCTATACCGCGAGCGCCACCGCTAATAATGGGTATGCCGCGCTGAGCCAATTCCTTAGTAAAAAGCTTGGCAGCCTTTTTGCCATAGGCGGTGCACTCCCTTGAGCCCACAACACCTAAGCAATAGCCCTCAGTAGGCAAGCTACCCTTCACATACAGCACCAGCGGTGGGTCGGATATTTGCAACAAATTTTTAGGATATGCTGCATCCTGATAGCTAAGCAAGGCTACGCCATGTAAATCACAAAAGCGCTGTAGGCGCTCTGGTAAGTCCGACTTTCTTTTGCTCACAAAGCCTGCTACAGCGTCCTCTTTTACTATACCAGTTGCCATTAGCTGCTCAAAGTTTGCCTCGTAAACGGACCTAGCTGAGCCCAAAGCCTGCACCAGCTTCATGATCTTGGCTCGCCCAAAGCCACCCACAGCACAGATAGCAGCCAAATATAAAGTATCCATTTTCTTCATAGGGTACATCCTTCGCTAGTCATCCTGCTCCTAAAACGAGAAAAAAGCTTTCCCTTAACAGAGTAAGTAATTTTATCTCATTATAATGAAGAAAATTCTATTGGTCAAGTGGCAAAATTTTCAACAATTCTCTTTTGCCCGTAATCTAGCTAGGACAAAAGCACTGATTTGCTCCGCAGCCAGGGGATTTCCCAAGGACTTTTGGCTTTGTAAATTGCGCTCCTTGCTGGCCAAGCCTTGTACTGCTAGCACCAATTCATCCAAGCTTTGGCAAACACTAGCCCCATAATGCTTTTGCAAAAAGGCCGCATTCCCCTGCTCCTGCCCCGGTAAGGGCTTATATATTAAGAGCTCTAGACCGGAGACCAACACCTCAGCACAGGTCAAGCCACCGGCCTTAGTGATAATCATATCAGCGCCAGCCAGCATTCGGGGCACATCCTGGCGAAAGCCGTATATTTCTATGGGGCAGGCATAGCCTTTTTCACTATCCTTGTTTAGAACAGTGCTTGCACTCACAAATCTCTGCTGCAATTTTTGGCAGAGCTTTTCATTATGTCCCGTTATAGCTACTAAGCGTAGGTCCTGTATATTTTTAGTCCCTAAAACCTCTAGCATTTCCTCCATGGGTAAGAGGCCTTCGCCACCGCCCATGATGAGGCACACCCTTTCCTTGGCAGCCCAGCCATACTGCTTGCGACAAGCAGCATAATCATTATGCTTAAAGCTCTGCCTTACAGGAATGCCAAAGGCATAAACCTGGCTGGGCACAGTGATTTTGTTTTTTAAGCTCTCATCTGCCAAAAAATAAGCATCAACGCCCTCACAAAGCCACCATTTATGTACTGTAAAATCTGTTATCACCGCTCCAAGAAACAGCTCTGGATGGTTTTCTTTGTAATAACTCATAATACCTGCAGGCGTAGCATGAGTTGCGATAACTGCATCAGGGCTGATGCGTTGTAAATAACTACCTCCTAGCCAAGCCAAGGTGCGATTGATTAATCCTCGTAGCCAAAGGGAGCCCCCTTGGCTATTTCCCCATTTATAGGCCAGCTCATACAGCCAAGGACAACAGTCCAAAATCCACAAATAGGTATGCAAAAAGGTTGTACCTAGAATATGCGGAAAAAAGTCAAACACATTACCATGTATAACCTCCACCTCAGGATTTTGGCTAAGTACCTCCTTTAAGGCCTCCGCTGCCAGCCTATGGCCAGAGCCAATGGGAGCAGATAATAACAGAACCGTATATTTTTTACTCATATTAGACATACTTACACCATCACTTAAAGAAAAAGAACACAAAAATTACCCTAAAGGGCTTGAATAAGCAGCGTTATTATTGTATCATATTTTTAATCACATTCAATGCTAGAATAGTGTAATCAAAGAAAATTTTTGGGAGGCCCTAAAAATGGCAAACAGACTACCTGTTGAAAGCTTCAGCTTTCCTGTAGAAAAAATTAAAGCTGGTTATTATACCGATGCTTATTTCCTGCGCTCGCAAGAAATTTTAAATGGCGATAACTATCATCCTCGTGTTTTAATGCAAATTTTCGCTCGCGATAATGTTGTAGTTTGCGGCACTGATGAGGTAATCGCTTTAATTAAAACCTGTGCCTTCCATCCGGAAAACATCGTTATCCATTCCCTGCACGATGGCGAAGAGGTCGAAGAATGGGAAACCGTTATGACCATTGAAGGCGACTATCAGGATTTTGCTCATTTGGAAACTATTTATTTGGGTATTTTAGCCCGCCAAAGCCGCATTGCCACCAATGTGCGCAGGGTTGTGAAGGCCGCTAATGGCAAGCCCGTGCTTTTCTTCCCTGCTCGCTATGATATTTACCAAACCCAGGAATCCGATGGCTATGCAGCTAAAGTTGGCGGCATCAATGGCTTCTCCACCGATGCCAATGCCTTGGCTAGCGGCGGCAAGGGCTTGGGTACCATTCCCCATGCGCTAATTGCATCCTATAACGGTGACACTGTTGCTGCTACCTCTGCCTTTGATAAATATGTAGATCCTTCCATTGCTCGCATTGCTTTAGTTGACTTTGACAACGACTGCGTAAATACTTCCTTGGCTGTAGCTCGTAAGCTGGGTAAAAAGCTGGCAGGTGTGCGTCTTGATACCTCCGGCTCCATGGTTGATAAGAGCCTGTGGACCCAAATCGGCACCTTTAAGCCCACCGGCGTGTGCAAGGAGCTTGTTTGCAACGTGCGCCGCGCCTTGGATGCAGAAGGCTTTAATCATGTAAAGATTATAGTTTCCGGTGGTTTTGATGCTGCTCGCGTTGCTGCCTTCGAAGAAATGGGCGTGCCCGTTGATACCTATGCTGTAGGCTCCTCCTTCTTTGACGGCAATATCAACTTCACTGCTGATATTGTCAAGGTTAATGGCAATGATTGTGCCAAGGCCGGACGCAAGTATAATCCTAATCCCAAGATGGAATTAGTGGATTGATTTTTAGTCTTTGTTACTTTTTAAAAGCACTGTGGCTTGTCCTCAGTGCTTTTTGCGCTTTTTTGCCTCTCTTATTATAAGGGAGGAGAACAGCTTTAACGGTGAAGAAATTATTTTAAGGAGGGAAAATTTATGAGCTTAAACACTACTCCCGCAGCAGAACGGGTGCATATTGGCATTTTTGGCAAACGTAACGCTGGCAAATCCAGCCTTATCAACGCTATTACCAGCCAAAATCTGGCCATTGTCAGCGAGCAAAAGGGTACCACTACGGACCCTGTTTACAAGGCTATGGAGCTGCTACCCATGGGGCCTGTCATGATTATTGATACTCCGGGCATCGATGACGAGGGCGAGCTGGGCAAGCTGCGCATTGAAAAAGCCTATCAGGTGCTCAATAAATGCGATATTGTGCTTCTCGTTGTGGATGCACAGATAGGTCTGACCCATGAGGATGAAGCGCTCTGGGCCAAGGTACAGGAGAAAAATCTGCCTGCTATTTTAGTGTTGAATAAAATCGAGCTTTTGGAGGATATGCAAAAGGCTTTACTCACTGTAAATGCCATGAAGCTTACTAAAAGCTGCTTTTTAGTTAGCGCTGAAGCCGGCACCAACATCCATGAACTTAAGGAAGCCATTGCTGCCTTAAAGCCCAGGGAAACGGAGCGTCAGCTTGTTGGGGATTTACTCCAGCCCCTGGATGTTGTTATTCTGGTAACGCCCATCGATAGTGCTGCTCCCAAGGGACGCCTTATCTTGCCCCAGCAGCAGGTTTTGCGCAATATTTTGGACAATAATGCTATTGCCATGGTAGTGCAGGAAACAGAGCTAGCTCAGGCACTGCTCAAGCTAGCTAATCCTCCACGCATGGTTATTACTGATAGCCAAGCCTTTGCCAAGGTTAGCCAAATCGTTCCTCCCTCCGTTCCCCTTACCTCCTTCTCCATCCTTATGGCACGCTACAAGGGTAGCTTGTATAACGCCGTGAAGGCCGTAAGGGCATTGGATGATATTAAGGACGGGGACAAAATTCTTATTAGCGAGGGCTGCACCCACCACCGTCAATGCCAGGATATAGGCACTGTAAAAATGCCCAACTGGATTCGCCAATATACCAAGGCTGAGCCGGAATTTTGCTTCACCAGCGGCACCGAATTTCCTGCAGATTTGAGTGCTTATAAGCTGGTGGTACACTGCGGTGCCTGCATGCTTAACGAAAAGGAAATGGTGCATCGCAATAAGGTTGCTCTAGCCCAAGGCGTTCCCATGACCAACTATGGCATCGCCATTGCCTATATGCACGGCATTTTAAAGCGCACTGTCGCTCCCCTGCCAGATATTGCTAAATTATTAGAATAGCTTTTGCATTTTATATAATCATGTAACTGTAACGAAATGTTACTCGAAACAAATGTTTATACGCAAAACACGCTCCTGCGCACTACTAATGCACAGGAGCGTGTTATTTTTCTGCAATTTTTAGAGCTTGCTAACAGCTTCTTCACCAAAGATTTTAGTTAACAAATTCTTCGACTTGCGCTCTACCTCTTCGTCTATATAGCCTTGAACCTTTATCAGAGCAAAGGTAATGGCCACAAGGTCATCGGTATAGCCCAAGACAGGCATTAGGTCTGGCAAGAAATCCAAGGGGGCGATTAGGTAGCCCAAGGCCCCCATAATAACAGCCTTAGTTCCGGCAGGCACATCTGGCTTTTGCATAACAAACCACAGCTGCACCGCCTTATAAAGAGCGTTAATGCCAATTATCTTACCATATTTGGTAAGCTTTTCTAAGAAGCCTCCATCACTATAGTGCTGCTCATACTTTTGCAGCTCCTTTTCCGTAATCTGCTTCTCGTCAAATTTAACATTTTCAGTTTGCATTTCTTCTGCCACTCGCCCGCCTCCCTTCAGCAAAGCCAAAATTCTTACAAAGCATCCTTGAAAATACTGCCTCCTACAAATTCCCGTAGGATGGAGTTGTTTGGAATAGCAGCATCATCAATTTCTTTAACATAATAGAGCATAGTGAGCAAGCGTTGTGCCGTCATAAAGGCTTTGCCAGACTCGCGGGGCACAGCTTGCAGCAGGGGCACAGCGTATTTCTTTAGCACCGCCAACTCATAAATCAAAGTAGTGTTGAAAACCACATCCGCACTGGTTTGGAAGGGGAAAATATACTTTTCCTCACCCTCGCGCACATCACTCCACAGGGTCAAGGTTGCCTCCGCATCATGGGAGCGGAACTGGCTATCCCGCACCATGCGGCGCAAAAGGCGTGCATCGGTGGTATGAATGCGATTGTGCTCATCAAAGGACATGGGCGTTAAAGCGCTCACATAAATCTTCATCTTTTTATGGGCAGGAATGGAAGCAGTAAGCCTTTCATTCAAGCCATGAATGCCTTCAACTACCAGCACAGAATTTTCCTGCATCTGCAGTTCATTGCCGCGATACTCTCTAAAGCCCGTGCGGAAATTGTACTTGGGCATCTTCACCCTCTCGCCAGCCAAAAGCTTTTGCAAATGGTCGTTGAAAAGCTCCAAATCAATGGCCTCCAAGCATTCAAAATCATAGCTACCATCCGCCTTGCGAGGAGAATCCACTCGATTGCGATAATAATCATCCATGGAAATAGGCATGGGTCTCAGGCCATTCACCGCCATTTGAATGCTCAGACGCTGAGCCGTAGAGGTCTTGCCGGAGGAAGAAGGACCGGCAATCAAAACCAGCTTCAGCTCATCCTTGCGGGCAGCAATCAAATCCGCAATACCAGCCAGCTTTTTCTCGTGCAATGCCTCTGCAACCTGAATAATGCGACCGGCATAGCCCTCTTCAATAAGCTTATTTAGCTTGCCAATGGTATTACACTTAATCATGGCGGACCAATTCTCCGCCTCTTGGTAAGCAGCATTCAAGCGAGGCTTATCCTCAAAGGGTGGCAAATAAGTCCAGTCCCCTGTATCAGGATAATTGATAACCACACCATCCCCATAGGGCAGGAGCTCAAAATTGGGCACATAGCCGCAATCAGGGCACATGGGGCCAAAGAAATAGCCTGGTTGACCATCAAGATAATAAAGGGAGAGCACTGCATCCTCAGGCACCTGCTTCAGCAAAGCCTCTCTATCGGAGGTACAAAAGGAGCAAGCCACCTGCATCGCCTCAGCCTTGGGCAAACGCTTAAGATTAATGGGAGCTTTGCAATTTACCATTTGGCGCATTTCTGCTTCAATAGCCTTGATATCCTCGGCAGTCAGCTTGTGGCTGGAATGGTCAGCACAGTAAAGAGCGCTGCCCAAGGTATTGCGCACCTCGATTTCCACATCAGGGCGCAAGCGCTTGGTGCACACTAGCAGCATGAAGAGCAGGGTGCGCGTATAAACACGCATACCCTCCTCCGTATTCACTTCGACAAAGCCAATTTCGCCATCCTCATAAAGGGGCTTTTGCAAATCAATGGCTTCATTATTAAAAATACCTTCTACAACAGGGGAAGCAAAGCTAGCCTGCAGGGATTTAGCAACCTCTAGCAGAGTGCTACCCTCCTCCACCTGACGCAGCTGCCCACAAGGCAGCTTCCAGGCTAACATTATTGCTCCACAGCCTGCATAGCTGCGTTCACCTTAGCAGCCATACCGGCGATTTTCTTCAGGGGTACTGCGCAAACGGCAATACGCACGCCAGCAGCCAGAGGTACGGCGAAGATATTATCCTCATGGAGCTTATCGCAAATTGCATCGGGGTTCTTAGCTGGAATGCTCAGGAAGAAGCCAGCTACATAGGGCAGCATGGGCAGACCGCATTCCTTGGCCTCTTTAGTAAAGAGGTCAGCACGAGCCTTAATCATTTGATAATAGTAATCACGCTCTTGGCAAACCTTCTCCAGCAGCTCAGGGTCGCTGTAAATAGTGGCCAAGGTGCGCATTGCAGGACGATTAATGTTGGACCAGGTTGCACGGCTGGTGTACTGGTTGATGTCAGCAAATTCCTTGATAACATCTGCATCGGAGGAAACGCCAATCATAGCACCGGTGCGTTGACCGTACATGGTAAAGCCCTTGGACATGCTGTAGCCCACGATGCAAAGAATATTAGCCGGCAGACCGCCCAGCTTCTTAAAGATTTTGCGAACCTCTTCTTTTTCACCGGCATAGTCGATATAGGCCACATCCAGGAAAAAGACAACATTCTTACTAGGCTTAGCAGCAGCTTCCTTCAAAACGCTCAACACGCCGTCCATATCCTCTTCGCTAAGGCTGTAGCCGGTAGGGTTATGAGCAGGAGTATTCAAAAGATAGAGCAGATTATCCTGCTGAGCCAGCAGCTCATCAATCTTAGCCTTCAAAGCAGGCAGATTGAATTTATTATTTTCGTCCAGCATCTTATAGGTGGTGAATTTGCGGCCCATATCGTCGCAGAGCACCTTGTAAGCACCCCAGTACCAATCGGAGCACAGGGCAGTTTCGCCCTCGTCCAGATAGTTCCAGATAGCATGATGGATAGCACCAGTGCCGCCAGCGGTTGCTACAGCGGCAACGTAGCCTTCGGGGCGGGAGCTGCCAAAGGCAGCGGTAAGCACGCAATCCAAATATTCGGGCAAACCACTGATGGGTGCATAAGCAATCAATTCATTGGTTTGCAGGCTACGATATACCTTTTCCACAGTGGGCAGGCACACCAGCTTTTCTTCTTCGTCCAAAATAGCGCCGATGGTAGCGTTGGTTACAGCATCCTTGCCATATTTTGCAGCAGCTGCTACTGCAGCAGCGTTAGCACCAAAAATTTTGTCTTGGGCAGCCTTGCCCTTAGCATGTTTTGCAGCAATACTCATAACCATAATATTTGCCTCCTTTTAAAAATCCTATAAATCAATCACCGTTGCGCCGCTGCCACCGGCATCCAGTGCCGCTGTTTCCAGCTTGCGTACAAAGCGATTATTTTCTAAATAAGCCGTTAGGCCCGCCCGCAGCGCGCCCGTGCCCTTGCCATGAATTAAGCGCAGCTGACCTATACCAGCGATCAAAGCATCGTCGATGGCCTTATCCACCGCCGGAATGGCTTCATCCAAGGTCATGCCCCGCAGATCAATTTCCTGCTTGGCGCTGCCGGACTTGGCTACGAACATTTGGTGGGCATAATTTGCCGCAGCGTTTTTCGTAAAGCCCTTGCGCTTCTTGGGCTCACCACTGGTATTCGCAGGCTGTGCCTTGGTCAAAAGGCACTTTTTCGCAGGCACATTCATCTTTAGAATGCCCACCTGCACCGTAACCTCGTTGCCCTTAACATCCGTAATGATGCCGTTTTTGCCCAAGGAAATTACGAAAACGTTGAGGCCCTTCTTGGCCGTTTTGGCATCCAAGGGAGAGCCCTCCGGCAAGGGAGCATCCTCGCTCAACGTCTTGTTCAGCTGCTTGCGAGCCGCCTCCGCCGCTTCCTCCAGCTTTTTAGCATCGTAATCAGCCTTCATGGAGCGCAGCTCCTTCAGCACAGCCTCGGACTCACGGCGGCTGCGACGATAAATCTCGTCCGCCTGCTCCTTAGCCTTGCGCAGCATATCGTTCTTGCGTCGCTCAAACTCTGCCTTGGAGTAGGCCAGCGCATTACGCAGCTGCTCGCTTTCTTTGCGCAGTGCTTCGATTTCCGCACTGTTGCTTTCATAACGACGGCGCTCGCTATCCAGCTCCTGCAGAACATTTTCCATGTGCACATGCTCCTGATTAAGCAGCTTGCCCGCCTGCTCGATAATGCCTTCAGACAAGCCCAGCCTACGGCTGATGTTGAAGGCATTACTGCTACCAGGCACGCCCATGAGCAAACGATAGGTGGGTCTAAGCGAAATTGGGTCAAACTCCACGCTAGCATTTTCCATGCCCTCGTGACCATAGGCAAAGGTTTTCAGCTCACTATAGTGGGTTGTCACCATGGTGAGCACCTTATTTTCGTGGAGATGCTCCAGCATACTCATGGCTAAGGCCGCACCCTCGTTAGGGTCCGTACCGGCGCAAATCTCGTCCACCAGCACCAAGTCCCCCGCCTTAACCTCATTTAAAATGCTTATTAAATTGGTCATATGAGCGGAGAAGGTGGATAGGCTTTGCTCAATGCTCTGCTCGTCACCGATATCTGCGTACACTGCTCTAAATACCGGCAGCGTTGCACTCAGGGCCGGAATGAACATACCCGTTTGTGCCATCAAAGCAAACAAGCCCACTGCCTTTAAGGCTACCGTTTTACCGCCGGTATTGGGGCCGGTAATCAGGAGCATAGTGAATTTTTCGCCCAGCTGCACATCCAAGGGCACCACAATATCCTTATTGAGCAAGGGATGACGACCCTGATGAATATCCACCTTGCCGTTTAAAACCAGCATGGGACGCACAGCGTGCTGCTCCTGAGCCAGCAAGGCCTTGGCGCAAATCACATCTATTTTGGTAAAAATCTCTAGTGTTGCTAAAAGTGCGCTTGCCTCCTGCCCCACGTTTTGCGTGAGCTGGCGCAGAATGCGCTCCACCTCCTCCCTTTCCTCGGCCACATAGCGCTTTATATCGTTGTTCAGATTGACAACAGCCAAGGGCTCGATAAACAGGGTAGCACCGGTGCCACTTTGGTCATGGACGATGCCGGGGAAGTTCATTTTATATTCCTGCTTCACAGGAATAACATAGCGGTCACCACGCATGGTAACGATGTTATCCTGGAAATATTTTTGATTATTGGGGTCATGAAGGATGCTATCCAGCTTATCCTTCACGCGATTTTTGGAAATTTGAATGGCGGTTCTGAGACCGTTTAATTTGGGAGAGGCGTTATCCTTAATCTCTGCGTGCTCGTCAATAGCGCTGGAAATCTGCTTTTCCAAGCGGGAGAATTGCTGCATCTGGCCTGCATATTCTGCCAAGGTGGGCGCCATTTCCCCATTATCTGCTAAAAACTCCTTCATGGAGCGCAGGGCCTCCGCCGTAGTCTGAATATGCAGCAGCTCCTCCGGCAGCAGGGTGCTGCCCAGCTCAGCCCGCTTTACATCACCAGTGATATTAAAGGCACCGCCAAAGGGAAAGCGCTTGCCCTCGTCCATAATGCGCAGAGCCTCTGCCGTTTCCTCCTGCAGTCTTTTGACGCGAGCAAAATCACTTTCGATTTGCAAGGCGCCCACAGCCTGCTTGCCTAAAAAGGTGCCTGCTTTAGCAGCCAAAAGACTCTTCACCTTATCAAATTCCAATGTTTTGATTGCAAAGCGTGCCATTTACATCACACCTCTAAAATAATGTCCTCGGGTTGTTCCCGGCAGATTTTCCGGAGCTTCTACAGCGCCGCCCAGTACACGGCGATAGAGCTCAATGAGCTCTGCCAGCTTGGCCTCGTCGTACTCGCGCCCGTCTATGCGCAGGCTAGCCACGCCAGCCTCTGCCAGCTGCTCAACATTAGCTACCAAGGACAATTCGTGAGCATTTAAAATATGCATGCGGCAGAATTGGTCCGTAGCAACGGGGAATTGAGCCTCCTTGCGGTCGCCTAAGAATAATTTTTCGCGACAGTTAAATTGGCAAGCGCCCTTGTGCAAATCACCTAGGAAGCTGCCACCCACGCAGTATTCTGAAACCATCATTTCCAAGCGACCTTGAATCATGCATTCCAAGGGCAGAGGGCTCACATTAGTCAAATGCTGTACCTGGCCCATGGTGAGCTCCGGACTGATGACAGCGCCAACAGCCCCATTTTCCTGCCAAAACTGCAGGCTCTGGCTGTTGAAAATGTTCAGGGACATATCGGCAAAGAGCTTTAAGCCAGAATATTTTTTAGCCAAGGGCCACAGACCATTATTATTGATATATACATAGTCAGGCTTTAAATCCTGCCACAGTGCAAATAATTTGTCGAAATAAGAAAGCTGTGCTTCCTTAATAATGCGCGGCGTTGCAAAGGCCAGCTCTCGCCCTGCCTTCCGGCAAAGCTCCGCAGCCTTTTTATAATCCGCCTCGCTGGGCAGCTGATGATTGAAGCAGTCGCCCCCGAAGAGGATGCGCTCCGCGCCCGCCTGCAAGGCTGCGTTCACCTTGCCCAGGCTGTCGCAGTGCACGGTTAGCTTGCTTTGCACAGGGCGCGGCTTATGAGCCATCGGCACTAGCTTAGCGCTATAGGCGTGCACGGCAGTGCGCGCCGGCGCAAAGGCTTCTAAGCGCGCGGCGTCCAGGGCCTCACAGGCCATACGCCGCGCTTCGTTCATTTCGCTCATGGGCACCATCACGTTTTCGTCATGGATAAACTCTAAATCGGTTAGAGCATATTCAGTAGTGCCAAGGCGGTCCATTTGCTTGCGCACCGCTTCAGCGTCCAGCGCGCGCTTCCGCGCCGCTTCTACGATGAAGCTGGTCTCGCCGTAGCCTACGTTGCCCTCGTCGTCCGTGAGGAGGACGGTCATGGGCTCGCCTATCTTGGCCGTTACCACAGCCTTCACACCAATGCGTTTTTTAGCATCGGGGCCGAAGAATTGGCCAGCATAGGCCATCAGGCGACTATCCAAAGTGCGGAAGACGCGGTCGTTAAAGCGCACGCCCTTGGGCACGTCGATGGTCACTTGCTCGCCTGGGCGAGCAACCTCTACGTTAGTACCACCCTTGAGCATTTCCGTAACGGTGGTGCCAACGCGGCCACCCACGCTGACCCAAAACTCTAGGCCATCGCCTAAATGCAGCTCCTTGTCCAGCTTCACAGTAGCCTTATTATGCTGCTTATCTAATTTAGTTACGCGACCTACCAAGACGCCACGATTATTGGGACGTCTGTCGCTCATCATTTCCTTGCCGGGACGATGAGTTAAATAAGCCGTAGTAAAATCTCTATTAAATATCTGCTCTATGTTCGCTAAATCCTCGGCAGGAACATTGTAATTGCCTGCCTTGTAGCTGTCGATGGCACGGCGATAGGCGTCCACCACCACTGCCACATATTCGGGACGCTTCATGCGACCTTCAATTTTGTAGCTTACTACACCTGCATCAATCAGCTGGGGCAAAATAGCCAAGGTATTCATATCCTTGGGGCTCAAAAGATATTGACCTGCGTCCTTGCCCTCCAGCATGTCCTCGCCCTTAGCATTGAGCAGCTTATAGGGCAAGCGGCAAGGCTGGGCACAGCGACCGCGGTTGCCACTGCGACCGCCAATAAGGCTGCTCATCAGGCATTGACCGCTATAGCACACGCAGAGAGCACCGTGAATGAAGGTTTCAATCTCCGTGCCACGGCTGCAGGCCGCTTCGATTTCCTTCAGGGAAAGCTCTCGTGCCAAAACGCTGCGCTCCATGCCAGCAGCCACAGCAAAATCTACACCACTGCTATTGGTAATGGTCATTTGAGTGCTGGCATGCAGGGGCAGCTCCGGCACAATTTGCCGCGCCAAACGAATTACGCCCAAATCCTGCACGATGATGCCGTCCACGCCCACGTTATGCAAAAAGAGCAGGTAATCCGCCAGCTCCTCCAGCTCACTATCATCCACCAAGGTATTGACGGTGATGTAAAGGCGCACCCGATGCATATGAGCAAAGTAAACAGCCTTCGCCATTTCTTCTTTATCAAAATTGCTGGCATAGGCGCGAGCGCCAAAGGCTTTACCGCCCATGTACACGGCATCGGCACCGGCATTCACCGCCGCCTCTAAGGCCTCCCAGCTACCAGCGGGAGCCAAAAGCTCAATATATTCTTGCTTCATGTTCTTTACCTTTCACGCACCGCTGCTAAAAGCTTATCGTAGCGCTCCTGCAGCTCACTTAGCTCCGCAGCTAAATCCAGCGCTGTCCACACTGCCAGCTTCTCACGGTTTTGTACCTGCTTATCCGCTGCCAGCTTCTTCATGCGTTCGTCCACGTTTTGAGCAATCTTCAGCACCTGTGTTTGAGGTGCGGAGGTGCGCAGCACATAGGTTTCATTATATATTTGTACAGAAATAGCTGCTTTTTCCATTGCTTCTCCTTTTTCTAAGCGGAATCTTAGCGCACCACTACAGTAAAGCTAAATTTGTCTAAGCTTAGCTTTTCCCAAGGACGCTTATATTCCATGTTCACAGTATAGGTGCCCGGCTCCTGCACATTGAGGAAGATAATTTCTGTGCCGGGGGCGCCCACCATGGCCTCCTCCTCACGCACAATGGTGAAGGAGCTACCCACCTTGGTCACAGCAGCACTGCTAGCACTCACCTGCCAGCTATATCCCGTGGAAGGATTGGCATTGAGCTTTAAGGCTAAAAGTCCGGGCTTATCCAGCACCAGAGTTTTGCCACTGGCAGCATTGGTCAAGCGTGCCACCTGCATAATGCGGCCTGCTTCACCAATACGCATATGGTTCAGCACCTTGGCATAGGGCACAAACGCACTGTATTCACCATATTTTTCCTGCTGCAGATAAAAGCCATTCTCAGCAAAGAGAACACGTTCATAATCGCCCAGAGCCTGCTGCACCTCTTCCTTATCTACAAAAAAGTCGGTCACAGTAAACTCCTTGCCCGTGGTTAAATCGAGATTCAAGCCTGCATAGACAGTGCGGCTACCATTAGTAGCACACATGAGTATACTCACGAGGCTGGGACGATTGAGCTTCACCTCATAGCTTACGCTGCCCCCGCCCACTTCCTTGCTAAGCTTAGTGGCGGTTTCCCGAATTAAGGTGTTCAGCTGCTTTTCATAGGCCACATCATTACTACCATCTATATAGGGCAGCGTTGCGCTAGCCTTATTAATAGTGGCTTGCTCCTGCAGCACCGTGGTCTGCTGGTCGGCAAAGACCGGCAGGCAGAGCAACAAGCAGATAATTGTAGTTAAAAAGACTTTCATAGGCGGTATATACCTCCTAACATAACTATATCCTAAAATTGTCTAGAAGGCATCAGGTTCGCGCAATGGCGACGACGGCGTATAAATAATACTCCTAGGAGCCGTGACAAAGAAGATGATGCCTTATAGACAATTTTTAATATATGCAATGGCCTTATGCATTCTCTCCAAGGTCTTTTCCTTGCCCAGCAATACCATAACATCAAACATACCTGGGGAAACAGTTCTGCCGGTCAAAGCCAAGCGAGTCGGATGAATAACCTTGCCCAAGGCCAAATTATTGTCAGCTGCAATCTTGTTATAAGCAGCCTCGGTGCTAGCCAAATCATAAACATTATCAGCCTCTATAGCTGCAATGCACTGCTCCATAATGGCAATATTTTCCGGCTTAAAATGCTTAGCTACACCCTTTTCGTCATACTCAGTTACGTCTTTAAAGAAATAAGTGGATGCGTCTGCAACCTCTTGCAGAGTTTTTACACGCACGCGCACACAGTCCACCAGCTTAGCAAAATACTCCTCGTGGCCAGCAAACCAAGCCTCGTCCACCAAGCCATCCTTAACAAAGAAGGGCTTAACCTCGGGCAAAATCTTTTCCAAGGGCAGCTCGGACAAGTATTGACCATTCATCCAGGTGAGCTTTTTCGTATCATAAATTGCTGCCTTGTGGCTCATTTGCTCCAGCTCAAACAGGCGCACAGTTTCCTCTTTAGAGAAAATTTCGCGCTCGTCGCCGGGGCCCCAGCCCAAGAGGGTCAAATAGTTTACAATGGCCTCGGACAAATAGCCTTGACCCCGGAACTCCTCTACGGAGGTTGCACCATGGCGCTTGCTCAGCTTGGAGCGGTCCGGAGCCAAAATCATGGACATATGCCCAAATTGAGGCGGCTCCCAGCCAAAGGCGCGATAAACTAAAAGCTGCTTGGGAGTGTTAGAAAGATGCTCTTCAGCACGCAGCACATGGGTCATGCCCATGAGATGATCATCCATAACAACGGCAAAGTTATAGGTAGGAATACCATTGGATTTCATAATAACAAAATCATCGAATTGGTCCATGCCATAGGTGATGTCACCATGAATCAAATCATGGAAGGTAATAGAACCCTCGGTGGGATTTTTGAGGCGAACAGTGTAGCTTTCGCCAGCTGCTGCACGAGCCTTGGCCTCCTCCACAGGAATGTCGCGACAGGTGCCCACATAGCGAGGGGAAAGCTTAGCAGCGGCCTGCTTTTCGCGTTCCTTAGCCAGTTCCTCCACAGTGCAGAAGCAGTAATATGCCTTGCCCTCTTCCACCAGCTGCTGGCAATATTTTCTATAAATATCTAGACGCTCAGATTGGTAATAGGGACCATAATCCCCGCCCTTTTCGGGACCCTCGTCCCAATCGATACCCAACCATTGCAGGCTTGTGATGATTTGGCTTACGGAATCCTCCTTCAAGCGCTCAATGTCGGTATCTTCAATGCGCAGGATTAGCTTGCCACCCATTTTGCGGGCAAAAAGCCAGTTGAACAGCGCGGTGCGGGCACCACCAATATGTAAATACCCAGTGGGACTGGGCGCAAATCTTACTCTAACCTCGGACATTTTATCGTCTCCTTTTAATATTTTCTCGTTGAAAAATGAAAATTGTATATCAGTATAATTATAACTCTAAGCGCTGAAAAGTGCAATTATAATGTGATTTTCGGTCTCGCACTTTATGTGAATTTGTGGTAAAATTAGTAAGAGTTTAATGTAAAAGGA
>JBJDXD010000099.1:0-35785 GCA_051866495.1 Phascolarctobacterium sp. | reverse complement strand
AGACGCATAGAAATAGTTTTATTCTATAAAAATGAATTGGATAAGGAGAATAAAAAATGATTGCTTTTTTAACTTGGATAGTTTTGGCTGTTGCAGTTGGTTATTTTGCTAATGAGCGTGGACGCAGTGGTATTGGTTGGGGTATTGCAGCGGCCTTTTTCAGCCCGCTTCTGTGCTTTATCATTCTTTTGATTTTGAAGAATAATCGTAGATAAACGATGGTTTAAAACGGATGCTTTCATAATCAAGGAGGATAAAAATGTTTTTTTGGTTTTTAATGTGCGTTGGCATAGGCTTCTTTGCTAAAAGTAGGGGCCGTAGTCCATGGGGCTGGGGCTTTGCGGCTGTTTTTATTAGTCCGCTCCTTGCGGGTATCGCTCTAGCTTTAATGAAGGACATGAGTCAGGCACAGGATGTGAATAAGGTTGAGATGGAACAGGAAAGATTAAAAGAAAGGGTTGCCATCAATGAAATTCAGGTTAATAAACGGTTTGACAATGTGGAAAAACAGATTGAATCCATAAAGACAGAGAATAAGCGCTTAGGGGCCCAGGCGAAGAATAAAATGCTTGATGAAGGCAATAAGATTTGTCCTAATTGCGGGGAAACTATAAAAAAGGCAGCCGTAAAATGCAAATACTGTGGCTCCGATGTAGAGGAGCATAAAATGCAAGAATGCCCTTATTGCAAGGAGTTAATTCGTGCGGATGCAACTAAATGTAAATTTTGCCGTGGGGATTTACTAGAATTTAAGAGTCAGCAAAAAGCCAAAAATAATAATTGGGAGCATGAAGAGCTAGCTGAGAATGAGGTTATAACGAATGATATGGGGCAGCCTTTGTGCCCTAATTGTCATGTGGTTGTGCCTGCTGGAGCAAGATTCTGTCCTAGCTGTGGTGTAAAAGTGGGTAAGGAATAGTCAATCATGAAAATACTTAATGATTATCTTCAACAATTGAAGAACTATTTTGGGCGCTTTTGCCTGAGCATGAGCGGAGAGATTACTATTGCAGACAAAGAAGCCAGGACTTTACTACATTTGAATGATGAGGATAAGCAAAAAATAGCTTCCATTATGCAGGAGCTGCAGTGTGAGTTTCCCTTTGTGCTTATTGAAAAGCAGGAAAATATGGTGGAATGCCATATCAAGCTTTTTGCGTATAAGCAGTACCATGATATTGATGGATTTTTAGAAAAGCTGCGCATCAAGCTTGTAAGCTGCTTGCAAGCATTTCATGGGCATGAATGTCTATCTGCCAGAGTAGCTATAAGTGGTGAAGTTATGGATAGTCAAGAAGCTTGCAAATTTGTGTTCTTGAGTAGAAATAATTCAGTAGAGTATAAAATTACTGATAAGAAGGAGCTTTCAGGCTGTAATGAGGTAGTATATCATAAGCTCAAAGCCATCTTCTTTATTGTTTTATTCAGTGCGCTAATAATCATGGCTTTGTATGAGCTTTATGTCCTTATCCCCGATCACGATCCCCTAAAACTGTTAAAGCCAGCTATAGAAATATAGGCTAAAAAGCTCTCAAATAAAGGCACCTATTTTATCCTTGCATAAGCAAATATGAATTGATAAAGTTAGGTGCTTTTTTATTTGTGCTAAATTAGAGCATATGATAAAATATTAAGATATAGTGGGATACTATGTATTCTGGGAGGCTATGAATGGATTTGAATAAGCAAAGCATGGACATGCCCCTAGTGCGTGCCATGCTGCAATATAAAAACGAGGATGTATATCCCTTGCATACGCCGGGACACAAGGGAGGGCGCGGAATGGAGCGCCTGCTGCGCCAAGAGCTAGGGGGCAGCGTGGCTATGGATGTATCACTAATGAGCGAGCTGGACGATATTCACGAGCCGGAAAGCTATATTAAAGAGGCTCAGGCTCTCGCAGCCCGCATCTATGGCAGTGACGCCTGCTTTTGGGCTGTGAATGGCACTAGTCAGGCCATTCACGCCATGCTCATGACGGCGCTTGAGCCCGGTGCGCGCCTGCTTTTACCCCGCAATGCCCACCGCAGTGTGGCAGGGGGACTAATTTTGGGCGGTATTGAGGCAGTCTATCTGCAGCCTGAATACAGCGCGGAGTTTGGCATTCAGCTGCAGGTTACACCTGCAGCCGTTGCTGCAGCCCTGGATAAGGACAGCAGCATTAAGGCTGTACTTTTGACCAGCCCCAACTATTATGGCGTTGCAGCAGATGTGGCAGCCATTGCTCAAATTTGCCATGAGCGAGGCGTAGTGCTTTTGGTCGACGAAGCCCATGGACCACATTTGGGCTTTAGCGAGACGCTGCCGCCTTCTGCTTTGCAGTGCGGCGCCGATGCCTGCGCCCAAAGCACGCATAAAATTTTGGGCGCCATGACCCAGTGCAGTATGCTGCATGTGCAGGGTGCGCGCCTCGACCTTGAGCGCGCTGCGGACGTGATGAGCGTGCTAACCACTACAAGCCCCAATTATCTTTTGATGGCAAGCCTTGATGCAGCTCGCGCTCAGGTGCAAGCCCGCGGACGCCAAATGGCGGAGCAGGCAATTGCTGCGGCAAGCAAGCTGAGGGAGCTGTGCCGTGCTTATTCAGGACTCAAGGTACTAGAAGAGGCTGACTGCGATGGCCTGCGCTTGGATAGTACCAAGGTGACGGTAAATTTTGCTAACTGGGGCTACACCGGCGTGGAGGTGGGCGAGGCGTTGCGCCGAGCCCGTGTAGCGGTGGAGCTTGTGGATGCGCAAAATGTGCTCTTTTTGGTGACCTACGCGGATGTTACTGGTGATTATGATGAGGCTTTAGGTCGCATAGATGCTCTGCTGAGCGAGCTGGAGCAGCACAAGCGGGAGCCGCAGGATGCGGTGTCTGTGGGGGCTGTACCTGTGACTAGCTCGGCGCTGAGGCTGCGGGATGTGTTCTATGCGCAAAAGCGTTCTGTGGCGCTTGAGGATGCAGTGGGCTGTGTCTGCGGCGAGCAGGTGAGCTTTTATCCGCCGGGGATTCCGGTGCTTTTGCCGGGGGAGGTTATTTCCCGGGAAATAGTGGATTACTGCGTGGCGATGAAAAAGTTAGGGCTGCCGGTGAGTGGGCCAGCGGATAGCAGTTTAAATAGTATCAGAGTTGTGGAATGATTACGAATTAGATAATATATAGATTAAGAGGAAGCCTATCATGAAAGGTAAATTTATAACATTTGAAGGTGCGGATGGCGGCGGCAAGAGCACGCAGGTGCAGCTTGCAGCCCAGTGGCTGCGCCAAAAGGGCTTTGAGGTAGTGACTACTCGTGAGCCCGGTGGTACCGTTTTGGCAGAAAAGGTGCGAGAGCTGGTGCTGGACCCGGCTTTGCCATTAAACACCATATCTCAAACTCTGCTTTATTTGGCAGCTCGCAGTGAGCATGTGGAAAAGGTTATTAAACCGGCCTTAAATGCTGGAAAAATGGTGCTCTGTGATCGCTTTAGCGATTCTACCTTGGTTTATCAGGGCCTGTCCTGCGATAAGATTATGGCGGAATTAGCGGAGCTGCGCCAGCTTAATGACTTTGCCTGCAAGGGGCTTGTGCCGGACTTGACCATACTACTAGATGGTGACCCTGATGTGCTTGCAGAAAGAAGAGCACAGCGAGGTGTGACCGATCGGTATGAAGAAAAGGGCTTAGCTTTTCAAAAAAAGCTGCGTGCAGGCTTCCGAGCTTTAGCTGCTGGCGAGCCTGAGCGCATAAAAATCGTCAATGCTGAGGCTGATATGCAGGCTGTGGCTAAGGAGATAGAAATCTTATTGGCCAAGCTCTTGCAAGGTATAGAATAAATGTGGGATAATATTTTAGGACATACAAAGCAAAAAGAGTTTTTAGAGCGCTATTTAAAGGCCCAAGAGCGTCCCCATGCCCTGCTTTTTGTGGGCGCAGAGGGCTTGGGCAAAAAACAGCTTGCTTTAGCCTTTGCCAAGGCCTTATTATGCTTTGCGCACACGGGCACTGACCACTGCGAGGCCTGTCGTTTGATGAATATTGCCGATGGCAATTTAAGCCATCCTGATTTTCTTTTGGTGCAGCGACAGCAGGATGAAAAGACCGGTCGCTATAAGGATATTAGCAAGGAGCAAATTGCCGATTTAATTAGTAAGTCCGCCTTTGCTCCCACTATGTCGGCAACCAAGGTTTGCATCATCGAGGATGTGGATAGAATGTCCGTGGTAGCAGCCAACAGCTTTTTAAAGCTGTTGGAGGAGCCGCCCGCTGGTTGGGTAATGGTGCTTTTGGCTACGGATGAAAATAAGCTGCTTGCGACAATTATGTCCAGGGTTGTGAGCTTGCGTTTCCAGCCCGTTCCTGTGACTGCGGTGCAAGGACTGCTGGAGACGAGGGGAGTCGAACCCCAAAGGGCGGAGGTATTAGCACGCATTAGCGAGGGCAGCGTAGGCACTGCCTTAGGCTTAGCTGAGCAGGATATTTGGGAGCTCAGAAAGCAGGCTTTAGCCCTGTTAGAGGCACTGCCTTTAAAGCTGCCGCTAAATTATTTAGCTGGTAGGGCTTGGCAGCAAAAGGGCTTTGAACGTCCGCAAGCGCTTTTATTTGTAAAGCTTTTACAGCTCTTGCTACGAGATTTACTCATGTGCAAGCTGCATTTAGAGAAGGGTTTATATAATTGTGATTTAGGGCAAGAGCTAGAAGCTTTAGCTGCCAGCTGGCAGCTTGGTGGACTTAAGCTAGCCTTGAAAAACGTACAGGATGCTTATGCGGCCTTGGAAAACAGCGTCAACGTGCGTATAGTGCTGGAAGCCATGGCTTTAAAAATAGATCAAGTATATAAGGAGTGAGAAGAGTGCCGACAGTTGTAGGTATTAGATTTAAAAAGGCATGTAAGATATATTATTTTGATCCCGCAGAGAGCGGCGTGGCTAAGGGTGACCATGCTATTGTAGAAACTGCTCGTGGTGTGGAGTATGGCGAGGTTGTGATTGGGCCTCGTGAGGTGGACGAAAGCAGCATTGTGCCTCCCTTGAAGCCAGTTATGCGCAAGGCCACTGCCGAGGATGATTTAAAGCTTGCCGAAAACAAAATTCGCGAGAAGGAAGCCTTTAATATTTGCCTGCGCAAGATTAAAAATCACGAGCTGCCCATGCGCCTTATTGATGTAGAGTTTACCTTTGATGTGAACAAGATTATTTTTTACTTTACGGCTGATGGTCGCATTGATTTTCGCGAGCTGGTTAAGGACTTGGCTTCTGTGTTCCGCACTCGCATTGAGCTGCGCCAAATTGGTGTGCGGGATGAGGCTAAGATGCTGGGCGGCATTGGTAGCTGCGGTCGTCCCCTGTGCTGTGCTACCTTCTTGGGCGATTTTGAACCCGTGTCCATTCGCATGGCTAAGGACCAAAACCTGTCCTTAAATCCCACCAAGATTTCCGGAATCTGTGGTCGCTTGATGTGCTGCCTAAAATACGAAAATCATCTCTACTGCAAGGGCTGTGGTAATGGCAATAGGCGTGAGCGCGTGGAGATTCCTAAAATGGGCGCTTTAGTTGCTACTCCCTTGGGCGAGGGCAAGGTTGTGGGTATTAACCGTGGCCAGCACACCGCTTCTGTAAAGTTGGCGCCGGATAATATTATCCAAGTGGAATGGGATGAAATCGTGGATGCATCCCAAGCTGATAATGTGTGAGGAAAAAAGCAGTCTGCGCTGTGATTATGTGCCGGGCTGCTGGTATAAGATTTGGCAGGATGCCAAGGAATTTTGCTTTACCACGGATGCTGTTTTCTTAGGTAATTTTCCTCATGTTGTGAATAAGGCAAGGGTGCTGGAGCTGGGCTGTGGTACTGGCGCTATTAGCATGCTGCTGGAAAGCCGAGGATCTGCCCATGTCACTGCTGTTGACTGCAATCCGCGTATTACGGAGCTGTTGCGTCGTAGTGTGGCTGATAATGGCTTAGAGGATAAGTTCACTATCATTGATGGTGATATTCGTGAATATAAACAGCTTTTGCAGCCGGAGAGCATGGATTTAGTGGCGGCCAACCCGCCCTATCGCAATAGTGGCAATCAACGCCAGATTGGCACTGCTGCCTGCCACGAGGTTACCTCCACCTTGGAAGATTTTTTTAAGGCGGCGGCCTTTGCAGTGCGCTATCGGGGGCGCTTTGCTCTTGTGCAGCTGCCGGAGCGCTTTGCTGAGAGCATGCAGTTGGCCTTTAAATATGGTTTACAGCCCAAGCGTTTGCAATGGGTGCACTCCGCTATTGATAAGCCAGCCTGGATTTTCCTTATGGAGATGGTCAAGGGCGGTAGCTATGGCATGGAGGTTTTGCCCCCGCTCATTATGTATGATGAGGATGGTAATTACACCCAGCAAGTAAAACGTTTTTATGAGCCTAAGCCAGAATAATAGAGACTCTTCGCTGCTATAGTGGCGAAGAGGTTTACTCTTTATGCATATAATTTAATCTATGAAAAGGCAATAAAAGCCCTGAGATTGCCAAAATTTGACGATTTCGCCTTTTATATGTTAAAATAACAACATATTAAGGAGGAAGTGTATGAGCAAATTTAAAAGCAAGCTACATCTTAATTGTTTTATTTTAGCGATTTTTGTTTTGATCATGATGCCATTTTTGCTGGGCTTTGATATTACTCGTAGAGTTTCCGTGGAGGTTGATGGACAGGTTAAAGAGCTGCGCACTAATACAGCAAGTCCTCAGCAGATTTTGCAGGAGGCAGGCGTTACCCTCAAGCCAGGCGATGGTTGGCGTTTAAAGGGTGCCAATAAGCGAGTACAGGATGGTAGCGTTATTGAGGTTGTGCGCGGCATTCCCTTCACTGTAATTCGTGGAGAGGAAGCCAAGGAATACAAAAGCTCCAAGGAGACTGTGGGCGCTGCGCTAAAGGATATTGGTATTTCGTATAGTAAAAAGCGTGTCTATCCAGATGCTACTCAGCCGCTTAAGGCGGGCATGAAGATTTTTGTGTTAGATAAGGGCGAGGAGCTGGAGTTTAGCGAAGCCGATGTGGAAATCCCTGTGAAATACGAGGAGGACCATAGCGTGATGTTTGGCAGTGAAAGTGTGAAGTATCCTGGCAAGGAGGGCAAGCAGACTGTTGTTTCTAAAAAGGTAAAGAATAAAGACGGCAGCCATTCTGTCAAAGAGCTAACACGCCATGTGACTCAAGAGCCGGAAACAAAAATTATTCGTAAGGGCATGGCTATGAGTGTGTATACTCCCGATGGGTATAAGCGTTATACGAAAAAAATTACAGCTGAGGCAACTGCGTATGTGGGCACTGGCAATCGCACCTCCATCGGATTAGTACCCTATGAGGGAATTGTGGCGGTGGATCCGCGCATTATTCCCTACTATACAAAGATGTATATTCCTGGCTACGGCTTTGCTATGGCCGGTGATACTGGTGGTGACATGGTGCATCACCGCATAGATTTGTTTTTCAGTAGTTATAATCGCGCTATCCAATGGGGTAGACGGCATGTGGATGTGTATATCCTGGCTGAATGAGGTAAGCATTTGATGTTAAAGGAAGTTTTAGTAGTGGAAGGCAAAATGGATACTGTTGCCATCCGCAAGGCTTTAGAGGCCGATACCATCGAAACAGGTGGCTTTACCCTGGCGTCTTATACGCTGCGCCAGATTGAGGCTGCCTATAAAAAACGTGGCATTATTATTCTAACGGATCCGGACGGAGCCGGAGAGCGTATTCGCAAGTTTTTGACGGAACGTTTTCCGGAGGCTGGCCAAGCCTTTATTCCAAAAGTGCAGGCTACTGCCAACAATGATGTGGGCGTGGAGCAGGCTCAACCGGAGGCGATTTTGGCGGCGCTGGCAAAGGTGCGTCATCATGAGTATCGCCCTCAGGCGGAGTTCACTCATATGGATTTGTTTGAACATGATTTAAATGGTAGCCCCCGTGCTGCCGCACGGCGTGACGCCTTGGGCGCGGAGCTAGGCATTGGCTACGGCAATGCAAAGCGCTTTTTAGAGCGTTTGAATCATTATGGCGTTACGCGAGAGGAATTTTTGGCAGCTTTAGCCAAAATAGGAGAGTAGAAAGTGGATAAACCTGTAATTGCGTCACCGCAGGTGACGCAGCATATTTTAAATCGCTTTAAGCTGCGTGCTGATAAAAAGTTAGGACAAAACTTTTTGATTGACGAAAAGGTGGTGCGCCAAATTGTGGAGGCTGCCGAGCTTAGCGAGGCGGACACAGTTTTAGAGGTTGGCCCCGGAATTGGCACGTTGACCCAGGGCCTTGCTGAAAGCAAGGCGCAGGTTGTGGCAGTGGAGTTGGACACAAGGCTGCTGCCGGTTTTGGCAACAACGCTGGAGGGCTACGACAATGTGCGTGTTGTGCACGGCGATATCCTGAAAGTAAATATCATGGAAGAGGTCGGTGCAGCAAATTTTAAAGTGTGCGCTAACCTGCCCTACTATATCACTACGCCGATCATTTTTGCTTTGCTAGAAAAGCGCCTGCCCATGGAGCGTTTAGTGGCTATGGTGCAAAAGGAAGTGGCGGAGCGCATGGCAGCGCAGCCCGGTGGCAAGGATTATGGTGCTCTGTCTGTGGCTATTCAATACTACACTGAGCCGGAAATTGCTTTTATCGTGCCGCCCACGTCCTTTATTCCGGCACCGGCGGTGGATTCCGCTGTTATTGTGTGCAAGCGACGCGTGAAGCCTCCTGTGGAGGTGTGCGACGAGGCGCTGTTCTTCCGCGTTGTTAAGGCGGCCTTTTCCCTGCGTCGCAAGATGCTCAGCAATTCGCTTAAGAACATGGGCATTAAGACGGAGCAGGTGGCTAAATGGCTGGAGCTTGCCGGCGTGGACGGCAAGCGTCGTGCGGAAACCTTGAGCTTGGAGGATTTTGCCAAGCTGACCAATAGCTTTAACGAGGCTGTAAAATAAACACTAAAGGCTGTATTCATGGGCACATTGCCTAGAAATACAGCTTTTTTGTTTGTAAGCTTTTCAATGAGGGCAGTTTTTTTGGCCAAAACCTAAAGAGAAAGCTTTGCTTTTACACAGCCCCTTGCCAAAAGCTCTAAAACGTAGTATAGTAAACATATGTTAAGACTTTAGAAAGAAGGTATAGCATATGCCATTGGAACAGATTTTATTGTTGGCTAGTTTAGGTATTACCTTGGTATTAGCGTTGCTTGTGTTTTTGCTCTGGCGCAAGCTATCACAATTGGAGCAGGTTAAGCCTGAGGATGCTGTGCGCAAGGAGCTTGAGCAGCAGTTATTTGCTTTAAAGCAGGACTTGGGGCTTACTATCCAAGGCTTAGGTAATAATAACATGCAAAGCATTACGCAGCTAAGCCAGCTTTTGCAGGATAATCAAAAAATAGCTATGGATGCTCAACGTCAGCAGCTGGAGCAAATGGAAAAAAGCATGCGTACCAAGCAGGAAAATATGCTCTTTATCTTAAAGGAGCAGCTGGAGGAAATCCGTGGCACGGTGGACGAAAAACTGCAAACAACGCTTGAAAAGCGTATCACAGAGTCCTTTAAAACTGTTAGCTCCCAGCTGGAGCAGGTATACAAGGGCTTGGGCGAAATGCAGAGCTTGGCTAGCGATGTGGGCGGATTGAAAAAGATTATGAGCGGCGTGAAAACCCGCGGTAATTTAGGTGAGTACCAATTGGCTGGTATATTAGCGGAAATCTTGGCTCCGGAGCAGTATGATACCAACGTGGCCACAGTTCCTAAGAGCAGTGAGCGAGTGGAGTTTGCTGTGAAGCTACCCCATGAGGATGGCACGATTTATTTGCCTATCGACTCCAAATTCCCCGCTGAAACCTACATGCAGCTGCGGGATGCTCAAGAAAGCGGAGACCGCAAGGCTGTGGAGGCGGCCTACAAAAATCTGGAGGCTGTTATAAAAAGTGAAGCCAAGGACATTCGCACAAAATATGTGGCAGTACCTTATACTACCAATTTTGCCATCATGTTCCTGCCCGCTGAAGGACTTTATGCGGAGGTGGTGAGCCGTGGCATGGTGGAAACCCTGCAGCGTGATTACCAAGTGAATGTGGCGGGGCCCAGCACCATGGCAGCGCTTCTAAATAGCCTGCAAATGGGCTTTAAGACTCTTGCCATTCAACAAAAATCCAACTACGCTTGGGAGGTTTTGGGTGCAGTAAAAACGGAGTTTGAAAAATTTGGCGAGGGCCTGAAAAAGATGCAATCCCACTTGGATATGACCAGCAAGGATTTGGATGCTTTGATCACCACACGCACTAATCAAATGCAACGCAAGCTGCGAGATGTGGAGCGTTTGGATGAGCTCAAGGCAGCGCAGCTTTTGGAGCTCACAGCTAAGGATAATAGTAAAATAGAGGCATAAATATTTATGGGTCAGTCCTAAAGCAGGGCTGACCTAAATTTTTTTACAAAAATGAATAGTTTGTCATTGACAACTTTTGAAAAAAGGAGTATAGTGTTCTTAAACAGGAACAATATTAGAAGAGCTGAATGAGGGACTATGAATCTTATTGAAGGATTAACCAATTTTAACTTAACCAAGCAGGAAGCAACGCTCTATGTGCTGCTCTTAAAGTCAGGCCAATTGACTGGCTATGAGGCAGCCAAGCAAACGGGCATCTCCCGCTCTAACACCTATACTGCGCTGGCAGGCTTGGTGGAAAAGGGAGCTGCTTATGTGCTGGAGGAGGGCAAGGTTACCCGCTATACCCCGGTAGCACCGGAGGAGTTTTGCAGCAATAAAATCAGCAGGCTGGAGGAAATCAAGCAGGATATTCTGCAGCAGCTGCCTGTACTTGCTAGCGACGCCGAGGGCTACATCACCATCAAGGGTGAGCAGGAAATCATCAACAAGCTGCGCAACACCGTGCGCCAAGCCAAGAAGCGTATTTATGTTTCGGGCAATGTGCGCATGTTAGAGCTGCTCAGAGCAGAGCTTGAAGATGCCCTTGCTAGAGGACTAAAGGTAGTTATTATTGGTGACAAAGCCTTTAAGCTGGCAGGTGCCATTTGCTATGGAACGCCCAAGCAAAGTGAGCAAATTCGCCTGATTGCAGACTCCCGCACGGTGCTTACCGGCGATTTAGAGGATGCAGAGGATTCCAGCTGTTTGTATTCCTGTAAACGCAATCTCGTAGATTTATTTAAAGAAGCATTAAAAAACGAGATTGCTTTAATTAAATTAACGGAAAGGTGATATACATGTCTAAGAAAGTACCCTTTGTGACTAAAGACCAATTAGAAAAGATTGTTGCTCAATATCCCACTCCCTTCCATCTATACGACGAGGCCGGCATTCGCCGCACTGCGCGCCTTTTATACAAGGCATTCGCTTGGAATAAGGGCTTTAAGGAATATTTTGCTGTAAAGGCTACTCCCAACCCCTATCTGCTGCAAATCCTGCGCGAAGAGGGCTGTGGCGCCGACTGCTCCTCCTATACCGAGCTTTTGATGAGTGATGCTGTGGGCTTTAAAGAAAGCGAGATTATGTTCTCCTCCAACGCTACTCCTGCAGAGGACTTTCAATTGGCACGCAAGCTGAATGTAACCATTAACCTTGATGATATTACCCATATCGACTTTTTAGAAAAGGTGGCCGATATTCCTGATACCGTAAGCTGCCGTTATAACCCCGGCGGACATTTTGCCATCGCCAATAATATTATGGATAACCCCGGTGATGCTAAATATGGCATGACCCATGAGCAAATTATCGAGGCATATAAACGTCTCTTGGCTAAGGGTGTAAAGCATTTTGGTATGCATGCTTTCTTGGCCTCCAACACTGTGACCAATGATTATTATCCTGAGCTGGCTCGCATCCTCTTCAAGGTTGCTGTAGAGCTGAAGGAAAAGACTGGCGCTCATATTGAGTTCATCAATCTTTCCGGCGGTATTGGCGTTGCTTATCGCCCTGAGCAGCAGGACAACGACCTTTTGGTTATCGGTGAGGGCGTGCGCAAGGTTTATGAGGAGATTTTGGTGCCCGCAGGCATGGGCGATGTAAAGATTTTCACCGAGCTGGGTCGCTTTATGCTGGCTCCCAACGGTGGCCTGGTAACCACTGCTATCCACGAAAAGCATACCTACAAGGAATATATTGGCTGTGATGCTTGCGCTGCTAATTTGATGCGTCCTGCTATTTATGGCGCATATCATCATATCACCGTTATGGGCAAGGAAAACGAGCCCTGCGACTATAAATACGATGTAACCGGTGGCCTGTGCGAAAACAGCGATAAATTTGCTGTGGACAGAATGCTGCCTAAGATTGAAATTGGCGACCTGATCTTCATTCACGACGCTGGTGCACATGGTTATTCCATGGGCTATAACTACAACGGCAAGCTGCGCAGCGCAGAAATTTTGCTGCAAGAGGATGGCAGCGCGAAAATGATTCGCCGTGCCGAGACTCCTGCTGATTATTTTGCAACCTTCGACTTTAGCCCTGAGTTTGGCGCTAAGCTGGCTGAGGAAGCAAAGGTAAAAATGCCTGCCAGCAAATAAGCTGTTTTCTAGACTTCCTTTAATTTATATATAATATGGCGAAGCCACTACCTAGGTCTTAGTGAGGCTTGGGTAGTGGTTTTCTTTTGCACAAATCACAAAAAAGATACTTGACTTAAGGTATACTTGAGGTTGTATACTAAAGCTATAGGAATTGAGATGTAGCAAAAAGGAGAATTGCTATGGATAAAATGGATACTCAAGCCAAAGAAAAGCTTGCTTTGGCAGAAGCAAAATATCAAAAGCTTATCACTATTTTGCGGGCTATGCAGAAGGTTGTGGTAGCCTTCAGTGGTGGTGTGGACTCAACCTTTTTAGCTTATGCGGCGAAAGAGGCAGTAGGTAGAAATACTCTTGCTGTAACCTCTCGCTCTGGGGTAGTACCTCAGCGAGACCTGCGGGAGGGGGCTGCCTTTTGTGAGCAGCAGGGCATTGCTCATGCATATTTAGATTTTGACGAATTAACAGTGCCGGGCTTTGCGGAAAATCCGCCCAACCGTTGCTATATCTGCAAAAAAACCTTGTTTACCAAGCTTTTGGAGATAGCTGCTCGGGAGCAAGCGGTGCTCTGCGAGGGCTCTAATATGGATGACTTAGGTGATTATCGTCCGGGGCTTAGGGCGCTCAGAGAGCTTTCCGTGCGCAGCCCTCTGCAGGAGGCAGGCTTAACGAAAGCAGAAATTCGAGTGCTATCAAAAAAATTCGGCTTGCCCGCCTGGGCTAAGCCTGCCAGCGCTTGCCTCGCTTCTCGTTTCGCCTATGGCGAGCGCATTACTGCGGCCAAGATGGCGGCGGTGGATCAAGCGGAGCAGCTATTGTACAATTTGGGCTTTACCCAATTTCGCGTGCGTGTGCACGGCGAAGCGGAGCATAGCCTTTTGGCGCGCATTGAGGTGCTGCCGGAGGAGCTGTCGAAGGCTCTACAGCCAGAGTGTCGCCAAGAGATTATCACTAAGTTCACGGAGTTTGGCTTCGCCTATGTTACCTTGGATTTGCTGGGTTACAGAACGGGCAGCATGAACGAGGTTTTGGCAGAAGCACAAAAATAGTATAATAACTGCAAAATCATAAAAAAGCTGTATTCTAACCTTGGAGTCAGAATACAGCGTTTTGTTTTATATAGCTTATTTTAAAATGCGGTCATAGAAGCCTTGAAGCTTATTCACGATTTGGTCCACATATTCAGGCACATAATAGGTCTTGATATGGGTTGCGCCGGGAACCTTGAAGAGCTCCTTGTCCTTGGTGCCGGTAGCCTTAGCGAAGGCATCCTCGGACATATAGAGGGAATCAGCCTTTTCGCCAGCAATGAGCAGCAAGGGTTGGTCAATGAGCTCGATGTTATCAGTAGCGTCCCAGCTCATCAGCTCCATGAGGCTGCTGGTGGTGTAGCGGAAGGTAGAGTTAGGATGACGATGGGTGCGACAATAATAAATCATGCCCTCGCGATAGAGGTCAGTGCCGAGCTTGGCAATGCTTTCATCAGTAAGAGCATCGAAATCTACGTTGCCAGAGTAAGCAATGGTGCCATTTGCAATTTCAGCAGCGCGAGCAGCGGCAGCTTGAGCCATGCGCTCCTTGATGCTGTCTAATTGGCTGTCAATGTAGCCGTTGCGACGCACGCGGCCGGTGTTGAACATGCTGATGGTAGCCACTGCCTGTACGCGCTTTTCGGATTTGGCTGCGTTTAAGGTATAGCCGCCACCTCCGCAAATGCCTAGCGCGCCAATGCGATTTGTGTCTACGCCAGCATATTGGCTGATGAAGTCCACCATGCCGTGGATATCCTCTGTGCGATAGTAGGGCACGTCTAAATTGCGTGGATTGCCACCGCTGGCACCTTGGTAAGCTGCGTCAGCAGCGATGGTAATATAACCAAGCTCGGCCAAGCGCTGCGCGTAAAGGCCTGCTACCTGCTCCTTCACACCGCCGTTGGGGTGAGCTACCACAATAGCAGGATATTTTTTGGTGGGATTATAGTTGGCAGGAGTATAAACATTGGCAGCAATTTTCACGCCGTGGAGCATGTAATTAACAGGATGGATATTCACTTGGCCCTTCACATTTTTGGTAATGGCATTTTCATAGACCAAAGTGTAGGGATTGTTTTGATAGGGAGCTGCGCTGGCAGTACCAGCGATGCCTAAAGCTAGAGTTAACAGAGCAGCTAAATAAATTCTTTTCATGATTTTTACCTCGATTCTTTATTATTAAGATTATTTTTGTAATACCTTTTCTAAAACAGCTTGCGCGTTGGTGCCTGTTTTTTCACCAACCTTATTTTTTAGCAATGTAACTGCTTCCCATAACTCCTTGTCGCTGACACCGGCGTTCAGGCTGTAGCGCATGTGTCCGGTGAGCTGATTATTGACATTGCCGATGCCGGAGAGCGCTCCTACAGTGGCCAGCTCTCTTTCCTTGAAGCTTATTTACAGTTAATAGCATGTCTGCTATAATAAACTTGTAGCTTGATTAGATTATAGAAGTTAAAGTTAACTTTAAGTCAAGAGCTTATTCTGTGGCAAATTTGTGAACTTTTTGGAGGTGTGGGATGTATTATACAATCGGTGAAATGGCAAAAATAATCAATGTGGCTCCATCTACCCTGCGTTATTACGATAAAGAGGGCCTGCTGCCCTTTGTAGAGCGCACCGAGGGCGGTATAAGAATGTTCAAGGAAAGCGATTATGAGGGCTTGACTATTATTTATTGCTTGAAGAATTCTGGCATGCCTCTTAAAGATATCAAGGTGTTTTTGGAAATGGTAAATCAGGGGGATGCCTCTATTGAGCAGCGCTTGGAGCTTATCGAAAAGCAACGGGGAAGAGTACTGCAGCAGATGGAGGATTTGCAGCAAATCTTAAAGATTTTGGACTTCAAGGTATGGTATTACTCTACTGCTAAGGAAGCGGGCACCACTGCTGTTCCCAGAGATATGGACGAGGAAAGAATTCCGGCCGAGCTGCGGGAGGTACGCCGCAAGCTGAAGGATATGCACTATCATCCGCAAATGGAAAAATAGTTTAGAAATAAAAATCTCTAGCCTAGCATGAGAAAACGCTTCCTCAAGCTTTGGCTAGAGATTTTCCTGTTAATAAATGCTGTTCTTTTGTAGCAAATAAGCGGATTCTCCTGAAATATGCACTTATAGCATCTTTTAGGAGAATGATTAAAGTGTTTAGATGTTTTGTCCCATTTTGTAGGCTTCTTCTACAGCAGGAGTGTTTTTCACCTCGCCTTTTTCGTAAACGCCACCGCCGTAAATCTTGCCCTTCACTACAGCGCCAGTGAGGCAATCAGTGAAGCCAGCCAAGGCTTCCATGGTGCGCTCCATGGAAGGCTTTTCTTCAGCGGCAGTGGCGATGAAATAGAACTCTTTGTTGTTAATTTCCGTCCACTTGGAAACACTGCGGTCGATAAGAGTTTTCATCTGTCCGCTCATGGAGTAGAAATATACTGGTGTTGCCAAAACGATTACGTCAGCTGCCAGCATTTTAGCGATAATTTCGTTAGCGTCATCCTTTTGGAAGCATTGGCCAGCCGTTTTGCAGGAGTAGCAGGCGAGGCAATAATTGATCTTCTTGCCCTGCAGCCAGATTTTTTCTACCTTGTGACCAGCCTCTTCGGCACCTTGCTTAAAAGCATCACATAGGATATCGGAGTTGCCTCCCTTACGGGGGCTACCAGCTAAGATTAAGACGTTTTTACTCATCAAGTTTTCCTCCTCAACAATTGATTAACTATATTGTAATCCTTGAAGTTCACTTTAAGTCAAGAGGTTAGCAAGATTTATTATGAGCCTAAAGAAAATGCTTGACTTAAAGTACACTCCAAGGAGTAAGATGATAGTAATAGAACTGTATTTGGAGGGAAGATTATGACCATTAAAGAAGCAAGCCAATTAACAGGCGTGAGCGCTGATACTCTGCGTTATTACGAGCGGATTGGGCTTATTCCGGCGGTGCCCCGCAATGAAAGCGGCATTCGCAATTATGATGAAACCAGTATTGGCTGGATCAATTTTATTAAGTGCATGCGTAGTGCGGGACTTCCCATTGAAGCCTTGATTGAATATGTGGCCTTGTATAAAGAGGGTAGCAAAACTGAGGACAGCCGCAAGGCCATCTTAATTGAGCAAAGAGATATTTTGCAGGAGCGAATGAGTAGCTTGCAAAAGACATTGGATAAGCTGAACTACAAAATAGACAATTATGAGCTCTTGATGCGCAACGCAATCCAGGATATTGACTGGAATGAATAATAAAAAATTGTAAAAACCGCTTGACTTAGAGTTTACTCCAAGGATTAGTATAAAAGCATGGACATCGATGAAATCGAGGCACCGGTACTTTTAATTCATGGTGAGAAGGCTCATTCTCGCTATTTTAGTGAAGCAGCCTATAAAAAGCTAAAGGGCGATAACAAAGAACTCCTCATTGTGCCGGGAGCAGTACATACTGACCTATATGACAGGATGGATGTCATTCCCTTTGGTAGGATAGAGGATTTTTTCAAAAAAGCTTTCAGTAATTAATAGCTTTATGATGTTTCTGAAAAGCGTGGCTTGCAACAGCTATGCCTTTTAAGCATGAAGATGCCCTATGGTTTAAGTATTAGACATAATGAAAACATAAATCTATAATTTAGGTATGTAGAGCAAGAGCTTTGCATACCTTTTCTTTTGGTAGTGCAAAAGTTGCATATTTGTCACTTGACTTAAAGTTAACTCTAAGGATTAAGATTAAAAACAAAAAGAGTTACATCTACGGGGGGAGGCTGCGATGAAGAACAAGCTTTATCATGTGCAAAGACTATTGGGATATGCTGTGGGCTTTCTGCTCTTTTACGAGCCATTTATGTTCTTTCAACGGCTAACCAGTAGTTTTTTGGTAGAAACAGGCTTCACCTCCATTCATGTGCCCTGCGCCCGCATTCCATTGGCGAATATTTTTACAGGGCAGTGGCAGGATAGCGGTCCAACCTCGCTTTTCTTTTGCTTGCTGCTTATGGTGATGTCCCTATGGCTTGGGCCAATCTTTTGCGGCTGGTTGTGTCCTGCAGGGGCTTTTAGCGAGTATTTGAGCAAGCTGCTGCCAGATAAATATAAAATTGAATGGGTTAAGCTGGTGCCCGTGGTGCCACTGCGTTACGGCTTTTTTCTGGGCTTTTTGGGGTCGATAGTTTTAGGCTTGGGTATACCCTGTGGTTATTGTAACTATTATGCCCTTGAGTTATTTGTAGGCTATTTGCATACAGGACAGCTTTTGAGTGGTTCTATATCATTGCTGGCGACCTTTGCAGTGACTAATATCCTATTGGGTTTGTGCACCAAGGGCGGGCGTGGCTATTGCAATATGCTCTGTCCTGTCGGCACCATGTGCTCTATTTTTCATGTGTTAGGACGCTTTGTGCCGGGCAGTTTTAGTATGCAGATAGAAGCATCTAAGTGCGTGGGCTGTGGGATTTGTGCAAAGCAATGCCCTATGAGGGCTATTGGTGTAGGAGAAAGAAAAGCAAAAATCGACAGACATCACTGCATCGTGTGTGGGCAATGCAGTAAAGCTTGTCCGAAAAAAGCAGTTTGTTATGCAAGCAATTTGTGCAAGGAGGCAGAGGATAATGATAGTAAAGCGTAATCTCAAGGATGCTTCTATTATGGTGGGTGCAGTTGGCTCTGTTATTCTTCCTCAAGCTATTGTTAACACCTGGCCAAGTCTTTTCGCAGGGTTGGCCCCGTTGACCAGCAATGCTTTGCCTGCTTGCACGGGCAGCTGTGGTGCCTGCGGCGGCACTTGCTTAACTAGCGTTAGTGCTGCTCTTTGGCTTGGTTGTTGTGCATTTACTAATAAAACAAATGAAGAGGCTTAAAAAATGAACAGACGAGATTTTTTAAAGGCAACAGGTATTTCTTTAGCAGGCTTAGCTGCTATGTGTTTGGGCTGTGGCTCTAGTAGTGCTACCTCTGCCCCGGCAGCTGCCACAACTACAAATGAAGGAGAGAAAAAAGTTATGGATACTAAAAATGGTAAAAAGATTTTGATTGCCTACTATTCCTGGAGCGGCAACACTAAGGCACTGGCCGAGGAAATTCATAAGCAGGTGGGTGGTGATTTGATTCCCATCGTGCCCAGCACTCCCTATTCCGAAACCTATGCTGTGACCGTAGCCAAGGCTAAGCAGGAGCAGCTGAGCAACGCTCGTCCGGCGATTAAGAACACTATTCCCAATGTGGAGCAGTACGATATGGTGCTTTTGGGCTATCCTAACTGGTGGGGCGGCTATCCCATGATGATTGCTACCTTTGCTGAAAAGCATAATCTGGACGGCAAAAAAATAGCGCCCTTCTTCACCCATGGCGGTGGCGGCGAGCAACGCTGCGTCAGCGATTTGCGTAAGCTGTTGCCCAATGCCGATGTAAAGGCAGGCCTGTGCTTGGCGGGCAATAGCGCTCGCAGCGCGCAGGGCGAGGTTAGCGCTTGGCTAAAGAAAATTGGTATGTAACATAGTTTTGTAATCGTCAAAGAAAAATTAGTCTAAGATGCAAGGCAAGGAGGAAGGAAAATGTTTGGACTTGGTTTACCGGAGCTGCTGTTAATTTTAGTCATTGGTTTAGTTTTCTTTGGCCCTGGCAAGCTGCCCGATGTGGGCAAAGCCATTGGCAAGAGCATGCGAGAATTTAAAGCTGCGTTGAACGAAGAAGATGCTGCTATTAAAAAGGCGGTAGCTATAGAAAATAAAGCTGCTGAAGCAGCCCAAGGCCATGAACAGCCAGCTAAATGAGCTAGACCCTGCCCTGTGGCAGGATAGCGTTGATCGGGATATGAGCCTTACGGAGCACCTGACGGAG
This sequence comes from Phascolarctobacterium sp., assembly GCA_051866495.1. Classification (GTDB taxonomy): domain Bacteria; phylum Bacillota; class Negativicutes; order Acidaminococcales; family Acidaminococcaceae; genus Phascolarctobacterium_A. Next base: position 16,444 of record JBJDXD010000099.1, on the reverse strand, counting down.
CTGCGTAGCTGCTTACTCAAGGCTTTGGCTGCTTTGGTCGCAGGCACAGGTGTGAGCTTCTACTACCTAGAACAAATTATAGCTGCGCTTACAGCTCCGGCAGGGAAATTATATTATCTGCGTCCTGCTGAGGCCTTCATGATATATATGAAAATTGCCTTGTTGGGTGGCTTGGTTTTGGCAGCGCCTATGATTTTATACCAGCTGTATAGCTTTGTAAGGCCAGCGCTGACCCTTAGGGAAAGGCGCTATACTCTATGCACCATTCCGGTGATTATGGTTCTTTTTCTTGGTGGTATGCTGTTTTCGTACTATTTAGTCTTTCCACGAGCTTTAGAGTTCTTCTTAGGCTTTGGTGCCGAGCACGTTAGCCCTTTGATTTCTATGGAAAGCTATCTGGATTTTCTGCTTATGCTGGTGGTGCCCTTTGGCTTTGTTTTCAATATTCCTGTAGTAATTTTGTTGTTGGCCTATCTAAAGCTCTTGCCTATACTGGCTTTAGGCAAATATCACAAGCATGTGATTTTAGCAGCCTTTATCTTGGCAGCATTTATAACTCCGACTCCGGATATCATCACTCAAAGCCTTTTGGCACTGCCCATGATTGTTTTGTATGAAGTGAGCTTAGTGCTGTGCAAATTTTTGCTTGAGCAGTGAAGCAGGTAAATTGCATAATAGTATATAAAAAGGAGGCTGTTGGCAATGGCAATAGTGCAGCAGCTCTCTTTTTATTGTATAATAGCCTATAGAAGCTCTATTATTCGATGTTTATAGGTGCAATATGTATAAGCAATTTCTTTCGATAATGTTCATAAGTATATCCCTGCTGTTAGCCAGTTGTGGCAATGGGCAGCAGTACAATGCTGGTAGCGACAGCACTGTGGGAGTTCAATACGTGCGCCAAATTGTGGCGGAAGATAACAAGACTGCGCGTACCATTATGTGGCAGAGCGAGGTACGCCAGGACTATAGTGTGGAGTATAGGCTTAGCAGTGCTGCCAAATCCGGTTCAGAGCAAAAGGCTTCCGCAAAGGCTGCGGGCAGCAGTGTAGTTGCAATCCAAACTCAAGCAGCTACTGAATGTTCTTTTCAAGAGGGCAAGGGCGATTATATTCAGTACCAGGCTCAGCTCAAGGGGTTACTGCTGGGGACGAATTATGAATATCGCGTTGTCACTGAGAAAAACAAGGGCGCTTGGCACAGCCTGAAAACTGATGCTGGCACTGGCTTTACAGCCTTGATATTTCCCGATTCCCAAAGTAGCGATTACAGTGGTTGGCAAAGCTTGGTGCGAGATGCGCAAAATAGGCATCAAGCAGCGGAGCTTTACATCAATATGGGCGATTTAGTGGATAATGGTCAGGACGCGAGCCAGTGGCGAGCGTGGCTGGGCAGTGTAGCGCCCTTTAGCTCTGAATTGGCCTTTGCACCTGTCATTGGCAATCACGAGGCCTATAGTCTGGAATGGAAAATGACTCCGCCTAGGAGCTATGTTAACCTTTTTGCTGTGCCGGAAAATGGTTTAGCCCAGTATAAGCGTCAATTCTATAGCTTTGATTATGGCCCCGTGCATTTTACAGTTTTAGATACCAATTTTCCTGAAATCAAGGAATGGCAACCGAATTTGCTAGCTGACGAGCTAGCTTGGGTGGAGCAGGATTTAGCGAAAAGCAAAGCACGCTGGAAAATAATTTTGCAGCATCGGGATATCTTTATGTATGCCTTTAGCAAGGAGTCGGGACGCACTGAGCGGGAGACACGCTTGCAGGATTATAGCCGCCAGCTGATGCCTCTTTACGAGAAATATAGTGTAGACGCGGTGCTGAGCGCTCATTTACACACCTATCGCAGACGTGTGCCCCTGCGCAATTTTGCGCCTGCAGAGGATGGCATCACTTATATTCTCACCGGCGTAGCAGGCAATGTGCGCTATCCCAAGCTGTGGGGCGATTTTGCTTGGGACGCAGCTCGTGCGCCCCAGCCAGAAACAGCCAATTATATAACTCTTGAGGCGGATGCAAACAGATTGCTTTTTAAGGCTTTTTTGCCAGATGGCAAGCAGTTTGACGAGGTTGAGATTAAAAAATAGTGTAAAAAATAAGCTGACTCGCGCATAAACGAGTCAGCTTTGGCAATCAAAAACTAAGCCTACTCTCGCACTAATCTGCCAGAGTAGGCTCCTTTACTTTATAATATTATTCCTCGCCACTAGCCATGGCCTGCAGCTCCTCTACATACTCATTTTCTGTAAACACATAGATAAAGTCCCCAGCCATAAGACGAGTATCGCCGGTGGGAGTGATTTGCTCCTCGCCACGTTTTACATCCACTAACAAGGTGTTATGGGGCCATTTTATGTCTTTTATAAGCTTATTAGCGATAGCGCTACCGCTACAAATAGAAATTTCCACTACATTGCGTTGCTCTAGGGTTTCATGAGCAGGCTTGTCCTTCTTGAGCATGCGGCTCAACAGCTCTTCATAGATGGGCTTGGAATGGAAAAGCTCTGCAATGACAAAGGCTACCATGGCCGCAATGGCCAAGGTTAAGAGCTGTTGGTAAGAAGCGGTCATTTCCATAATCAGCACCGTGCCCGTAATAGGCGCACGCACGGAGGAGGAGAAGAGGGCCGTCATAGCAATTACTACGATATTAGCAGCGTAGATAGCTTCAATAAGGCCCAAGCTAACCAAAACATTGGCACAGATGCTGCCTGTGAGGGCACCGATAACCAGCATGGGCAGGAAAAAGCCGCCGGGCACGCCACAGCCGTAGCTTACGAGAGTAAAGAGATATTTGCCAACGAGGAAAAGCAACAGCATTTGCAGGGTTACAGGAGTTTTGGCCAAGTGGTTAATGAGATTGTTACCACCGCCCAGTACTTCGGGTAGATAAAAGCCCAAAACGCCTGCTAAAAACAATGCAAAAATTATTTTATGGAGCTGAGTTTTAAAAATAGGCAAGCTATAAAAGCGACCAATATTAAGCAAGCCCTTGTTAAACACAACACCTGCTAGACCTGCTACTAAAGCTACTAAAATGATAATGCCATAATGTTGCAGCGGAAAAAGCTGTAAATCAGGAATATCAAAAACGGTCTCGCGGCCAAAAAGAGCGCGAGAAATAACCGTGGCGGTCATGGCAGCAGCCATGGAGGGCAGCAAAACCATAATGGAGAAATTACGGTGCAGCTCTTCGAGGGCAAAAATAACGCCTGCCAAGGGTGCGTTGAAGGCTGCCGCAAGGCCTGCGCTGGCACCGCTAGTCATCAAATAACGCTCCTCCATACGAGTGCGCCCCAAAAGGCGACTGACGCCTTGAGCAGCTACTGCGCCTAGCTGAATGGAGGGGCCCTCGCGACCCAAGGAAAGACCTGCGCCGATGCCAATAATGCCCGCCGTGAGTTTAACCCACATAATATGGAACCAGCGCATTTTGATGAGTCCTAGAAGGGCGCCCTTTACTTGGGGGATACCACTGCCTGCGGCCATGGGCTCATGGCAGGTTAATTTATAGAGCACAACGCCGATAAACAGCAGCGCCACAAACCACATGGCTGCTGCCGACCAATCACGCTGCAATAGCTCTTGGTAAAAATCCACACGCCATTCTTCGGCTACAGTTAAGCCCCAACGGAAAAGGCTAATGACGAGCCCTGCAAAAATGCCCGTTAATATACCCTCTAAAAATAAGCGCAGGCGAAAATGATGCCAATCGCTAATGGATTTATAGGTACCCATAATTTGTCTTCTGTCGTTCATGCTTTTCTCCCCAAGCTTTGCTGCAGCCTTAAAGCAGTTTTGTCGTAAGCTAGCAGCAAAGTCATAATTAAGTACATATATTATAACACACTCAGCATAGAAAAAAGGCAGTTCCCGCTCAGGAACTGCCCTAAAATTTTAAATATATAAGTGTGAATTAAGCCTTAGCTTCATCCTTGCCATATTCTGGATCGTATTTAGGATTCAGATAGTTTTGGAAGAGCCAAGCCAAAACTGCACCGGAGATATTGTGCCATGCGGAGAATACTGCGCCAGGAACGGTAGCAGCAGGCATAGCAGCGAAGTGCGCCTTAGCAAGACCGGTTGCGAGGCCAGAGTTTTGCATACCAACCTCAACAGAAAGAGCCACAGCCTTTTTCCAGCTCATGCCGCACAGGCGAGCAATGCCAAAGCCCAAAGCATAGCCGAAGCAGTTGTGGAGTATAACTACCAGCATAATCAGACCGGAGGTCTTCAAAATCAAGTCGCGGCTTGCACCAATAACGCCGGCGATAATCAAGGAAATAGCGATACTGGAAACTGCGGGCAGATAATCCACTGCAGTTTCAGCCAGCTTCGGCAGGAAGGACTTCACAGCCAAGCCTAAGCAAATAGGCAGAATTACGATTTGCACGATGGAGAAGAACATGCCCACAGGGTCAAAAGCAATTTTTTGGCCGATAATCATGTAGGTAATAAACGGAGTCAAAATCGGGCTCAGCACGGTGGAAACGCTGGTCATGGTTACGGACAGCGCTACATCACCCTTGGACATGAAGGTGATTACGTTGGAGGAGGTGCCGCCGGGGCAGGTGCCAACTAAAACAACTCCTGCAGTCAAAGCGGGATCCAGGCCAAAGGCAGTAGCCAAAAGATAAGCCAAGCCGGGCATAATCAAGAATTGTGCGCAAGCACCAACTAAAACGTCAGCAGGACGCTTTAAAACCAAAGCAAAATCCTTCAGGTTCAGGGTGGTACCCATGCCAAACATTACAACGCCCAGCAAGCAGCTAAGCACGCTGACGCCACCTACTTTACCCAATACCCACAGGAAATTTTGGGGCATGGTCATACCGAGGATCAGGAAGATGATGGCGATAACGCCAAAAAACTTACCGATCATTGCACAGATTTGTTTCATTGGAATAACCTCTTTCCCTTATAAAAAATAATAGCGGGTTTAGACCCATTGGAAGAATCCCTGCGCAAAGCAGACTCCTTCCTTTATGTTTTAAACGTCCATTATTATAACAAAATTGCGCAGAGAAATAAAGTAAAATTGCTAAAATCTGCTTGAGAAATTGTTAAAACGGCAAAATGTGTTATAATGGTAATAGAATTAGTAAAAAATGCGGACGGAGGTACACCACTTGTATACCATTAGCAGGGATTATCGCAATGAAATAGTTATCGAAAAATCGCGTTTTATCTGTACCTTAAAAAAGGTTGCAACAGAAGCCGAAGCACAGGAATTTATCAAGGCCGTCAAAAAAGAGTATTGGGATGCAACTCATAATTGCTCTGCCTATATAGTGGACGATTTGGCCCAGCGCTCCAGTGACGACGGCGAACCCAGTGGCACAGCCGGCATCCCCATGCTGGAGGTGCTGCGTAAGAATAACCTTGTGGGCACGGCGGCGGTGGTGACTCGTTATTTTGGCGGCATTAAGCTGGGGGCAGGCGGCCTTGTGCGAGCTTACAGCGGCAGCGTGGCTGGAGCCCTGAAGGAATGCGGTATCGCCGAAAAAATACTCATGAGCCGCTTTAGCTTTTTATATGACGTAAATAGCGTGGGGCGCATTTTGAATATTCTTTATCAGCAGAATTTGTTTGAAATCGCTGATGTGGAATATAATTTGCGAGCTAAAATTATCCTCAAAATGCAGGATAGTCAAAAGGCTGAGGCTGAGGCTTGGCTCACAGAGCATTTGAATATGCCCATCGAGCTGGAGCTGGAGGGCAGCGAGTATGCCGAGGTTTTGGTGAAATAGTATCGTAATGCTGAGGCTTCCATTTGAGAGAGATTGAGTGATAGAGGGATAAGAATGGAGTTAGTCTGTTTTTTAATTGTAGGTATTTTTGTAGGCCTGTTAGGTTCTTTGCTCGGTATCGGCGGCGGTGTAGTTATTGTACCGCTTTTAGTTTTCGCTTGGGGCTATGAGCCACAGGTAGCCATTGGCACTTCCGTGCTGGTGGTGCTGCTGAATTCAATATCAGGCACTCTGGGCTATATGCGTAAAAAGCAGGTGTGTGTGGACGCTGCCATTAAGTTCGCTATCGCCACCGTGCCCGGTGCTTTTTTAGGCAGCTATGCAGCAGAATATTTGCAAGGCAGATTATTCTACGGCGTGTTTGGCTTGTTTTTCTTAGGCGTTGCCTACAACATGTTCACCAAGGCTGGCAAAAAGGATGGCACAACAGGCGCCAATGCACAGGTGCCGGAGCATTATAATTGGCAGTTGGGCGTGCTATGCAGCATCTTCGTTGGCTTTTTAGCAAGTATTTTGGGCATTGGTGGTGGCATTGTGCATGTGCCCTTTATGGCCTATATTTTGCAATTTCCTGTGCATGTGGCTATCGCAACATCAACTTGCATTTTGGCAGTGTCGTCCTTGTCAGGTATGCTTAGTCATGCTTATTTAGGACATATCGTGTGGACAACTGGCTTGGGTATTGGCGTAGGTGCTTTTGTTGGTGCGCAGCTAGGCGTGCAAATCGCCCAAAAGCTAAAATCCTCTTATCTTTTGAAATTTTCCAGTATGCTGGTGTGCATGACAGGTATCAAATTCTTAATGAGTGCGTTTTAAAATAGGAAAGGAAAAGCTGACTCGTTTATGCGCGAGTCAGCTTTTCTGTACCAATACCAAGAATAAACATTTGTTTCCTGCCACGTTTTGCGGTAGGAGGGTATTATACCTTTAAATAAGGCATTAGCGCGCTAAACAGCTTGTCTAGTGCAGGGTATAGTTGAGTATCTTCAATACCAGTGTAATTCATGAGCAGGGTGTGGCTGTTGTCACTAAGCTTATGGTGGTAGTAATCAGTTAGGAATTTGATTTGTAACCCTTGGGTAGCAGCGGCGGCTCTAAGCTGGCTGTCGCTGGCCTCCGTTGCCAAGTGCAAAAGGAAATGCAAGCCACTATTTTCGCCCTCCACCTGCAGCGCCTTACTAGCGGGGCAGCTGGCCAAGTATTGCAGTAAATTATCCCGCTTATTGCGGTAATAGGTGCGCATGCGATTGATATGGCGTTCAAAATAGCCGCCTTCAATAAATTTTGCCAAGGTAAATTGCTCAAAATTGGACACGGTGCAAGAATAAAAGCCCAGTTTTGCGTAAAAAAGTGAGGCCAGATGGGGCGGTAGCACCATGTAGCTAATGCGGAAGGTAGGCGCTAAGGTTTTGGAAAAGGTGTTGATGTAGATAACCTTTTCGGACTTGTCGATGCTCTGTAGGGGCGGGATGGGCTTGCCAAAAAGGCGGAACTCGCAGTCGTAATCATCCTCGATGATGTAGCGACTGCTTTTTTTGCTGGCCCAATGGAGCAGCTCATAGCGTCGGCTCACAGGCATGGTGATGCCTGTGGGAAATTGGTGGGAGGGGGTGATGTGCAAAATATCAGCACCACTGCTTTCCAAAACCTCTGCCTGAATGCCCTGTTTATCCATGGGCAGATAACGACAGAATACGTCGTTAGTACCATAAATGGCCGCCAGCTGGGGATAGCCGGGGTCCTCCAGTGCGTAGACATGGCTACGTCCTAAAAGCTGCACGATAAGATTATACAAGGTTTGTGTACCGGAGCCGATGATAATCTGCTCAGGGCTAACGCTTAAGCCGCGAAATTGGTATAGGTGCTTGGCTAGCGCTTTGCGCAGGGGTAGCACACCACCGGCGGCAGTGTCGCTGATGAGGGCATGCTCATCAGCGCTGGTAAGGGTATTGCGCAAGAGGCGGGCCCAAGTATTATAGGGAAAGGTGTCGGGTGGAACGCTGCTTTTGGCAAAGCTCAGGGTAAGCTGCTCCTTCGAGGCAATAATGGGCTTGCTGGCTTGGGGCTGGTTCTTAGGCAGGAGCTGTTGCTGCAATTTAGCTACATAATAGCCACGCTTGGGCTCGGAGTAGATATAACCTTCTACTAAAAGCTGGGCATAGGCATTTTCCACTGTTATGAGGCTAATGCCCAAATTTTTGGCCAGCATGCGCTTGGAGGGCAGCTTTTCGGTGGGCTTGAGCGTGCCTGCAAGGATATCCTTTTTAATGCATTTATAGAGATGAGTATACATGCTTTCGCCTTTAAGATTGGCAAAGCTATAGGTCAGCATGGCTTGTACCTCCAACTGGTAACATATTTTTACCATAAAATGAGTATATGAATATATTCAGATGGCATTATAATACTACATATCAGCAGCAGAGTAAAGTAAAAAGCATGTTAACTGTTGTGAGATTTTATTGGAGGGATTACCATGAATGAAAGATACAAATTGAATGCACAGCTGGCCCAAATGCTGAAGGGCGGCGTCATTATGGACGTAACCAATCCGGAGCAGGCGCGTATTGCCGAGGCTGCCGGTGCCTGCGCTGTTATGGCCTTGGAAAAAATTCCGGCGGATATCCGTGCCGCTGGTGGCGTAGCTCGCATGAGCGACCCTAAGCTGATTAAGGAAATTCAAAATGCGGTGTCCATTCCTGTTATGGCTAAATGCCGCATTGGTCATTTTGTAGAGGCCCAGATTTTGGAGGCTCTGGAAATCGACTACATTGACGAGAGCGAGGTTTTATCCCCTGCTGATGACGTTTACCATATTGATAAAACTCAATTCAAGGTGCCCTTTGTGTGCGGTGCCCGCGATTTGGGCGAGGCACTGCGCCGCATCAACGAGGGCGCAGCCATGATTCGCACCAAGGGTGAGCCGGGCACCGGCGATGTGGTGCAGGCTGTGCGCCATATGCGCAAGATGAATCAGCAGATTGCGCAGCTGGCAGCGCTGGAGCCCAATGAGCTCTTCAATGCGGCTAAGGAGCTGCAGGTGCCCTATGATTTAGTTGTTTATGTGCACGAGCATAAGCGCTTGCCCGTAGTAAACTTCGCTGCCGGCGGCGTGGCCACGCCGGCGGACGCTGCTCTCATGATGCAGCTGGGTGCTGAGGGCGTTTTCGTAGGCTCTGGGATCTTCAAGTCCGGCGACCCTGCTAAGCGTGCGCAGGCCATCGTCAAGGCTGTTACCAATTTCCGCGACGCGAAAATGCTGGCCGAGCTGAGCGAGGATTTGGGCGAAGCCATGGTGGGCATCAACGAGCAGGAAATTGAGCTTTTGATGGCGGAGCGTGGTAAATAATGGCTGTAAAAATTGGGGTTTTGGCAGTGCAGGGCGCTTTTATTGAGCACATCCAAGTGCTGCAAGCACTTGGGGCGGAGTGCGTGGAGCTGCGCCAGGCAGCGGATTTAGCCCAGCCCTTGGCTGGGCTGGTGCTGCCCGGTGGCGAAAGCACGGTGCAGGGCAAGCTGCTGCGGGATTTGGACATGTACGATGCTTTACGCAGTAAAATAGCAGCTGGCCTGCCTGTGTTGGCAACCTGTGCCGGCATGATTTTGCTGGCGGAAAAGCTAGTGGATGATGACAAGGTACATTTTGCTACCATGCCCATCACCGTCCGCCGCAACGCTTATGGGCGTCAGCTGGGCAGCTTCCGCACCTATGCTGATTTTGCAGCCTTGGGCAAGCTGCCTATGACCTTTATTCGCGCTCCCTATATTGAGGAGGTAGGCGAAGGTGTGAAGGTGCTGGCCAAGGTGGAGGGCAAAATTGTAGCTGCCCAATATGGAAAGCAGCTGGCGCTGGCCTTTCATCCGGAGCTGGATGTGGCCGAAAGCTCTGCTATACACAAGTATTTTTTGGAGATGTGCGGTGACATATAAAATGCTCAAATATTAGTATGATTTTAAAAGAGTGAAAAATCCCCTCGCCTTTGGCGAGGGGATTTTTTTCTATATCTGCGTATTTATTGTATGTTATTTCTAAATATCTTAAACTTGCCTTTACATGGTAAATAAGCAAATATTTAGCTTCCATAGCGCTGGTATACATAATCGGCCAAGGCTTGGGAGGGCTTTTCAAAAAGATGATGGAAGACGATTGCAAGTAGATGGGTAAGCACCATGCAGATGACAAAGCAAAGCGTAAACTTAAGGCCATGGCTTTCCGTTAGTGGCACCAGCAGTTGATAGAGGGGCTTGCTGACGGCAGCGAGAATCCAAGTGTGTACAAGAAGCACTCCAAAGGAGTATTTGGCTTGCTGTGTAAGCAAAGCATGGGAGAGGAGACGCTGTAAATAAGGATTGAGCATGAGTGCCAAAATTATCATTCCTGAGGTCACGGCATAGATATAAAATAGGGTGATGGGGTACGGGAATACAAAATCGGGCAGGTAGCCAATGAAAATGCCCAGGGCCAATAGTAGCCAGGAGATAAGGCTTTGCATAGCCTTGGAGATAGTTAAATGGGGCAGGCAATGCACATAAAAATCACCACAGGCAATGCCAACAATAAAAGCAGCATAGGTGGGATAGCTTAGCAGCAGAGGAATGCTGGCAAGGTAGAGCCAGCGACGGAAGGGGCTGTTCCCAAAGAGGGCCAGTAATGCCAAAGTTAGCATGGAGCCTAAAAAAATGATGTACATGCACCAGGTTACGGTGAGGATATCATCGCCGTTTTCAAAGTATACTTGAATGAAGGCGTGGTAGAGTAGTGTTGGCAGGGGCAGGGCCTTAGGCTCAATGGATAGGCACCAATGAGAATTGCACAGCTGGGCCAGTCCCTTGAAATCTAATATGCCCAAGGAGTACAAGCAAGACGTGCCAATAATGGCAGCTGCAACTGGTAGCATGAAGCGAAAATAACGCTTGATGCCCTGCCTTTGGAGTGATAAATAAGGCTGTTTGCTTTTATAGAAGGCGATGGTTGGCAGCAGGGCAACCAAGGCAAAGAAGACGTGCAAGGGAAGGGCTGAATTGGTATAAATGGAATAGGGCAGACTCGCCCAAAAGGCTTGGCTGCGCTCGGTAGGCTCATAAACGCTGCCAAAGCCGATGTAGCCCTCCGGAAAGTAGGATATGGCGAAGTGGATAAGCATAACCATGTAACACATGATGAGCTTGAGCCCATCGATGTAGAGCATGCGAGGGGATTTGCTGGGAATGGTGTGCATAGAGTATTCTCCTTTAGCTGTATAGTAGCTTTTTATAGTATATTTATAGCATTTTTGGCTTGGTTTGTACAGAGAAAGGTTTTTAGGATGGAATAGAAGGTTGAAAACATGTCCATTATATGCGCACATGTCTACTGAGAGGTGCAATTTGCGCTCAAAAAGTGCGTTTCGCGCTTTTAATGTTGCAAGACCTTTAAAAATTGATATAATGATAATGGGAGAGTTTAAGTGTAACTCAATCAAAATATAAGCTAATAAAAATTCTAGTATATAAGTAATAGATTATACAGTATCAAAGCTTGAAGGAGCAGTATCATGGGCACCAAAAGAAAAGCATTGCGCTATGGAATGAGAAAGCAGGACTTTAGTGAAATTAAAAGAAGGGATGGCATTGCTACCAGCATGAAGCTGTTGCGCTCCGTGCTGGCAGTTGGCTTTGCCATGACGCCGTGGCTGGGCAGCGAAGCCTTTGCGGCAGGCATTGAGCGTATTGATGGCATTAATTTGCCTGATGGCCTTAGCAAAACCTATTTGCAAGGGGATAAGGATACTGTTGCCCATATTTATGCCGAGCAGGCCAATGATACTGTGGGCCTGAATAGGTTTAAAACATTTGATGTTGGTGCTAATCAAATTGCTAATTTATATTTCCATACTAGTGCAAATGCTCCTGCTTTCAATACATTGGTGAATACTGTTCAAGAGCAAATCAATATTAGTGGTACTGTAAACGCTTTGCGTAATAATAAAATTGGTGGTAATCTGTACTTTTTGAGTCCCAAGGGTATGGTTGTGGGCTCCAAAGGCGTGATTAACGCGGGCTCCTTGACGGTGATGACATCAACGCAGGGATTTAATGATGATTTAACTGCCGCAAATGCTGCTGAAAAATTGGCGGGTACCATCCCCATGGATAATGATGGGAGCATCACTATCCATGGTCAAATCAATGCTATGACGGGCATTGATTTGCGAGCTGCCCATATTGCTTTGCAGAAGGATAGCAAGGGTGAAGGCACTCCCCTGCTGCAGACAGGCGTAGTATTTAATAATATTGTTAATAATAATGTATTTGAACGTGCTGATGTAAGAACGGACGTGAAGCTTGCTGTTACTAAGGATAGTGAAGGCAATGTGACCTTTGCCTATAGCCCTAACACAAGTAACGAGACTCTTGATTTAAACGAAGCCACTGGTGATGGCAGCATTAAATTGCAGGCTGAGGCAACCCAGCGTAATCGATGCTTTAATATCTTCACCGTGGACCCCAACAATCCGGATGCAAATTGGACTGACAAGGATACTGTGGAGGCCAAGGTGGATCTTGGAGCCAGGAGCACTGTCGCTTCCGCTGGGGATGTGACTATTACTGCCACAGCAACGCGCCAAAATGACAATAATCCTATTGAATTTTGGGATATTTTGACCTATACCAATGCAGAAATAAATGTGGATGGCAATGTGAGTGGCCAGAATGTGGCTGTTTCGGCCAAGGCTACCAGCAGCTTTACTGGTTCTAATAATGCTAGCACTTTATATGTGGTGGATAATAGAACCACCCAGATTATTAATAATAATAATAATGAAAAGATAGATGTAGACATCAATAATAGCTTAACAGATGCTATTATGAATAAGCTGCTGGAAAAGCAGATTTTGGGGGAAAAGACCAAGTATTTACAAACTGCGACCAATATTATACAGTCGCTCTATATGCCCTTTTCCTTCGTGGATGCCAAGGCTAGCGTAAATCAGAGTGTTGATTCTGTCATTCAAAGTACGGGCAATTTAAAGATTAATGCAGAAAGCTCCGCAACTAACAAATTGACTGCGGCCATTCAGCATAAGGTAACCACTGGCTCTAACCCAATTTCCATGCCCATTGGTGGTGGTTTTGTTTATGTGCAAACTGGTAGCGAGGCTACAGTTAATCTCAATGGTAAAGCTCAGGCCGGTGGCAATTTAACCGTGGATGCCAGGTCCACCAATACTAGTGTCAGCAGCATGGCCTTAAAAAAGGTAAAGAACATCGACACCGGTGATGAAGCTACCGGTGGCACCGGAGTGGATTATTGTGGCGTAGCTTTGGCCATTAATTTTCAAGATAATAATGCTGTTGTGAATTTGGGTAACGAATCTTTGGCGGATAAGGGCAGCGTTGAAGCACCGCGGATTAAAGCGGACGGTAATTTGAAGGTTAACGCTACCACTACTGATACTGTATCCAGCACTGCGCTAGTGGCTACCAGCTCGGATAGCATTGTTAACACTACTATTAATGTTATCGATAGCGATGGCAAGGCTGAAATCAATAGCCATGTGCCCGTCAAGGGTAGTAGTGTAAGCATGGGCTCCACGGAGCTTTTGAACAGCTTGAAGGCGACCACCGATGGCTCCAGTGGTGTAGAGTTAACCGGAATTAATTATCTTACTAGTACGGCCAAGGTGAAGCAGGGTGTGGAGAAAACCCTTAGACCCCTGTTGACATTTATAGAAGAAGTGAATCGTTATTCGGCAGGCGAAAATATTAATTTGGAAACCGATGCCAAGCCTGCTTCAGGCAATAAACCTGCTAAGACTTCTTCCTGGAGAAATTATTTTAGCATTGGCGCCAGCGTTATGGTGGCCAATGTGGATAATATTGCCACAATTAACATTAAACCGGGCGCCAGCATCACTAGCACCACGGGTGATTTATCCCTTGCCTCCAGGGTTACCATTGGGGATAGCCTATTAATAACCAAGAATCTTTTGGCTAATGAAAAAAAGAACTCTAAAGTGGGTGTATCTTCAGCCATAGCGGTGGAGGATATGCACAATACGGCGGAGGTTAATGTGGAGTCCTCCGAGGATGAACAGACTACCCTGCAGGCTGCCGGCTCCGTGAAGGCCACCGCTGAAGCGGACCAATCCTACAATCGTTTGGAGAAAATGGTGGAGGCCTTGGAGAAGGGCTGGGCAGCTGCCGATGCTTATTGGACTAAACCGAATGGTATGGATTCTGCTCAGGATGTTATCCAAAAAGTTGAGGCCGCCGTAGCCGATTTGCTGACTATTACGGCCAAGGATTCAGCTACGAATCTGGCTCAAAGCAAGCAGCACACTGCCAAGGCCAAGGCCGCGGTGGATTTATTGGCCCAGTTGGCTGGCGTGGACCAATTAAAAACAGCCTTAGAGGCCTTCTGCGATGCGGCAAACTACACCAATATGTACGTTTCCTCCTCCACAGACAAAATGGACACACCTGTGGCAGGGGACTCCACAGCCATGGCCACCGGTACGGTGGGCATCCAGAATGTGGATAATAATGCTGCGGTCAAAATTGGGCCCAAGGCAATCATTACCGCCGGTAATGAGAAGCTGGTGCAGCTTGAAGCCAATGCGGTGGAGCAAAGCTTTATGATGGCGGGCAAGTGGGCCTTTTTGCCGGATATTTATACCACTGATGCGGGCTCCTACGGCATTGGCGGTACTGTGGGCGTGCAAAATGCTTCCAGTAACAGCTTGGTTCAGGTTATGGATGGTGTGCAGATTAAGGGTGGCGCCATCGATTTAGCAACTCAAAATGATGTGCTCAATATGGCTTTGGTGATGGGTGGCTCCCACACCAGCTCCTTGGGCATTACAGGCATGGTGTCCTATCAGGGTGGCAATTCCACTGCCCAAACCCTTGTGGATGACGATGCTAGCTTAACTGCGCTCCAAAAAAAGGTGGCTTTGGCTACTGCTGATGGAAGCTCTTCCAAGGAATACAAGGGCGTGAAGCTGTCCGCAGATAATAACACGATTGTAATTGGTATTGCAGGGGATTTGTCCAGTTCCAATGCCATCTCTATGGGCGTGAGCACCAGCGTAATTGACTACAATGTGAAATCCTTAGCTGTAATGGAAAACCAAGAGGATAAGGATACTGAGGGTGAGGGCCTGATTAAGGCTAGCGATGTGAGCGTTGAAGCTCACACTGGCGGTGTGATTAATAGCTTATCCGTGGCAGGCAGCAAGAATGATACCAGCAATACCAATAAGCAGGGTGGCGGCGTTAGTGCTGCTACCAGTGGCGGTCAGGGTGCCGAGGGTGTAGAAAAAATCGAGGCTAAGGCATCTGACAAAACAGACACCCCTGCTAAAACCGATACTACTGTTAAAGCAACGGATGGTAATACTACCCCGACTCCTGCAGAGAAAACTCCGACCGAGGCGACCAAGAATCCTGTGGTTGAGCTTAAGGCTGCGGGTAGTGTATCCGTGAATTATATTGTGGATGAAACTAGGGCTGGCATAGATAGCGTGAAAATTGCCATGCAGCGGCTCGCTAGTGGTGACATGACCACTAATCTTAGCATTCAGGCTCAGGATGATTCCTATATTGGTGCCTATAGCGGTGCAGGTGCCTTGAGCAAGCAAGGCGTTGACTATCAGAATAATAGCAAGTTCAGCGGCATGATCAATGGCGCTGTGGCTTTTAATGAAATAAATAAGACTACCAGTGCATCTTTGAAAAACAGCAAGCTTACCAATGTGGACAATGTGCTGAATCAAAGCCAAAATAGTGGCGCTCAGGTGGCCTTGGGTTTGGCTTTGGGCGTGGACCTTGCTCAGCGTATGGATAATGCCAGCGTTAATTTGGGCGCCTCCGGTTCCTTTAATTTTGTCAATAGCACTGTGCAAGCAGTGATGGAAAAAGATGAAATTTTGGGAGCTAGTGACGGGAGCCTTAATGTGCACAATACTGCCTACGACAAGGATGTGCAGGTTGCAGGCGGTGCCAGCGCTGAATATGCTGGCTCCGCTGCTTTGGGTGCTTCTGTGGCCGTAAATGAGGCTACTAATAAGATTGTGGCTCGGATGCAAAAAACTAGCATTGGCGGGCAAAATGCGCTTGCTGGTAGTGTGAATAATTTGGCTGTGAGCAATTTAGTGCAGGTTGGCGGTGCCATCTCCGTGGGCGTCACCACGAGCAAATCCTATGCTGTGGGCGATGTGGCTGTAGCAACCAATGTGCTGGCAAATGAGGTGCAGGCAGAGGCAAAAGGGGTGACCATTTACGCCAAATCCTTCAATAATGAAGCTCGTGATGGCAAGCTAAATCAGAGTGAGGAGGCTAATGCGTACTTGGCAGAGATTAATTCCGTGCCCAATACTGCTATTCAGGTGGATGCAACAGGTCAATACTATGTGCTTGGTACGGATAATACGAAGCAATACTTAAACCCACAGGGTAGCATTCATATTTACGAGGAGGATGGAAGCAAAGTTGATATTTTTAGTCTTGAAGGCGGAGTCAAATATGATGAAGAGACTGGTGCCCTCAAAGATAAGGATGGCAAGGTAATTATCTTAAACCCGAATAGATATTTCACCTATGCAAATAGCGATCAAAAGGTGGATTTCTATGCGCCCGTTACAGAAAATATTATAGATTTGAACGCTAACGCAGCCTTGGCTAATGCCAATGGTGTTGTTAATGAAAATA
>JBJDXD010000098.1:0-6525 GCA_051866495.1 Phascolarctobacterium sp. | reverse complement strand
ATTTTGCTTACGCTTAGAAAAATCCTCCAGGACCACAATGGCATTATATTGTAAAACTACCTTAGAAATTTCGTTTACCAAGGCGGCCATATAGCCAAGCCTGATATTCTTGATTTTTTCCATTTGCAGCCAGCTTTGCTGGGACCGCTGCCGTTCTTCCTTTCGCAAGGCTAGAGCCTTTTGATAATTATATTGATTAAACTCGTTATAAACCCTTTGGTAAATAAGCTTCCCCTTTTGGTCAATAATCACAGCTTCAGATAAATTATCCCCGCCCAAATGCACTCCTAAAATCTGCACAGCGCCATTACCCTTGAGCAGGCTGCGCATATCCTTATTAAAGCTATAATCATTGGCAGGACAGCGATAATTGATACCCACAGGAAAATGCACCTGCATTTGGTCTTCTGTATAACGCTTGTCCTTAATAATATCCCTTTGAGCATGTTTCCAGCGGATATTACCCTTGGCTAAAAGCGCTGCTGCTTCGGGCAAAAGCAGCTCTGTTTTACCATTCAGGTATTTGTAGACATTGCGCACTAGCCTTGGGCTCAAGGCACCATGGGCAGTGTCCTTTTTATTGACTAAAATGCTGCCACGCATATGCATGAGCTTTTTAGTAACGGATGCGGGCCGATAATAAACCTCCACATCCCCCAAAAGCTTGAGCACGCGCTGCTCTTTATTTTCGTCGCTAAAAAGATTGCGCAAAAGCAGCGTTTGCTCGTCCTCCTGGGCAGCCTGCCTAGCAAAGGCAAAATCCTTATTATCCAGCTGGAAGAGGAATAAATCCCCTGCTGCAACCAGATCTTGTAATGCTTTTTCGGGCACCCTTTGCCAGCCAATACCATAGGTATATTCATTTACATGGGAGATAAATTCGGTCCAGGATGTATATTCCTGAGTCGGCCGCAGCTGGGACATGTCAAAGAAGGCAAAGGCCTTATAGGCCGCAATAAAGCGCTTGGCAAGCTCAATACGTTGGTATACCGCCTCTTTATAGCCAGCCTCATCACCTGTTTTCATTAAATAGGCCTTCAGGTACTTTACTGCATCCCCTTCTTTCTCCCGCAGCTTACCATTTATTACAGTATACTTTTGCTCAAAATCTGCTCTCGTCACTAACAAAGGCTGGCTAAAGGCTTCATTATCCAGCACAACCTGACTGGCGCCTTCGGCGAATTTTTGCAAAACAAGCTTGGAAAAGACCACAGCGGGCATGCCCTTGACAAAATCAAAGGCTTTATAGACCATCTTTTCGTAGCAATTTTCTTGTGCATGGGATGCATTCTGCAGCGCCTCGAAGTCAATTTTCGCTCCCTGCCGCCTTACACCCAAATAATAGTACTTCTCTTTTCTAAAGAAGGTTACAAGATAGGCTGCTTCCTTGTTCACATCCCAGCCCTTGCCAAAGGCAGCGCAGTCAAAGAACAAGCGAATCTTGTCCTGCTTATAGGGCTTGCGGGTCAAAAAGCTGCGTACCTTGTTGTAAAAATGGGGCAAACTCGCCAAAAGCTCCCAAGCGTCAGCGCAGCCCTGCACCAAAGGCTTTTTTGCTTCATCCTGAGATTCAGTATAATTATGCAAGATTTGCTTAAGAAAGCGTCTTAAAGCAAGAACTCCATCCAAATAAGCTTTAATAGAAATAATGCTCCTGCCATCCTGATCTTGGAAAAACAGCTTCTGCTTAGATTCTAGTAAGGACGCCTGTAAATTTTGTAAATCTCGTAAAGTACCTTCGCCAGCATATTCTTGAAATACATTATTTAATGAAGGAAGAACTGCATCTAGATTTTTTTGCAAGGCCTGTACTGAATCCCTCATCTCGGCATAGTTCTTAAATCCTTCTGATTTGGTATCAACAAGGCTCAACACCTGCTTTTGCAGGGGCTTGAGCTTGAGCTTAGCATTCTGTAAAACCGCAGGCAGCTGCTTTTCTTCCTGCAGCCTGTATAAAATCCTGTTGATGTGATTTATAGCCTTATTATATGCATCAATTTGGCTCTGCACCAAAAGCCTGCTATAGCTGTTGATTGTCAAAGCAAAGCCAAGCTTATCCTGTAAATCCAAACCAGCATCGGCATATTGCTGTAGCTGCTGCAAATTCTCTAGGTATATAGGAAAATTCACATGGACTATGCGATAAGCAATGGTTGTTTTGCGCTCCTCATGGCTGAACAAAGCCTTCTTTTGCGTAAAATAATCCACCAAAACCGTGGTGAAGCGCAAGTATTTGTCTACGGCCTGCTTTTCCTGCTCATTTTGCACTGCAGCTGCAGCCATTTTAATGGCCTTGGTTGGGTTCACAAGGCCTTTGTAATCACTATGACCAGTTAATAGCTTGGATACTGCTTTGCGCAGTTCTGTTTGCTGGCGCAGCAGCTTGACGCGAGTATTTTTTCCAAGCGCTTTATTATTAATAAGCTCAGCCAATGGCTCCCAGTTAAGACCGGCAATGCTTTTTGCATCAGTTAAAGCCTGCTCAATAAAGCATGCATCCACACGGCGCAGCACATCCAAAACCACGGGCCAGCAGGCACTGCGCTCCCTGTCCTTCTCCAGCACGCCCATCTCCTGCAGTTTCTGCTCCGTTCCATACATGGGCTTTAAGCGAAAGCGCAGCGTCTTTATTAAACTGTTTCGCTTTGTAAAGCTATCATAAATGGACATGGTCGTACCTCAGGAATAAAAAACGCTCTTGTTCGATTTCTTATGAAAAATTTTACTTTTTCTTTAAAATCTGTTAGCGAACACTATTGCTGCAAATTTTACGTTGAATTTTACAGCAGATTTAGGTATAATATAAGTGTAATAATATGAAGCCTTCTTCACGTCAGCTTTGACACACAGATTCTATGTATCAAATCTTTATCTAAATTTGTTATATTTATATTGGAGATGATTTTATGCCTATTATTAAACCCATTTCTGACTTGCGCAATTACAATGAAGTCCTTCGCGATGTACAAATCGGCACACCAGTCTTTCTAACCAAAAATGGTCGTGGAAAGTACGCTATATTAGACATACTTGATTATGAAAAAGCCAAAGCAACTATCCAATTAGCAAATGAACTAACAAAAGGCAAACAAGCTGGTGAATCCAAAGGATGGCTGTCTGCAGATGAAGTAAAAGCTCACTTAAAGGAGCGATACAATGAATAAAATTCTTTACTCTCCCGAAGCCTTACAGGATTTGGACGATATTGGCGATTATATTGCTGAAGAATTATCTAGTCCTCAAGCTGCTTTCAAGCTTCTCACAGAAATTACTGCTAGTATTGATTTCTTACAAGCCAATCCTCTTATGGGCGCTAATATATCTGCCCTTGCAGATATTGTTAGTGATGTTAGATACTTGGTGGTCAAAAAATATCTTGTCTTTTATCGCTTCCATAAAAACACTATATTCATTGACCGTATTATTTACAGTCGCAGAAATTATCTCAGTATATTACTAGAATGATTGTTTTAATCCCCGCTGACGGCGGGGTGTTTTTTATCTATTTCCATACATCTTCTCATAGTAATTCTGATACTCGCCACTAACGATATCCTGCCACCATTTTTTGTTATCAAGATACCACTTACTGGTCTTCTTGATACCATCTGCGAACTTAGTTTCCGGCAACCAACCGAGTTCATTATGAATCTTGGTAGGATCGATAGCATATCTCATATCATGGCCCTTGCGGTCAGTAACATAGGTAATCAAGCTTTCCGGCTTACCCAATTCCTTGCAAATCAGCTTAACGATATCAATATTGCGCATCTCGTTGTGCCCGCCGATATTATAAACCTCGCCCACTCTGCCCTTATGAATAATCAGATCAATAGCCTTACAGTGGTCCTCCACATAAAGCCAATCGCGCACATTGATGCCTTCTCCATAAACTGGCAGGGGCTTGTCTGCCAAAGCGTTGGCAATCATCAAGGGAATAAGCTTTTCTGGAAAATGATAAGGCCCATAATTATTGCTGCAGCGAGAAATCGTCACAGGCAAGCTATAAGTGCGGTGATATGCCATAACCAGCAAATCAGCCCCAGCTTTAGAAGAAGAATAAGGACTGCTGGTATGAATAGGAGTTTCTTCTGTGAAGAACAAATCCGGTCTATCCAATGGCAAATCGCCATATACTTCATCCGTAGAAACCTGATGATAGCGCTTGATGCCATATTTTCTGCAGGCATCCATGAGTACAGCAGTGCCCTTAATATTGGTCTCCAAGAAAATGCCAGGGTCTTCAATAGAGCGATCTACATGACTTTCTGCGGCAAAATTAACCACCATATCAGGATGTTCTTCTTCAAACAGCTTATACACCGCTTCCCTATCGCAGATATCTGCCTTAACAAAGCGGAAGTTGTGATTATCCATTACACCTTCCAAAGTAGATAAATTACCTGCATAGGTAAGCTTGTCCAAACAAATAATGCGATACTCCGGATACTTTTCCAGCATATGAAATATGAAATTTGAACCGATAAATCCTGCACCACCGGTAACGATAATAGTCATTTTTACTCCTCTTTTCCCATTCCCAAATCCTTTAGATATCTTTTCAACGCATCCTGCCAAGTTGGTAATGGCGCAAAGCCTTCCTTAACAAGCTTTGATTTATCCAATCTACTATTGAAAGGCCTTCTAGCCTTGGACAAACCATATTCAGCAGTTGTAACAGGCACAACCTTAGTATTATATCCAGCTTGCTTAAAGATTTCGCAAGCAAAATCATACCAAGAAATATAGCCACCTTCGTTAGTCGCATGATAGTAACCATATTTTTCAGTTTCTACCATATCCACTAGCAATCGAGCCAAATCATAAGTATATGTTGGCGTACCAATTTGATCATTCACAACACGCAGAGTGTCAAATTTCTTGCCAACATTCAGCATGGTCTTGATAAAATTATTGCCATTCTTGCCAAACACCCAAGCAATACGCACGATGAAGTATTTTTCCAATAAACTAGCCACAGCCAATTCACCCTGCAGCTTACTGCTTCCATAAACATTCAGTGGCGCATATTCTTTACAATCCGGCTGCCATGGCTCCTCGCCCTGCCCATCAAAGACATAATCAGTGCTAATATACATCATCTTCGCACCAACTGATTTGCAGGCTTCAGCGATATACATAGTTCCATCCGCATTTATAGCATATACTTTGTCCTTATTAGCCTCTTCCTCCGCAGCATCAACCGCCGTCCAAGCAGCACAATGAATCAACATATCAGGCCTCAAATTGCAAATAGCTACATTCACGGCAGATTTATCCGTAATATCCAATTGAAGATATTCATAAGGTAAAGTAATTTTATCCTGAGGCAAAATATCGCTGCCAACGGTCTCATATCCTCGCTTGGCTAACTCATTCACTACATCATAGCCAAGCTGTCCACCAACACCTGTAACAAGTACCTTCATAATACCGCCCATATAACTCAATATTCATAATATAGAAAGTATTCTATATAATTATGCAACAACTACTTAAAAATTAATTCTTTTTTCTTCTATTACTAAAGGACGTTTCATGACTCTAGTATTGATAGAGAGAATATATTCACCTAAGAAACCTAAGAAAAATAATTGTATAGAGCCAAAAAAGAAAACTCCTAAAGTTATAGGAATCATTCCAAGTGGATATCTGTCCCACCAAATAATCTTCGCAATAAAATATGCAATAGCTATAAACATGCTAATAATAGCGAATATAAATCCAATTAAAGTTCCTATTCTTAATCCAACTTTAGTATATGAAGTAAAGCTAAGCATCGCGGCGTCATAAAGACTATACCAATTATTGTGAGTCTTCCCTGCTCTTCTTTTTGCTTGTGTATATAATATCTCTTTGCGTTTTGGTCCTAATTCAGCTACTATTCCTCTTAAAAAAGGGGTTGGATCGTCTAATTCGTTTAATACTTGGATAAAACTCTTATCATATAACCCAAACCCAGTGAAATGTTCTATCTGCTCAACGGAAGACATTTTTCTAATGGTTTTGTAATAAATTGAACGAAAGAAATACATCAATTTATTTTCTTCGCTCTGATTTTTTATTCCTATTACAACTTTATATCCTCGCTCCCATTCTTTAACGAATTTGGAAATCATCTCAACAGGGTCCTGAAAATCAGCACACATCAAAATTGTGCAATCTCCAGTAGTATTACATAGCCCATGATAAGGTGAATTAAACTGACCAAAATTCTTTGAATTAAAAATCGCCTTTACTCTTTTATCTTTTTTGCACTCTTCCTCAATCAATAATCGTGTACCATCTATTGAATAGTTATCTATATAAACAATCTCAAAATCATATGACGGCAAAGTATTTTCAAATTCATTCCTTATAGCTTGAGTAAGAGGTTCAATATTTTCCACTTCATTATAGCAAGGTATAAGAACACTAATTTTAAACATCCCTATTCTCCTTATCTAAACGCCCAATATTTATTTAATAAGAAATTAATAGGTATGGTAACAGCTAACGTTAGCAATGGTGCCAATGCTGTAGATA
>JBJDXD010000097.1:13309-36674 GCA_051866495.1 Phascolarctobacterium sp. | reverse complement strand
CTTCGCCAAATATATGGACAAAATTGGCGCTTCTCGTGCTCTGGTTCGTCTGACCATTAAACCCCTTTTGGCTTTAAAATCCCCCTACATCGTTATGAGTGCTACCTGGATTGTTGGTATGCTCATCGGTCTGTGCATCAACAGTGCCTCCGGTTTGGCAATGCTGCTGATGGTAACCATGTTCCCCATCCTGATCGGCTTAGGTGTTTCCCGTCTTTCCGCAACCGCAGCCGTTGCTACTACCTTGTGCTTTGACTGGAGCCCCAGCGACACCGGTACCATTTTGTCCGCAGAAACCGCCGGTGTGGACCCTGTTTTTTACTGGAGCCATTATCAAGTGCCCATCGTTGCTGTGGCATTTGTAGTTGTTGGTGTACTCCATTATTTGACTCAAAAATACATGGATAAGCTTGACGGCCATGTTGTTAAGCCCATTGACGTAGAAACCGTTAAGGACGAGTCCGATACTGCACCGGCCTTCTATGCTATCCTGCCCGTAATTCCCCTGGCTTTGATTCTGAGCTTTAGTTCTCTGTGGATTACCTGGATTAAGATGAACATCGTTATGGCTATGTTTATCGGTCTCTTCGTCGGCGTTATTTGCGAATATATTCGTTGGCGCGATGGCCACAAGGTTTTGGGCGATATCCAAACCTTCTTCGACGGCTTAGGTCTGCAAATGGCCAACGTAATCACCCTGGTTGTAGCAGGCCAAACCTTTGCTAAGGGCCTTATTTCCATGGGCACCATTAAGGCTATGATTGACGGCAGCCAAAGCCTGGGCTTCGGTCCTATGGCTATGATGCTGGTTATGGTTGCTATTATCGGTGGCTCCGCCATCGTTATGGGCTCCGGCAACGCACCCTTCTTTGCCTTCGCGGCTCTAACTCCGGCTGTTGCCGCCGCTACCAACCTGCATCCCGTACTGATGCTGCTGCCCATGCACTTTGCAGCCTCCATCATGCGTAGCTGCTCCCCCATTACTGCAGTTATTGTAGTATCCTCCGGTATGGGCGGTGTTTCCAGCTTTGATTTGGTAAAACGCACCTTCATCCCCATGATGGGCGCTATGGCTGTTACCATCGGCATGACCTTCTTCTTCTACTACACCGGCTATTAATGAACAGTTTGAGAGCGCTCCTCTTAGCGGAGGGGCCTCTCTTTTTATAAGAGATAGCATAATTACGCTATTAACTACAAAGGTCGTCTAGAAGGTATTAGATACGAGCAAAGGTGACGACGGCGTACTAGAGGTACGTCTAGGAACCTTTGTGAAGTAGATGATGCCTTATAGGCGACCTCTACGGAGGCTATAACTATGTTTATTTGTGATTGCCATTGCGACACGCTTACTGAATTATACAAAAAGCAAATCGACCTTTACGAAAACAAGCAGCATATCGATATAAAGCGCCAGCTGGAATTGGGCGGCATGCTGCAGTTCTATGCAATGTTCGTGCCCACGCCAGAGTATCGCTACGGCGGCGGCCTGCGCTACACCATGCTGCTTTTGGATACCTATCTCCAGCAAATGCGTAAGCTCAAGGAGCAGGGCATCGATATTCTGCAAGTGCGCACTAAAGAAGATGCAGCAGATGTATTGAACCATCAATGCGCCTCCCTTTTGGCTATCGAAGAGGGCGGTGCCATCGATGGCAGCTTAGAAGCTTTGCGCTGCCTGTACGAATTAGGCGTGCGTGCCATGACCTTAGTTTGGAGCAACCGCAATGATATTGCTGACGGCGTCAATGAGGAATGCAGTGGCGGTGGCTTGACCGTTTTCGGCCGCAAGGTTGTGACCGAAATGAACCGCTTAGGCATGCTGGTGGATGTATCTCACATCGCTCCTGCGGGCTTTTGGGATGTAATCGAAACCAGCACCAAGCCCATTATCGCTACCCACTCCGATGCCAAAGCACTCTGCGCACATCCCCGTAACTTAGATGATAAACAAATCCTTGCTATTAACGAAAATAATGGCTTAATCGGCATCACCTTTGCCGGTCAATTCTTAGAGGATGATTATCATAATGCCTGCATCGAAAGTGTTTATAAGCATATCGACCATATGCTGAACCTGATGGGTAACGACGACCATCTTGGCTTTGGCAGCGATTTTGATGGCATTAGTCATCCGCCCTACAACATCAATGGCGTGCAGGACTACAAGCCCTTGATTGAATATCTCGCTACTAAATACAGCGACAGCACGATCAAGAAACTCACCCACCAAAACGTGCTCAATTTACTGCAAAAGGTGCTGTAAGTAAATACATTGCTCCCGTTCATGCTTCCCCTAGCGAAACGCTAGGGGAAATTTTTGTTCGCAGAATATAAAAATGCCGCTCGCCTTCTAACAAGCGAGCGGCTAACACGGTGCTGCAGCGGCCGTGGGATTGTATCCAAGAATGTTCAAGTCTATCAGTCCTTTATCTACGTATTTTTTATGAGTCCGTTAATGCTCCATCAGCCAAATACCACCGATGCAAATCAAAGCGATAATGCCAATGCTCAAGATTGTCGTGCTATCCATCATCCTGCCTCCTTTCCACAAGCCTAATGGGTCCAGTGCATGGGAAAATTTTAGGTAAAAACCACAAACATCAGCACTGCCCACACACCAACGATGCTAGCATAAGCGATTTTGAAACCAGTTTTAGCCCACCACATACTTGCCACCTCCTTTATACTTTTTAACCTTAGCACCCTCCCATGCCTGCCCCCACGGGTCAGGCTGGGAAGTGCTTTTACTTGGGGAGCTAAGAGAGCTAGAGGAAGGTTGTTTCTCTCTATTTGCCTCAACTACAGTGTACTATATTTTTTAACTCTGTTGGTGTCAGTATTGTTAAACCAAAAAGGATTTTATGGAGATTATGAAAAAGGCGCGAATATGAAAGTTTATTAATCACATTCGCGCCTTATTTTTCGTTTTCTTCAAAAATAAGCTTAATTTATTCTCTTTTTATTTTACTAAATTCTGCGGTTTGCCAGCTAAAAATGCATCTATATTAGCAAAAACAATATCCGCTCTAGCCTCCAAGGCTTCCTTACTTGCGAAGGCCACATGGGGCGTAACCACAATGTTTTTAGCATGCAGCAAGGGGTGCTCCACTGCCAGCGGCGGCTCATTTTCAAACACATCAATGCCCGCTGCTGATAATTTACCACTGTTTAAAGCTGCAGCCAGTGCCTCGCTATCCACAACGCCGCCGCGGGCGCAGTTAATGAGCACCGCGCCATCCTTCATCTTGGCAATGCTTTCTGCATTAATCATCTTCGCGGTGGACTCTGTCATGGGCACATGCAGGGACACAAAATCGGATTGAGCAAGGAGAGTAGCCAAGTCCACATATTCCACGCCTTCTGCGGCCAGCTCCGGCTTCACAGTGCGGCTATAGGCCAGCACCCTGCAGCCAAAGGCCTTGGCTATTTTTGCTACGCGGCAGCCAATGGCGCCAGTTCCTACAACGCCAAAGGTTTTACCAAAAAGCTCAAAGCCTACCAATCCATCCTTAGTGCCACCCTCACGACAGCGCTTATCCACTGCCACAATATTACGAATAGCGCTGATAGCAAGGCCAAAGGTTAGCTCTGCTACCGCATTTGTGGAATAGCCTGCAGCATTGCAGGCCACAATGCCACGAGCGCGAGCAGCCTCTAGTCCCACATGATCCACACCGGTGAAGGCAATATCTAGCATCTTCAAATGAGAGCATTGCTCAATAAGTGCAGCACTCAAGGGTTGATTCGCCAGCATCAAAATATCGGCATCCTTGATACGCTCCAACAGCTTGGCTTGGTCCGTTTCCTTATCAGTATGATACACAAATTCATGTCCAGCTGCCTCTAAGGGAGCAGCAAGACTGGCAATTTTCTCCTGGGATACTCCAAGTGGCTCCATGCAAATAATTTTCATAATATACACCTCGTTTTCTAATGCTATAAGCTCTAATTTCTTTCCTAAGGATTAGTTTACTCTGAGTAAGCAAAAGTGTCAAACAAAAACGTCCCTCTTGCGAAGGACGTTTTGTGCTTACCAATCAATTTTAATCAGTGAAATTATCGAAATAGCCCTGTACCAAAACCACAGGAGTGCCCTTATCGCCACTGCCACTGGTCAAATCGCACAAGGAGCCAATCAAATCGGTCAGCTGACGAGGAGTGGTGCCTTGGGAAGCCATGTTGCCCACCAAGCTACCATTTTTAGCCTTGATAGCCGCAGAAATTGCATCCTTTAAGGCTGCGCCGCTGAGATTTTTGAAATCGTTATCTGCCAAATATTTCAGCTTCAGCTCATTTGGAGTGCCGATGAGGCCATGAGTAAAGGCAGGGGACACAACCGGGTCTGCCAGCTCCCAAATCTTACCTTGGGGATCCTTAAAGGCACCGTCACCGTACACCATAACCTCCACATGCTTGCCAGTTTTTTCCAAAATAGAAGCTTGAATTTCTTCTACCATGCCCTGGCATTCACGGGGGAAGAGCTTAATTTTATCTTCGGTGGATTTATTAGAGCCTAAAAGACCATAGCGCTCATTGCAGCCACTGCCATTGACGGGCGCATTTAAAATATCATCCATGCTGCACACAACCTTAGCACCGGCAGCCAACAAAATACGTTTAGTTCTAGCACGAGTATGGATATCGCAGTTCAATACGCAATCGGTATATTGCAAAATAGTCTTAGCCTGATTAGCAAAAATAACCTCTACCTCAGCACCTGCCTCACGAATCAAATCTGCGTAATATTGCACATAATCAACACCGGTAAATTCGTGCTTATTCTCGCCAAAGAGCTCACGATATTTTTCCAGAGTAAGCACATCGCTATAAGGATTGATGCCAGCCTCGTCCACTTGATCCCAGGTAATCAAAGCGTTGCCCACTTCATCACTAGGATAGCTGAGCATGAGCACGACTTTTTTCGCCCCCATAGCAATACCT
Organism: Phascolarctobacterium sp.; assembly: GCA_051866495.1. Lineage (GTDB taxonomy): Bacteria > Bacillota > Negativicutes > Acidaminococcales > Acidaminococcaceae > Phascolarctobacterium_A. The sequence goes on along the minus strand of JBJDXD010000097.1, from coordinate 31,730 downwards.
TTTAAGCAAATAGCAAAGCGATTGCGGGACAGAATGGGAAAAATTACACCAATGGTGCCCCCGCCCAGCTTCGCCTTCACATCGGCAGCAATATCTTCAATAGTAGCATAATTACCTTGGGAACGAGCCACAACCGACTCGGTTACAGCTATAACATCACGGTCACGCAGGCTAAAGCCTTCGGACGCAGCAGCCTCTAATACACTATTTACAACAATCTCCGGCAGGTTATCACCCTCACGAATAATCGGGCAGCGCACGCCGCGAGAAACAGTGCCAACTTTTCTTTCCATAAATAACTTCCTCCCTCATTTAAAGGTACTCCCTAATAACAATTCACTATGAAAAGCTCACAAGCTAGTCTCACAGGAACAATCTTCGTATTCATTATAGCCTACTCAGAACAATCCTGCAAGGAAAACATCTTTAATGACCTATTTACCATTTAAAAAGAAAATCCTGCACCCGAAGATGCAGGATTAATAATCTTTATAAAATGCTTACAGCAGCTCTTTTAAAACAATGGTCTGTTCGCGATTAGGACCAACGGACACAATGCCCAGCTCTACGCCGGAAACCTCAGCAATGCGAGCCAAGTATTTCTTAGCATTCTCAGGCAGCTTGTCGTATTCGCGAATACCGCTGATATCGGTCATCCAGCCGTCGAACTCTTCATAAATGGGCTCCACCTTGGCCAAAACATTAAGGCTTGCAGGAATGCGCTTCAGCACCTCATCGCCAATCTTGTAGCCAACACACATTTTAATCTTGGGCATATGGTCAAGAATGTCCAGACGAGTGATTGCCAAATAGTCAAGGCTGTTCAAACGTGCGCTATAGCGCAGCATGAAGGCATCCAGCCAGCCGCAACGACGGGGACGACCGGTTACAGTGCCATATTCACGGCCAGTTTCGCGGATTTGGGTGCCGGGGCCATCGGTATCCAAAAGCTCAGTAATAAAGGGACCTTCGCCAACACGAGTGGTATAGGCTTTAACTACGCCCACAACATGGTCGATAAAGCGAGGGCCGATACCGCTGCCGGTGCAAGCGTTGCCAGCAGTCGGACTGGAGCTGGTAACATAGGGATAGGTGCCATGGTCAATATCCAGGAAGGTTGCTTGTGCGCCTTCAAAAAGTACATTTTTCTTAGCAGCAAAAACCTCATCCAATACCACGCCAGTATCTGCAACATAGGGACGCAGCTGCTCAGCATAGCCCAGGTATTCCTTCAGCACTGCATCGTAATCAAAGGGCTCAGCGCCATAAATCTTGGTGATGATGGCGTTTTTAGCCTCCATATTCACCTTCAGCTTTTCAGCAAAGGTTTCGGGCTCCATCAAATCGCACACGCGAATGCCTACACGAGCCACCTTATCCATATAGCAGGGTCCGATGCCACCCTTGGTGGTGCCAATCTTGTGGCTGCCCAAGGCTTCCTCCTGCAGCTCGTCCAAGCGTTGATGATAGGGCAATACCACATGAGCGCGGTCTGAAATTACCAAATTGCTACAATCAATGCCCTTTTCCTTCATGCCGGCAATTTCGGCCAGCACTACGCCGGGATTGATAACTACGCCATTGCCAAGAACATTGATTTTATCCTTGAACAATACGCCGGAGGGCAGCAAGCGCAGCTTATAGCTGATATCGTTAACCACAACAGTATGGCCGGCGTTGGAGCCACCGCTGTAGCGTACTACAGCATCAGCCTTTTGGGCCAAATAGTCAACAATTTTACCTTTACCTTCGTCGCCCCATTGAGCGCCTAATACAATAACAGATGACATTAATGGTCACTCCTTATTACTTATTCAATTATAAACCGAAACGAGAGAAAATCAAATCAACATTGCGCAACATGGGTTTAGGATCAAAGCAATGCTCGATTTCTTCGTCGGTCAGGTATTTCTTGATATCCGGGTCTGCTTCAACGTTGGTCTTGAAGTCAGCGCCCTCCAGCCAGCGAGCCATAGCGTTGCGTTGTACCCATTTATAGGCATCCTCACGCAGCACTCCCTTAGTTACCAGAGCAATAAGCAGGTTTTGGCTGAAGATCAAGCCGCCGGTCTTGTTCAGGTTAGCTATCATGGCATCAGGATATACCAGCAGCTTGTCGATAATATTGGTGAATTTGCGCAGCATATGATCCAGAGCAATGGTAGCATCCGGCAGGATTACGCGCTCTACAGAGGAGTGGGAAATGTCGCGTTCATGCCACAGGGCAACGTCCTCAAGGCCTGCTACAGCATAACCACGCAGCAAGCGAGCCATACCGCTAACTTTTTCACAGGTGATAGGATTGCGTTTGTGAGGCATTGCAGAGGAGCCCTTTTGACCAGGAGCAAAATATTCCTCAGCCTCACGAATATCAGTACGTTGCAGGTTGCGAATTTCGGTAGCCATCTTGTCCAAGGAAGAACCAATGATGGCCAAGGTGGTTAAAAAGTGAGCATGACGGTCACGTTGAATAACCTGGGTTGCCAAACGCACAGGCTTCAAATCTAATTTTTTGCAAACATATTCTTCAACAAAGGGATCGATATTAGAATAAGTGCCTACAGCACCGGACAGCTTGCCAACTGCCATCAGCTCGCGAGCTTGCTTCAAGCGCTCCATATCGCGCTCAATTTCTGCGGACCACAGCAAGAACTTCATGCCAAAGGTCATGGGCTCAGCATGGATACCATGGGTACGACCAATCATAACGGTGTTTTTGAACTCGGCAGCACGACGGCGCAAAATAGCATGGAAATTTTCCAGATGACGCATAATCAAATCTGCGGATTGTACGGTCATGTAGCACAATGCAGTATCCTTAACATCACTGGAGGTCAAGCCCTTATGGATATATTTAGATGCATCACCAACATATTCAGCGACGTTGGTCAGGAAAGCAATAACATCATGGTTGGTTACTGCTTCAATCTCTTTAATACGCTCCAAACGGAAATCAGCTTTATTCTGAATATCCTTTAAAGCATCGTCAGGCACAATTCCCAGCTTGTTCATTGCTTCGCAAGCCAGTACTTCAACCTTCAACATGGTACGAAATTCGTTTTCCAAGGTCCAAATGTTGCCCATTTCCGGATGAGTATAGCGATCGATCATTTTTTGTATGCCTCCCAAGCATTTTTATTCATGAAAAAACATCTGAGAGCTATAAGTTTAGCTTCAGATTCTTCATCACAATTTGATGCATTATAATCATATCATTTTCCGCAATCAAACGCAAGCTTTCTGAACGTTTTTAGGCAAACAAAGAAAAATATTCGGAAAAATTTTACAAAAATAATAGGACTGTCCCCTAAGAACAGTCCTAAAAAATCAGTCCTCACGCTTGGTGAAGCCCACAAATTTGGTAAATTGTTTATGGAAGAACAGATTTACTGTATCCACGGGACCATTACGATGCTTAGCAATAATAAGCTCGGTGTGCTTGTTTTCTGTCTCAGGATTATAATAATCCTCGCGGTATAAGAAGGCTACAATGTCAGCGTCCTGCTCTAGGGAACCGGACTCACGCAAATCGCTGAGCATGGGGCGCTTTACCTGGCGCGCCTCCACGCCACGACTCAGCTGGGACAGCGCTAAAACAGGCACATCCAGCTCACGGGCCAAGGCCTTTAGGGAGCGGGAAATCTCAGAAACCTCCTGTTGGCGATCCCCACTGGTATTGCGTTTGCCACTACCCTGCATCAGCTGCAGATAGTCCACCACGATTAAATCCAGACCATGCTCTGCCTTCAGGCGACGAGCACGACTACGCATATCCATAACTGTAATGCCTGCAGTGTCGTCAATATAAATCTTCGCCTTGCTCATAGTGTCGCAGGCAGCCCACAGTGCATCCCAATCCTTATCGTTCATCTCGCCCACACGCAGCCTTTGGCTGTCGATATTGGCCTCGGCGCAGAGCATACGATTAACTAGCTGCTCCTTGCTCATTTCCAAGCTAAAAAAAGCAACGCTGCGAGGGTCGCCACCCACACGCTTGTGAGCGCGCAAAGCTACATTTTGTACGATATTTAAGGCCAGTGCAGTTTTACCCATGGAGGGACGGGCTGCTAAAATAATAAAATCAGAGGGATGCAAGCCGCTAGTGAGCTTATCCAAATCATTAAAGCCTGTAGGGATGCCCGTCAAGCCACCCTTATTATTGAGCAGCTTTTCAATGCTTTGCACACTATCCATGAGTACAGCACTAATGGGCGTAAAATCAGTCTTTTTCTTGCGGTTGGAAATCTCCAAAATGCGGCTTTCCGCAGTATCCAGCAATACGCCAACCTCATCATTGGCCTCGTAGCCCATGGCAGCAATTTCTGTGGAAACCCTTACCAGCTGGCGCAGGACACTCTTTTCGGCCACAATATCTGCGTGATACTTCACATTAGCTGCTGTCAGCACAACATTAGCCAAGCTTGTAATATAGGCAATGCCGCCCACATCCTCCAGCTTATTATCACGGCGCAGAATATCCGTCACCGTAATCAAATCCACGGCCTCATTTTTATTGTACAGCTCCAGCATGGCCCCAAAAATAACCCTATGGGCTTCTCGATAGAAGTCGTCCATATTGAGTATTTCAGTAGCCTTAGCAATGGCCTCCTTATCGATAAGCATCGCACCTAAAACTGATTGCTCGGCCTCGATATTTTGAGGTGGTACTCTTTCTTCCATAGTCACACTTCTCTTTTTGCTTTAGTCTTATTCAGCTTCAACCATTACCTTAAAGGTAGCAGTTACATCGGTGTGCAGCTTAGCCACAGCGGTGTATTCGCCCAAGCCCTTTACTGCGCTCTTTAACTCAATTTTACGACGGTCAATCTCAAGACCGGTTTGCTTAATCAGCGCTTCGGCCACATCCTTGCTGGTAACGGAGCCGAACATTTTGCCATTCTCGCCCACGCGCACCTTCATATTAACAACCATCTTTTCAATTTGCGCGCCCAATACTACAGCTTCATCCTTAGCTTGAGCAGCACGGTGAGCTGCAGTAGCCTTATCAGCCTTAGCCTGATTTAAATTAGCCGCAGTTGCTTCCTTGGCCAGCTTGCGGGGCAGCAGGTAGTTACGACCATAGCCCTCAGCAGTCTCTACAACATCACCCTTTTTACCTAAGCTTTTAACATCTTGCAGCAGAATTACTTTCATTATTATCTCGCTCCTCTAATTGTTTTTTTGCTAATGCAATAATTTGCGGTTCAACATCCTTGGCACGCTTATCGGCAATCTGCACGCCAGCCACCGTCTGGTGACCGCCGCCGCCCAGCTCTTCCATGATAACCTGCACATTGACGCTACCGTCACTGCGGGCACTAATGCCAAGATAACCGTCTTTATATTCAACTATTGCCACCCCCACAGAAATCCCATCCACAGTGATGAGGGAATCAGCTGTTTGAGCGGCAAGTACGGAAGACCTAGTTTCGCGCACTGCATTGCGCATAATAGAAATGGCTAGACCGGGCACAGGGGTTTTAGCCTCGGCAATAAGCTTAGCCCTAGCCTGTACAGTTCCCAAATCATCCTTAAAGAGCAGCCTTACTAAATTCGGGTCTGCGCCACTGCGACGCAAAAGGGCAGCAGCTTCAAAGGTACGCTCGCCGGTCTGCACAGCAAAGTTTTTCGTATCCAGCACTATGCCGGCATACAAAGCCGTAGCCTCGGCCGCTGTAATCTCCAGTCCATCATCAAAATAACAAATTAGCTCTGTTACGAGCTCGCTGGTGGATGAGCTGGAGGGCTCTAGGTATAATAGCACCGTATTGCTAATTATATCCTCTGCCCGACGATGGTGGTCCACAATAATCCTTGTCTTTACAGCCTCTAGCAAAGCCTTGGAGGCGGACAGAGACGCCCTATGATGGTCCACAATAAGCAAAAGACTCTTGGGCGTAACAAGGCGCAAAGCCTCGTCCTCAGGTACTATGATATCAAAATACTGGGTTTCGTTATCCGAAAGGATAATATTTTCGTGCTCCAGCACTTCACCAATACGATTATAGTATTCATTGCTGGGGCTGGCCACGATATAGGTTTCCTTATTCAGGGAAAGGCCCAATTTCGCCATACCTACAGTAGCGCCAATAGCGTCATAATCCTCATTATGGTGGCCCATAACAAAAATTCTGTCCGCCTGCTGCATTTGCTCATGGATGGTTTGAGCCACAATACGGGCCCGCACACGGGTACTTTTGGCTGCTACAGTGGAGGTGCCGCCAAAGAATTGGGTATTCTTATCCTTGAGAACTACCGCTTGGTCACCACCACGGCCCAAAGCCATATACAGGCTCTTATTAGCATTCTGGATGAGCTCCTCAAGGGTTACACCATCGCAGGCCACGCCAATACTAAAGGTGGGCGCAAATTTGTTGCCGGCACGGATTTCGCGCACTCTATCAAGGATGGTAAATTTATCCTCCATCATATCCAGCACTGCTGATTGGGTAAAGCCCAAAAGACAGCTTTCCTTGTTCATACGGCAGATAAAGCCCTGCTGAGAGGTTACCCATTTAGAGAGCAGCTCGTTAATTTCACCATTCAGGTTAGCAATACTGGTTTCGCTAATGCCCCTAGTAACCTCTTCATAGTTATCAAAGCGGGCATAAGCCAAACAAATCTTATCGTTATTGTATTTTTGCTTCAGCAGCTCGTACTCTGTAATATCTGTAAGATAGATCATGAGGCCACTATTAGTTGCCATATTATCCTTTTTCGAGGTGTGCTCCTGAGTTTGCACGCTAGCATATTTCATGCGATAGTAGCGCCCCTCCATCTGGATGATTTGCTCACCATCACGCACACTGAGCATCTCAAAGGCATTGGTCGGCAGGGGCAAAATTTCCTCAGGACGCTTGCCCTCAAGGTTTTTCTTAGCAACCCATTGCTGAAACAGCTCGTTTTTCCATTGCAGCTTGCCATCCTTAGAAAAAACAGCCATGCCTATATCCAGCTTGCGCACAGCGAAATGATTGGTGCGTTCGATATTGCGGATAATATTATCCAAATAGCTGCTAAAGAAAACCTCTTTATTGATGGAATTGCGTCGGGCAAAATAATACATTACGCCCACCACCAGCAGAGCCGGGATAATCATCTTGGGCTGAAGATAGCAAACCAAAATGGATAGCGCAATAATCACCAATAAATACACATTGGTGTCCACACGAGAGTTCATATTACGGTTAAATCTGTTGAACATACAGCTTCACCTCTTTTAAACCATCATAACCATCTACCCAAAATCAATACCGCTATGAGTCCCAACGAAGTAAATGGTGCCTTACTAACCCAGGAATCGTTGAGAAGGTACCAGATACGAGGCGGGGCGACGACGGCGTATCGGAAATACTCCTAGGAGCCCCAACGAAGTAAATGGTGCCTTATCGACGATTCCTGATTTTTCTAAAGTCAAAGACCATATCAAAAGCCCCCACATACACAATGATCTGGGAGAAAATAGGAATCATAAACATTAGCGCCGTGCCGATATTGGCCCACCAACGAGGCTTTTTCTTGGTTTCCACATACCAATAGATAAGCACGATGCCTTGGAAAACCAAGCTAAAGCTGCACACAGTTTGCACGTTGACCGCTGCAGCGTACATCCAGCTGCTTTGGTCCGTTTGGTAGAAATAGGTTACAGCTAGCAGTGACAAAAAATAGGGCCACAGCACCCATTGGGGCACCTTAAGCATTATAAAGGGAGGAAAGCTTTCAAAGCTATCACCCAGCTTAGTCAAAATCTTTTTGGCAGCGATGTAATTAACAAAGGCCATAATGGGCGCACAAATCAGAAAGGCTCCTGGCATGATAATCTTCATCATACGCAGCATTTCCTTATAGCCATCAATGCTAGCCTTAATATCCGCCTCGCTCATGCCATGCTCACGATAATACTCCGTCAGCTGCACCAGGCTTTCGTTAAAGGAGGTAAACATCATATTAATGGGGTCGATGCCCAGCACTGCAAAGCTTAGCGCAATATTCAGCACCAGGGCAATAATGCCACCGATGGTGCCAAAAAGCATCAGCTTCATAGGAGCCAGATGTCTGCGCATGCATTCGCCCAAAATCAAGCCCAAAAGGCCAAAGATAGCAGCCAAGAAAAAGGCGTTGACGGGGCTCATAAGCATGGCAATGATTATGGTGGCGACAAGCAGCGTCATAATGCTCCATTTAAGGCCATGGCGTGCACCGCAAATCACAATGGGCAGGGGCCACAAAAAGTTAACGAAGGCGCCCAGCACGGGCACATACATGACTATCAAAGCCATGACAATGGCAATGGCAGCTAAAATGCCAGCCTCCACCATGGCTGATGTTTTACGAATCACGGAATATCCTCCTTTATTAGGTAAGTATCAGTCTTAGTATAGGTATAGTTGTTCAATATATTATTGTACTACATAAAGCTGCAAAAAGTAAAGCCTTTAAGCCCAAAATTAAAGCGAACATTATTTTCCTCTAACGTTTCGTTAGGGGAATTTTTTCAGCATCTTTGTCTCCTTGGAATATGCTAACTAATTTCTTTGGTAGCTATAGAAAACAGCTAGCTGATGTACAATGCAGATACACCAGCTAGCTGTTATTTTTATAGCAATTCTTATTTCAGCTTGTCGCCCACCTTGCGCACGGCATCACTAAGCTTGTATTCAGCCTCGTCCGCCTTGCGGATGACGGAATCAAAAACCTCTTGGGAATCCAGATTAAAGCGCTTGCTTTCGTCGCCAAGGGGCTCATCCTTGCAGTCCAGCTTGCTGAACTCCTTAAACTTCTTCATACCCTCGGCCTTGGCCTCATCATAGACCTCTTTAAAGGCGGCAATATCCTCAGGGCGGCCCGCCTTGAGCCACGCATTGGCCACCTTGCCCACCGCATAGGTCACAGAAATACCCACCGGAATTTGCACTGGTGCAAAGGGAATCAGCGTTACCAGTGTTTGTCCCACAAAGGTCGCCCCCAAGGAACCCAAAAGGCCCAGCACGGCGCTCTCGCTAAGCTTGATGCCACGCAGCTCCGCCAAGCGGGTAATCATATAAACCTCGTTAGCCATCAAGGTCATGGTGCCAATTAGGGGAGCAACCACAATCACACCGGCGCGAGCAGCTGCCCAACGGCAGATTTTTTCTGCTTCCCACTCGATATCAGCACTATCCTTATAACCATCGGTAATTCTTTCTTCAGCCATAAAGCACCTCTTTTCGTTGAATAAATCACAAGTAAAGCTTATTTTTTAGCCTTGCTGTCCCAATATTCTAGGGGAATACCCACAACCTCGACGGTGAAGGGAGTACCATCATTTTTAGCATAATGGTCGTGCGCCTTGAAAACCAGCTTAGCACCACAATATAGAATAGGAATGTTGAAATATACAATCATAATATTGCCCAAATCGGAGAAGGCCCACAAATTACCCAGCTCGTAGCCAGCAATATTGCACAGGATACCAAAGGCTGCAACGAACAAGCCAATCACGCGAATCATATTGATGAAGGATGCGCTGCGGCTAATGCGGTTGGCAGCGATTTCAGAGAAGGAAATCATGCCCAAGAGGCAGGTATAAGCAAACAGACAGAAGCAGAAGGTAACAAGGAAGGTGACAAGCTGGTGGAAGCCCTGTCCGCCGGTTAATTCTGCTACGGAAGCAATGAACTTGGGCAGCTTGTCCAGCTTGCCCCAGGCAGCACCATCAGCACCGGTCCAGCAATGTGCCATAACCACAACAAAGCCAGTTAAGGTACAAATCACGATGGTATCAAGAAAAACGCCAATAGCAGAAATATCGCCCTGCTCGCAGGGATGATCAGCATCGGCTGCTGCAGCCGGCATGGTGATGGTACCTTGGCCTGCTTCGTTACTCATCAAGCCACGCTTAACGCCCTGGGAAAGAATCGTACCGAAGGTACCGCCGAAGAAGGCCTCCTGAGTAAAGGCGCCACCAAAAACAGCGCTAAAGAAATAGGGCAAACGGTCCAGATTCATTAAAGCCAGTACCATAACGATGATTAAATATACCACTGCCATTACAGGCACCATTTTATCGGTGATACGAGTCAGCTTGCGAATGCCGCCAAAGGTAATGATGGCACTGATAATAATTACAATGGCACCTACGATATAATAGAAGCTGGAGCCACTTGCAATTTTAGCGCCGGTGGCAATGCTGGTCATTACACCTACGGAGGATACTACGTTAAAGGCCTGAGCCGGCAGGCAGCACATTGCATAAAGGATATAAAGCACGGAAAGGAAGCAGCCAATCCACACCTTATTGCCTAAAAGGCGACGTCCGTAGAAGGGCAAGCCACCCACATATTCATCATCCTTGCGTTCCTTAAAGATTTGCGCCAATACGCTTTCCACATAGGCTACCGCCATGCCAAAGAAGGCAGAAAGCCACATCCAAAAGAGGGCACCGGGGCCACCCACGGAGATAGCACCAGTTACGCCGATGATATTGCCGGGGCCAACGCGCATAGCAGAGCTCAAAAAGAACGCAGCCAAGGGAGAAATGCCTATCTCCGTATGCTTTTTGTGAGCCATGGTCAAAAGACCACGCTTAAATTCTGTAATCTGTACAAAGCCCAAACGCAGACTAAAATAAATGCCGGATCCCATGAGTAAAATAATTGCTAAAGAAAAGTTCCCTAGAACAGGAATTGAAGCATACCACTTCATATTGGTGGGAAAATCCCACAAAAAATCGGACAAGGGCCCGATAAAGCTAAAAATACCATTGATGGCAGCAAAAATCGCTTCCATAAGAATCCCCTCCTTAAAATTATGGTAAAATATTTTGCTATTTTAATTATAGGCATCTCTTGGAAAAAATGCAATGAATACATGAGCTTTTACCCTAGTTTTACTCAGAAATACTGTACACAAGCTGCAAGCAATATGATAAAATATAGATGTAAAGATTAAAGGATGTGCCTAATATGCTTCTTCCCCATCAAAATAAAGCAGCTGGTGCTCAAATCGGACGTTTTGCTCCCACACCCAGTGGCTTTTTACATTTGGGTAATGTTTTTTGCAGCCTGTTGGCGTGGCTGTATGCCAAAAGCAGCGGTGGCAAAATTATCCTGCGCGTTGAGGATTTAGACCCACAGCGTTCTTCAAGGCAGAAGGCGGACCAATTAGCCAGGGATTTGGAGTGGCTTAGCCTTATTTGGGACGAGGGTGCTTATGTAAGCTCCAATAGCGAAGCTTTTTTTCAAAGCCAACGCAGTGAAATCTACGCCCATTTTTTTGACCAGCTTAAAGAGCAGGAGCTTATCTATCCCTGCTTTTGTAGTCGAGCAGAGCTGCACGCTGCTGAAGCACCCCATCTAAGCGATGGGCGCGTGCTCTATGCCGGCACCTGTCGCAATTTGACTGCAGCTGAGCGCCAAGCAAAGGCGCAAAAACGAGCTCCCGCATATCGTCTTAGGGTTGAGGATGCGCCCATCAGCTTTTGCGATGGACACTATGGTGAGCAGAGCTATAATTTAGCAGAGGAAAGCGGCGACTTTATTGTGCGCCGCAGCGATGGGGTCTTTGCCTACCAATTGGCTGTGACTATTGACGATGCCCTGATGGGCATCACCCAAGTAGTGCGTGGCTGTGACCTGTTAAGCTCCACACCCATGCAGCTTTATATTTATGGCTTACTGGGCTTTTCGCCGCCAGCCTTTTGCCACATTCCCCTATTGGTGGATGCATCGGGACGCAGGCTATCTAAGCGTGACGGTGATTTAGAAATCGCCTCCCTGCGCAAGGCTTATGGCAGCCCGGAGCCCATCATTGGCCTTTTGGCCTATTTGGCAGGGCAAATAGAAAAACCAGAGCCGTTGAACGTCAATGATTTGTTGCCTATATTTAAACCTGAAAGCATACCCACTAAGAATATTGTAGTACCTAGTGAATTGATTAGACTACAATAATGAAATATAATATCTTGGAGCGGAAAGATATTATATTTTATTATTCATTATACAAAAATTAGGAGGACTATTCACAATGAAAAAATATCTCATGAAATACAAGGTAAATATGCTGCTAGTTGTTATCGTCAGCCTGCTGGCTGGCATGGCCGGCTCCTACTTCTTTGACAACCGCTGGCTGGGCATGTTCATCGTAGTGCCCATGTGTGCCCTGTACATCTACCAAGTATACCAGGTGCAGGCCGACTATAGAGTGCAGCACGAGCGCAAAAAACACAAGAACAAATATAGATAAGCTGCTCCTTGCATAGCTATACTGTCAACTCCGCCCATAACTAAAGCCTTAGTTGTGCTCTAAAAATATACATAAGCATGGAGTTGACTACCAATATTTCTTTATTGTTTTTATGGAGGGATTTGTTATGAAAAACATCTTAATGCTAGGCACTGGTGGCACCATTGCCAGTGTTCCTTCGGCGGATGGCCTTATTCCCGCGCTCGATGGCAAAGCCATGCTAGAGCTGGTGCCCGAGCTGGAGGAAGTTTGCACCATCACCTGCAAGGAAATCTTAAACCTAGACAGCAGCAATTTAGAGCCACGGCACTGGCAGCTCATTGCCGAAGCCATCGCTGCTGAATATGCAAATTACGATGGCTTTGTGGTAACCCATGGCACCGACACCATGGCCTACACCGCCGCAGCCCTTAGCCAAATGCTGGAAAATTGCCAAAAGCCCGTGGTTTTAACCGGTGCGCAATTGCCCATCCAAGCAGAGGGCAGCGATGCCCCCGATAATGTTTATCACGCCTTTTTGGCCGCTACCAGCCCCCTCATGGGTGTTGCTTTGGTTTTTGGTGATAAGGTCATCCATGGCACCCATGCTAAAAAGCTTTATACCGAAAACTTTAATGGCTTTGCCAGCATCAACCGTGAGCCTTTAGCAACCATTAGCCACAACCATCTTTTTTGGCAAAAGGGTGCTTTACATGGTGGTGGCTATGGCGAGGGCACCTTTGGCATCAATACCAAATTAGAAACCAAGGTTGCCGTGGTCAAGCTCATTCCCGGTACTACTCCGGATATTCTCGACTTTTACTTAGAAAAAGGCTATAAGGGTCTTGTTATCGAAAGCTTTGGCGCCGGTGGCGTGCCCAACGGGGACAATAATTGGCTACCTGCCTTAGAAAAGATAATTCATGCGGGCATCAAGGTTGTTTGCGCTACCCAATGCCTCTATGACGGCGTACATCTCGACACCTATCCCATTGGCGTTTTGGCTAAGCGCCTAGGTGCTGCAAGCGCTGGAATTGATACCATCGAAACATCTGTAGCGAAACTAATGTGCAGTCTAGTACAAAGATAGTATATTTACATTTTCAATCATTTATGTTATATTGTAAGCATGGCAAGGGAGCCCAAGCACCTTTGCCATCTATTTTTTTATGAGGGGTGTTATCTCATGAGTGAAACTGGTAAAAAAACTGCTAAGCTCAGCTTAGCCACCAAAATTTTGCTGGCCATGGTTATTGGTGCAGCATTAGGCTACATCTTTAAGAGTAGCTACGAAATGTGGGGCGCTGTAACCGGTCCCATCGGCACTGTCTTTATCCGTCTTTTGAAAATGACCATCATGCCCTTGATTTTCTTCTCCATCGTAGGCGGCGTAGCCAGCGTTGCCGATTTGCAAAAGCTGAAGAAGGTTGGCGGCACCTTCCTGGTATACTGGATTTCTGCTTCTGCTTTAGCTGCCATCTCCGGTATCGTTTGGTCTTATATTATTAAACCCGGCGTTGGCATCCAATTAGGCGAAAAAGCAGCCTTTAGCACCAAGGATGTTAGCGTTATCGATAGCTTAGTAAAATGGTTCCCGGACAATGTTTTCGGCTCCTTTGCTTCCTTCAATATCTTACAAGTTATTATCTTTTCCTTGTTCTTGGGCGTTGCCATTGCCATGCTGCCCAGTGGCAGCCCTGCCAAGGATGGCCTGAATAAATTTTTTGAATATGGCAATACAGCCATCACCAAGGTTGTTGAGCTGGTTATGGGCTTTGCTCCCTTGGGCGTATTCTGCTTGATGGCCGATGTAACTGGTACCCTGGGCACCGAAGTCCTCACCGGTCTTGGCAAAATGCTCATCACCCAATATCTTGCCTATGCAACTCTCTTGATTTTTGTTTTCCCGCTGATTTTGAAGCTTGTTGCCAAGGTTAGCCCTCTGCAACACTATATCAACGTCTTCCCTGCTATGATTTTGGCCTTCTCCACCTGCAGCTCCAGTGCTACCCTGCCTTTGACCATGAAATGCGCTAAGGAAAGAGCTGGTGTGCCCTCTGAAACTGTAAACCTGCTGGCACCTCCCGCTGCTACCATTAACATGCAGGCCTGCTGCGCCGAGATGCCCATTTATGCAATCTTTGCAGCGCAAATGTTTGGCTTGGACTTCTCCTTTGGCCAGCTGGTAGTAATTTGCCTGTTGGGCGTAATCATGGCTGCTGGTGTTGCCGGTGTTCCCGGCGGCGGTATTATGATGTCTGCCATCATGATGCAAACCATGGGCTTGCCCTTGACCATCGTTCCTTGGGTTGCAGGCATTTATCGTTTAATTGATATGCCCAACACCATGCTGAACGTAACCGGTGATACCATTGGTATGGTAACCACCTCTTCCCTTTTGGGCACCTTGGACCAAGATACCTTTAGCAAGGAAAAATCTTTAAAGGAATAAGGCGATTGTAAATGTCAATTATTAAATTATCAACTGCCAAGCAGGGACTTTATGGCATCAGCGGTCATGTGGGCGTTGGCCATGTCCACAGCCATTGCGGCTTTGTGCAGGACGATTCCGCCGGCTTTGCCGTTGCTGCAAGCATTCTGCAAAAGGCAGTGCCCATCGATACCACCATTAAGGCGGTGGATGTAGATTTGCTCACTGGCTATATCACGGTTACTACTGCAGCAGGCGGTCAGGGAACTGTTCAGGCTCGCCGCGGCTACACTCCGGCAGAAAAGGAGCTAGCCGAGCGCGCGCTGGGTTTGGATGCTATTTATACCCAAAACACCGCTGTCAACACCTTTGGCCGCATTTATGGTCAGGGTGCCATGGAAACAGCAGTGGCCCTGCAGGGCGCCTGTGCGCTAGCGGTTATGGATTCCTTTGCTCTAGCCATGGGCGCAAAGCTTTTGGTGAGCCAAACAAAAATACCCGGCAAATATGATAAATTTGCCGGCACAGTTATTGATATTGATGGCATTCCCGTTTCCTTGCTGCTGGTTATCAACGGCACCGATGGTGGCATCGGTCCTGACGAGGATTATGAGGGTAATACCAATTATGCTGAAAAGGGCGCAATTATGGCGCAGCTGGGCTTGGACAAGCTGCCCACCATTGTTGTGGAATCCAAGGCCTATATCCCTGCCCTAGCAAGCTCCGTGCCGGAGAATATGTTTATGGTGCGGGCACAAAAGGATGTGGATTGCACGCCCCTGGGCCAAGCAATTTTTGCTGCTGGCAAGGAGCTGGCGCTGCCCATCCGCTTTGAGGAAAATATGATGCCCCTAGCCCCCGGTGCTTTGGCAGCCTCCACCAAGGCCATTGCCGAAGAAATAATTGCCACTGCCTCCCAGCTAGCCACTGTGGATAGCGCAGCTGACAAGGTTCAGGTGGTGGCTAAGCTTAACCAGCTGGTGAGTCAGGACGTGGGCGGCGTAACCTTTATGAGCAATTCTGTCCACGGAGCCATGCGCGGAGCGGGCACCCTGCCCGGCATAAGCGCCGTGCTTTCCATGGTAGTCACCACGGAATACCGCGATTTTTGGCAAATTCCTCAGGTTACAGAAGCTGACGTGGATAATTACACGAAGCTGATTATCAAAGGACTGCACATTTTACACAATAGTTAATGACAAAAGTAAAACAGCTAGCTGTAGTACAACGTACCCCAGCTAGCTGTTTTCTTATGCTTCTTTTTGCTTTTCTTGCTCGCTATGCTCTAGGCGTAGCTGCTCATTATCCTTTTGCAGCTGCACCCTTTGGCTCATCACATCGTGAACGATCTCACTCACCGGTCTAGGAGCAATTTCTACCAAGTCGTATCTGCCAAACATTCCGGCAAAATCACCATAATGCTCCTCATAGGTTGCATAGGGTTTATAATCCGCCAGCTTAGCACTCAAGTCCTCGGCGCTCCAGCGCTGGGCAGCGCTTCTATAGCCCGTGTCAAAATGGAGCAAAAGGCCATTGCTGCGCTGGTAGGTGGGCGAATCAATATACAGGTACATCCAGCCAGTATTATTGTACTCGTTCATGGAGCTCCTGCCCTCAGCATTGGCAATCTTGTCATTAATCACATCCATGGTTCCCTGTGCCTTATCCAGAGCAAAATATCTTGCTCGAATAACCTCACGGCTGTTGCCGCTGGAGGATTCACCACTGTAATCATAGTACAAATAGTTACTACCATCGTGGTCAGGGGTCTTGCCATATACGGAGGTTACCATGTTTTGGCTCACAATATGCAGCTCGCCCTCGGTATGGAGCTTGTCGAAGCCCACAGCACCTTCAACATTGATGGTGGCATTGGTAACATTAAAGTTGGTGAAGCGCACATCGCCCGCCAAATCCAGCTCCAAATCCCCATCCATGGCACCGCCATCGGCACCAGTGATATCAACCAAGAGCTGTCCGCCATCGCTGCTCTTAACCTCATTGCCAATGCTAATCTGGTCAGCCTGCAGCACCAAGGAGTCCTGAGCTTGTATTTCGCCAACCTCAATCACAGCATTACTATTTTCTGTATAGAGCACTACATCCCTGCCTTGAACCTTGCCAATGGTCACCTTATCAGTGCCACTGCCCACAGCAACCATCTCTGCAGCTGCCAGCTCGCCAATATTCACTTCACCGTACATGGCGGCAGCACTTAGGGAGCCGTTAATGGATTTCAAAGTGGAGTCTTGCACAGTGATACCTTTTTCTGCTGCCAAGAGCAAATCATTTTTAGCGGTAACAGTTGGCTGGGATAGAGGATCATTTTCGCTGCCCATAATAGTGATTTTACCATTATCGGAGCCCACAGTCAGGTTTTCTTCAGCAGTAACGCTTGCACTGCCGCTGATGTTAACGCCTGTATTACCACTGATGGCCACGGAACCAGTATTAGCCTTAATTTCAGCATTACCACTGATATCAACAGTTGTTCCGCCGTTTATCTCGACTGAGCCCCCACTGGAAGTAACGCTACTACCATTCATAATAACCTTGCCATTGATGGATTCAATAGTTACATCGCCAGCTGCGGTAATAGTATCCTTCACATTAACGCCAAGGAGCAAATCCTTGCCACTAACGAGGGTTAAATCGCCACCGCTGGTCAAATCCATGGTGTTGTATAGATAACCCACAGTTGCTACCATGCTTAAATCGGCTTTGGAAAGGACGTAGGTAGCATCCACATTAAGCTCAGTCTCCGGATTGAAGCGAATATTATCCCTAACACCAGTAATGCCTGTAGTCGTACTATAGTCAATTTGATTATCGCGATTATCCAATGTACCGAACTCATCATAGTTGGCCGCATTGCCATGGGCGCTAATTAGGGTAACATCACCATGATTAGTGGTATTATCAGCACTATTACCCTTCAAGGCAACTATATCGCCACGGTTGACCACGTCACCGGCGCGGAAAAGCTCAATATTGTAAACAAAATCTGAGCCAACTTGTTTGAATGAGTAGTTATTATTTGCATACAAATAGCCTATCTTCGTTACGACGGAAACTCCTTCCGGGGTTTCATTGCCTAAGACAATAAAGGTATCTCCGCTATAATATCCACGTTGAGTAACAATGATAGCACCTTCCGGTATGCTTGCACCAGCAACTAGCTCGGTTAAAGCCTTAGCCTCAACAATCTGTCCACTTGAACCATTAACGAGACGCACATACTGTACAGTATCATTAGCTGTACCCTTAGCATTTAGAGTAACATTGCCATCAAGTGCATAAATATCCCCATCAATCATGTTGATAACAGAGCCATTAGCTGCAGTGAGGCTGATATCGCCATTTTTAGAAATCAATTGTGCCCGGTTGAAAATATCACCGTCAGTGTCCGTAAGGCTAATATTGCCGCCCGCCAAAACCACTTGGCCAAAGCTGCCAATACCGTCCTTGGCCTCCATGGTCACATTGCCCAAGGCCACCAGATAATCCTTGTCAGTGTAAACAGTGCCCTTTACAGCGGATAAAGTGATATTACTGGTAGCTACGTTATAGGAATTATCAGCTGTGCTACTTAAGTCAGCAACACTCTTATGCTTGTTTATGTCTAATGTGCGCTTGTAATCAGCATCACCTGTGCTTGTCTTGCTATAGGTATTGAAATCATCAAAGTTTTTCACACTGCCGCGCTCAGACTTCAACACTATGCTGCCAGCATTAGCATCATCTGGATTGTTTTTATTCACGGAGATAATATCGCCGTAGTTGGTAACA
>JBJDXD010000097.1:0-13209 GCA_051866495.1 Phascolarctobacterium sp. | reverse complement strand
GGTTACAGTACCGCCCAAGGAAATTATGTCTCCAGCACGCTCGCTTTCAGAAGTGCCGTTGATAACATTGCCATGCTCCGCAGTCAGGGTAATATTGCCCTTTACGGATTCCAAGGTGGAGGTATTCACCAAATTGCCAGCCGTAGCAGTCAGAGTAATGTTCTCACCAGCGTAAATATCATAACCAAAGCTGCCCAAGCCATCCCTAGCAATCAAGGTTACATCCTTGCCAGCCTCCAAATTAACATTATTAATTAGCTTGCCATTTACTGCGGACATGGTAATACTGCCATTAGTGATATCTTGGTCATTCAACACATAGTCAGTATTAATAGAGTTGGATGTAAAGCTCTTGAAATCATTGAAATTAGCTACGTTGCCATTGTCAGACTGCAAGATAATATCACCATTCATAGCAATAATATCGCCTGCGTTGTAAACAGAACCAACACGGAAAACATAATGCTTCTCATTGTCAAGCATAATATACTGTCTGCCCTTTTGCGCCCCATCTACTTCAGTTTGAATCTCGGCATTAGCAAGCACCACAGTCTTTATCAATTCATTTGCAACATTGCTATAGCCAGCATAATAGAAATAGTCAGCGTTGGTTTCCGTGGATGTAGCACTACCCTTAGCCAACAACGTTACATTACCATTATTAGTTAGCAAATCGCCATTGTCGCTATTGAAAATCATTCCATTATTACTTGTCAGCGTAATCTCACCGCTGGCTGTTTCCACAACGCCATCATTGATTACATCATTTTCAGCAGTTATGGACACTGCCCCACCAGTGGACTTAATGTCCGCAGCATTGCGCACATTATTAGCGGCCTTAATTACTATGGGCCCACCGGAGGTGATCTTATCTGTCGCTTGCAAGCTACCCATGGTAATATTCCGCTCGTCATTAATAAGGCTAATACCTTCAGTTGCATTCAAGGAGCCCAGCACTCGGAGGTTGTTGCCGATGTCGTTCTCAGACTTATTATTATAGTTATGAACTACTAGCTCTCCATCAACAGAAGCATATGTTGTTGTGTTATCTTCAACTATAGTAGCAGCTTGAATGGTTAGCACACCGGCAGAATCTGCAGCACCATTACCAATAAACACATCACCCTTAGCATCGCCTAGCACAACGGAGCTCAATTGATTAAACCTGCTCCCTAAGTCGATGGCCACCCCTGTAATATCAGCGCCACCAGCAGCAGCCTGAATTTGGTTCACCTGCAAATCATAGCTATCACTTGCGGTAGCAGTATCATCCTTATCATAGCTTTCGGTAATATAGCCGTTCACAGCAGTCAAAGTAGCATTGCCAGCTTGCAAGCTACCAACCTGTAGCAAAATATTCCTTTCAGCGGTAATAGTGGCAGAACCAGAACCAACAATATTCGCATCTTTAACAGCAGCAATGGTGCCACCATTATGGATAAAGTCCTGACCGGAAGTGATGTTTACAGTGCTTCCGCTAACAGTGCCAGAGCCGTTCAATACCAAATCAGCACCTGCACCAGATTCCAAAGAGGCCGCAGCTTGAGCCTGAACACTGCCATTGACGGTGAGCCCTGCAGCCGCACTTAAGCTAACATTTGCAGCATTAAGCTGAATGTCCTTGCCAATATTCACGATTCCTTCTTGGTTATCTAAGTCAATATTACCAGTAGCAGTTACGCTATTGAGAAGTTCAATATCATTCTTATATTCACCAGCGCTATAATTAGTAACAGTCAAGCTAGCTACATTATTACTCGTGCTAATCCGTAAATCATTATCATTTTTAGCATTACCACTGCCAATGGTTACAGCATTATTAGAGCTTAGTATATTTACTTTTTCCAGCTGGTTTGAAGTGCTATCCAAGGTAATAACACCTGTTGCAGAAGCATTTAGCTCAGGAGTAACCAATGCAAAGTCCTCAGTCTCTGTAATATCTACATTAGCAGTAAAATCAGTAGCCTTCGCATTAATAGCACCGCTTTTCAGCTCTACGTCATTGCCTTGCAGAGAAACTACTCCAGCATCAGCTGCTGTAGATGTTGCAGTAAGAGTGCCACCGCTAATTATTACATTATAAGGAGCATTATTTGCTTGCAAGGTAATATTTTGTGCGGTTAGGGAGGCCCCCTCCTTCACCTCAATAGCTGCCTCGTCATTGATAATGGTGATATCACCAGTAGCCTTCAACTGCTTATCCAAATTGATAGGGTTAGCCATATAACCACTATCATCATAGTTATGTACTACCAAATTGCCATTTATCTGCGCTCCGTCAGCACCTTCATTCAGTACAGCAACATTAAGAATTAGGTTACCTTGATTCCCATTATAAATTGTAACATCGCCCTTAGTATTAGCCACAAAAACATTTTCCAGTTGATTACTTTTGCTAGCTAAGCTAATAGCATTTACCGCTTTTGCTTGCAAGGTAAAAACATCAAGCATAAAGCCATCGCTCTCGGTAATAGAAGAGCCATTATTTTCGTTATCGCTATTACCCTTGGCGTTTAAAATTGCTGTTGCAGCAATGATTTTACCACCAGCCAAGCTAATATCATCCGCAGCATTAAGCTCTACAGTCGCATTCCCTGTCTTATGAACATTGATCTCGCCATCGGTCATACTAATGTCATCAGCTGCACTGAGCTTTACCGTAGCAGCCTCAATCTTGCCCCCGCCAACAATAACATCAACGCCATCCAGTAATACCTTTTCTGTAGCAGTTACTTGCCCGCCTGCTACAACAACATTGTGATTGGTTGCTTGGAGAGTAAGATTCTTCGCATTGATATTAGCATTTGTACCAATGCCCACATTGGCTTCTTCGTTAATGATGCTGATATCACCTGTTGCGCCTAATCTATCCGCCAAGATAATATTATTTCCAAGCCCCTTTTGATAGTTATGAACCAGCAAATCGCCATTAATGGTATTGTTTGCATTACCAATAGCGATGCTTAAGGCAACGTCTTCCACATTTCCATTGCCCACAGTGATATCACCACTGGTGCTAGACACATTTACCTGCTGCAATTGGTTGAGATGACTATCCAAAAGAATATCACCTTGTGCAGTTGCATTTAGTTCTGTCGTATCCAAAATAAAGGTAGCTTTTTCATCAATTGTATCTTGGCTAGCCTGCAGAGTAATTTTGGGACTAGCCAAATGTCCAACGTTCAAAACTACATCCTTCCCTGCAGACACAGTTACGCTAACCGTACCCTGGATTTCTTTAGCACCGTTGATGGTCACATTGCCAGCACTACCAACATAAATGTCTTTGGATTTAATGGTTTCAAGCTTATTATTCAGCAACAAATCACTCGTTGTATAAACACTAATGGATTCATTACTATTAACTGCTTCAAGCAGGTTTAGTTGACCATTGACAACGATACCAACATTATCCAGTGTCGCGCTCTTATAACCCTTAGCCTGCAAATTCAAATAACCACTGGGCTCGGAGCTATTTTCTAAAATCTTTTCAGTAATGCCTTCCACATAAATATCTTTAGTTGCACGCAGGGTTACATTCACAGGAGTTGAAGTAGTTGTACTTTCTTCAGAAGCATCCGGCAACTTAGCATTAAGGATACGTACCCCATTATTTTCATCATGCTTAATAGTTGTACCATTGCTCTCATAAGCAGGCGCACCAATGCTGCCATCGCGAGCCTCTAAAACAATATCGCCGCCATTTTCCGCACGAACATAGTTAACTGCATTTGTTCCGCCCACGCTGCCCATCAAAATGGATTTATCCGAGCTAAGGCAAATATCACCACCGCTGGACACATTGATTAAGCGCAAAGATTCGCTTCCCTTTTGATCAATATAAATACCAGCACCAGCAATGGCAGACAGTCCCTCATTTTCTGCAGTGCCCTCTAAAGCTGTGGTCAAATATCTTGCTGTATCGCCTATAGTACCCACAGCAGTAATATATAAATCCTGTCCATTTATTACTGCGTCAGAACTAGATAGAGATTTATAGATATTGCCCAAGCCACTAATATAGATATTGCCATTGTAAGCATTGATATTCTGTAGCTGTAAATCCTTGGTTACAGTGGAAACAAATCTTTCCTCAGCATCCTGCTCCCTGCCCTCTAGGAAAATGCCGCTAGAAGTATCCGTATCACCAGAATTAATCACGATGTTACCCATGCTAGTATGCTTATTCCCCTCAGCATCAATGGTAGTTTGTACTGTTTGCTGAATACCAATGGTCTGCATATCTGTAATAGTAGCAGAGATTATCTTGCCATTTGCATCCTTTACACAGGTTACAGTGGCTGGATTAGCTGTAGCCAATTTCTCTAAATTACCGTTGGAGAGACTGGTAATCACTGTTTGTGTTCCGGTATTGCTGCCCACAGTGCCATTGGCTGCATTGATAGTAATATTTTTACCGATAACATTGGGGTCCTTTACGGAAGTTGTGGGTAAATTATCGGAGGTTTGGTTAATAATACTGTTCTGCAAGGAATACAATAATTGGTTGGTATTCCAATAATTATATGTATAGGACTGAGTTGTAACTCCTCCTGCATTCCTACTATTCATAACCTGAGTTAGCATGCGGCTCTTGGCATTTTTAAGATTTTCATTACCACTACCGGCAATAATGCCAATGCTTTGCCAACGTGCCTGCAACACCTGCAAATCGCCCCTGGAATCATCTTCATAGGGCAGAGCATCTACCACGCTACCATTGTTCACAGTCAAGGTTACGTCGCCCTCTTTAGAATAAACTCGACCTAAGCGCATGTCCCCATTGAGCTGGGTCAAAGAAATATTCCCTTTAGCAGTGGCATTCAAGGATGCGCTTAAAGTGTCAGAGCTAGACGCTCCTTGTCCTGCGTAAACACGCAAACCACCGCCAGAACCATAAATGCTACCATATTCGCTATTTAAATCTATCCTATCTGCAGAAATAGCTACACCGTTCTTCTGAGTAATATCGCCCTCAGCATTAATGCGCACCAGACCCGTATTTAGGGTACTATTGGTTACACTTTCATAACTAGTTACGTTGTCATTTGTTACCATTGTAGCTGCGCCAATGGTTTCTAAAATAACCTTACCAGCTGTACCATGGGCCCTTTCCACATCTAACTTAATATCATATTTGTAACCACTTTGACCACTAGCAGTATTAACAGCCTCCAAATTAACAAAATCACCAGCAGTAATATTTACATTTTCAATATCTTGAGCTGCTGCCAGAGTAATATTTTGTCCATAAATACTACCTCCAGCTCTGATAATAGAGCCATCGTTAGCTTTAATATTAACGGTTCCCTTCTCTACACTCATATTCCCATTTGAATCTACATAATTAGGGTCATCTACATATAGCTGGGTATTGCCAATATTGCCAGTTAACTCAATATTGTTTTTATCACTAGTAATGTTAATAACAGAATCACTGCTACCAATAAAGTCGATGGTAAAGGGCATATCCGCTTTCAGGCTAGCATAATATGTCTCAGACGTGCCTTGGGATTTAGTCCAAGTAACTACATAATGAGTATGGCAACCAAAGAAGCCGGAGGTATAGCGCTCTTCGCTTTCTTTAACATAGTCGACATTACTGTCAGTGTCAGCGCTGTACTTCATGTAGATATCGTAACCAACACCACTATCCGGTGAAGTTGTAACCACAACGGTTTCACCATTTAGGCGATCCACATTGCCTGTAGGAACAGAATCTCCCACCTGATTATCAGAAACAGACCATTGAGCTAACTCTTCCTCTGTTGCACCCCTGCTCCACAGGCCCCAGCCACCGTCCATTATATCTTCAGTGTAACGAGTATAGGTTGTATACCTATCGCCACTAGTCCAAGTGTACCGCAAATTTTGAGTAGGTTCATAAACCACTTTACTGCCACTAACAATACCACTGCTAGTATATGTTAATACACCATTACTATCATAATAATCCCGCACAGTGTGACCATCAGTTACAGTAGTAACGCGCACTGCAGCATTATGGTTAAACCCACCAGCTGTATCAGTAATCTTTACCAAACCACTGGTCTCATTGACTGTTAAATTACCCAGCTGCATTACATAATCTAAATCATTATTAACGGTAATATTGCTCAAGCCATTTAAGCATAGAATTTTACCATTGCCAGTGCTGGAAATACGTCCTGTGAGATAAATCTGTCCACCGCTAGCATCCACATCCTCCACAATAATTTTATCGGTGGAAGGATTGTAGTAAACGTTGAGCTGGTATTTATAAGCACCTTTGGTTCTATCCCAAACAGCACCACCATTGATGATTTTATAATTATCACCACTGGTAATCACATTATCACTAATAATTCCCGTGCCATTATAATTACTCTTCAGAGCAGCTATTTTATTTTCTACATCAGACCCAGTAATATCCACAGAATAATCCGCATAGCCACTTTGAATAACACCATTGACGTTGATGTCAGTAGCATTAATATAGACTGCCCCGCCCGAAATATAGTTACCTATAGCATCACCATAATCAGAATTACTATAGTTCTGTTCGACAGTTGTATGGTTTTGTTTCAGCCCCTCATATAAAGTTTTATAAGTATCATTAAGCTGCGGATTGCCACCAATATGCACAATGCCATCGGTGAAGCCTTGGATAATACTGCCACCCGCATTCAAATGCACTTCCCGACCAGTAATGGCCACAGCATCATTAACACTTACACCCTGCACTACAATGCTATTATGTTCACTAGTAATATTCACATTGCCAATATTATTAGTAACATTTCCCTGCACCTGAATATTGGCCAAGGGTAAATATTCTTTTGTAATATTATCAGTAGGATCCTTAAAGCTTATGGAAGCCCCGCTATAGGTACCAGTAATACTAATTGCACCTGAGCCCTCGCTAGCCGTATCCACGGTCTTGATTTCAGCAAAGCCAGCAGCATTATTTTCGTTAATAGCACTTATGGCACTATTAATACTGCTCACATCACTGCCTGTCATCTCCTGCTTATTATAAATCAAGAGACCGCCCTCGGCATCCACAGTAATAGCGTTCACCTTCAGCAAAAGGTTGGTGTTATTGGTGATGGTAACGCCGTCCACGCCCTGCGCCTTCAGTACGCCTGTTTTGCCACTGCTCTGCAAGTTAGAGGTATCCACAGTGATATTACCACCGGAAGCCACAAGCTCCGGCAGCTCCACATAATCCACCTTCATATTGGCAATCAGCACTAACTGGGGATTGCCGTTTGCATCTTTTGTTTCCTTTGCAAAGCCCCTGGTGAGCATTTCGTTACGCAAGCGCTCTGCCTCTGCCTTATAACCCAAATAAGAAGGAGAATAGATGGTATTACCATTGGCATCCGTCGTGTTATCCCTCTCATACTCGCTCATGAGACACACAACCTCATTATAGCGATTCATGAGCTCGTTGGCATAGTCCTCCCTGCCTAAAACAAGGCTATCCACGGTCAAGCCGCTGCTGCTATCGGCAATCACGGTGCTGCGCTCCTTTAGTTCATCCCCGCTATAAGCAGTGCCAATAACCGCATCACGTTCTGCAGAGCCCAGATTAGAAGCAGGATCAGTATCATCCAAAACAACTATGTCACCAGTGTTACCAATGGTAATGCCCACCTTATTGGCTACGCCAGCAACAACACTGCCATTGATATTGACATAATTTCTCACATGGGGTTCGTCCGTAATTTTACCGCTATCAGTGGTTACATAGCCATCCACATCACTGGAGCCCCAGCCCGTATAGCGGCAGGAATAGCTGCGCACAATTTCCCTACCGGTATCAGCATACAAATTGGTATGGCGGGCACTGCCACTGGAGCTGCCCTTACTAATAGTAATTTGATTGTTTTGGTTGATAACATTCTTCACCGTGGGATCCAAAACAACGGGAATCAAGGAAGCGTTAAAGTCACAGGCCTCCACATCCAAATCCAGAGTAGCCAAGCTGCCATTTAAAAGCTTGCCAGCATAAAGATTAATATCCCTTGCGCCGTAAAGCTTACTCTTATTATCCACATAAATAGTATTAGTCCTAGTCAATTCATTTTTAACATTGGCATCGGTACCATTCACAAGATTAACAGCAGGAGAAACCTCAGAATAGGCATAGGTATGCAGCGTCAGATCATCCGCTGCGGATATAGTCAGATCATTCCCTGTCCCATTCACGCTAATGCTACTATTGTCCAAATCTATCTTGCTGTAATTGGTAATAGTATTCTCCACATCAGCTTCGCAACCAGAAATCAGGCCCACAGAATAGATGTAGCCACTAATATTCATATCCTCCTGATTATGGCTAGCAATGTCTATTTTGCCCTTTTTGCTCAGCAGGCTACTATCATTTACAAGAACCTGAGCTTCGGCAATTACCTTATTAGTTACGCCAGCAGTATCCACTTTAATCACACCACTGCCTTGGCCATAAATCATCTGCTCATAGCCTGTTGCTTTGTTGATGGAAACAATATTTTCTGCCTGCAGCTGCATATCCCCAGCACTTGTTAGCTGAGCGTCGTCTGTCTTAACATAGGTGCTACTAGAGATATCGCTGGAGGCGGAAGCGTCACCACCACCTGCAACAGTCATGCTTAATGCGTCCGCAAACACATTGACCGTATCAGTGCGCTGAGCATTAGTTAGCATGTTCCCACTGGCTGTAATAGTGCCACTGAGAGTAATATTGGTGGTGGAAGCTGCTTCGTGTTCTACCTGAGCAGCAAAGGGAGAAATTTCTAACAAGCCAGCGTCAGTACCCTTGGCATTGGCCTGCACTGCACCATTATTGAGGGCATTAATGGTCAAATTATTAGCGTATATGCCCTCGTTACCAGCATTCACGTTGATGCTTACGCTGCTACTATCATGGGTTTGGGCAAAATTGCTGCCACTGCCCACAATGCCTATATTATAAGTTTCGATTGCAGCCCTGGAGCTAGTCCAATTTTGCGCACCAAGAACAACATCGCTATAGCCAGTACCATTTAGGAATTTCACTGCGCCAATGGTTAAAGATGTGTTCATATTATTATAGGTGCGGGCCTTGTTGACGGTGATATCTCCACCAGTAACGCTCACTGCAGTGCCAGTTGCTTCCGTAGTATTTTTAATGTCATTAGTATCAGTGGCACTAGTATCCTTACCGCTCAAAGCAAGCAATGCCACTTCGTTGGCCTCAAAGGTATTTTTATCTTTAATGGCAAGCGCTGCACCACCGCCAGCCTTGGAGGTTATAATGGTGCCGCCACCATATAGTACACCCGTATTCACTGTCGTAACAGCATTCTTCACCCTAGGATCATTATGAGCCTGCACAGCAATTTGCGCAGCCTTGAAGGAATTACTGGTAGTGCCATTGCCCAAGGTAATGGTCGCTTTGGAAGCGTCCTCGCCCTCTAAAATCAAGCGACCGCCAGCAGCACCCTCCACAGTAACATTATGTCCAGAATTATTGATGGTAGTATTATTAAGCGCATTAATGGTCAAAGAAGCTGCAGCATTGCTAGAATTCTCCTCTTCGTTACCTGTGGTTGCATCCGCCACATAGGTAGCCTTTAGATTGCTACCATTAACAGTCAGCTCATTATCGCCGCTATGCTTGATGTAGCTGGTTGTATCATTATAGCCAGTACCGCCCACAGGCACAGTACCAACGGAGCTATTCAATGCGCTAGTATTGTTAGAGTTTATACTAATGGTATCAGCTACTAGGCTAGTATTCTCCACAAGCAGGCTCTGATGCTCAACCACACTGACATGATTGGAGGCAACAGCAATTATACCCAAAGAAGCCTGCACTTGTTCTAGGGTATTGTTAACACTATTCGTCACCATTGCTTCAATGGCCAATGCATTAGTAGCCTGCAAAGTGCTGCCCGTAACAGTAGTTGACAGACCTACATTATCAACATTGCCCCTATTCATGCTTTGACTGGTAGTAGATTTTATATCAGCAGCATATTTTTGCTTCAGGGACGCGATAACCTGTGAATTTCCATTTAAGCCATCATCTACTGCTTTTTGGAAATTTGCGGTAGTATACTTTCCTGTTTGAGCAGTGCCAATCTTTTGGCTCTCATCCTTCACATTATCGCCACGATAATATGTATATTCACCTTGAAGCACATCACCAATATTCGTATACAGCTGGCTTACGCCCACAGTAAGGCCTGCTGCAACACTGGCAGCTACAAAAACAGCCTCCGCAGTGCGATATTCATTTGCTTTTACAGCAATGGCATCAGCATGTGCATTGACATTATTAATATTGGTAAAGGTTTTGCTATTGATGTTCACATCACCCACACCAACCATAACCGCACCCAAGGTACTGCCAGATGCAATGGCATTTGTGAATTTATTATACAGCCTATTATTGGCTAAAGCATTGAACTCTTTGTAGGCATGGCCAGAAGCATCCTTGCTAATGGTAGCATCATCCACAGTAACTCCTACAAGGGCTTCCATATTCACGCATTCTACACCAACACCACCAACGGCACCAATGGATGCACTTATTTGCCCACTGCCAAGCTCGGTCTCCACATGGGTATTGTTATTGGCAAGCACATTAACCTTCCTAGTTGTATCATAAATGCCACCATGGGTTAAATCTGTATGAGTCAACATACTTTGTGTGCTGCTCTTGTCATCCAATACAGTAACGCCAACAGCTGCACTGCCAGCACCTATGCCACCGGTTGCAACAATAACATTGTTATAGCTATGCACATTGGCAGCTCTCTCAGCATCCACAGTCAGGGCATGAGCAGTGCCAGCCATATTCTTTACAGCAGCCAAATTAGTATCAGTCAAATTTACTACGGACACGGTTGCTGCCAGGCCACCGGCACCTGCTCCAGAAGCAGCAACGCCCACGCCGGTTACGCTTTCCCGCAGCCGGCGCTCGCCCAAAGCATAAACCTTCGCATTGTTAGCATTAAGCACTTTTTGGCTGGTGGCAGAAGTGCTAGTATCGCCATCAATTAGCGCCCTGGTTTCCCTGCTAATAATATTAGTACCAGCAGCCCCCAAAGCAGTAGCACTGCCCACGCCAGAGCCAGCTCCGGAAGCATTGACAACATCCGCACTAATATCCGCCTTATCATGGGCCAGAACATATACATCGCCCACATCGTTAGCATCCTTATTGATATTGGTATTGGTTACACTGGCCTTGGTTGCACCGCTGATTTCGTTCACATCGGCTGTTACACCCACGCCAACGGACGCAACACCTGCGCCACCAATGGAGCTAGTCACTGTGACATTATCAATTTCGTGCTTGCTATCAGCAACAATAACAAGACCCTTGGCCTTTGTGGAGGAAGAAGAAACAGCACCATCGTCGGTCACAGTATAATTGTAAACGTCAATGCCATCATTAGCACCTTTGCTGCCCTGCGCAGCCAAATTGCTATTATTCACCTCGACAGAAGTATCGCCACTAATGGTGTTGACTACTACAGCTGCGCCCACGCTCACGCCTGCAGTGCCAGCTGCGCCCACGCTCATGGCACCACCATAATTTTGGAGATGCTCATTGCTATTTGCCAAAATACCCAAATCTTGGGCAGCAGTAATGCTAGCACCCTCAACCTTGATGGTGGTATTATTGCTAATATTATTCACAGCCACATTGCCTTCCACGCCCACGCCTGCGGTAGCAGACGCACCCACGCCAAGGCCCATGGCCAAATTGAAAATGTCATTATTGGAAATACTATTTATAACAGCATCCTTTACATTCCAGGTACCATAGTTTTCAGTATTTGTAGCTTCAACCCTTGTATCTGCAGCACTATTAAGCACACTTACAGCAGCACCGCCGGCTACGCCTGCCGCACTACCATAGGCCACCTCCACGGCGTCCGCACTGGACACAATATCCCCATTGCTTTGGGCCAAGAGCTCTACATCATTATTGCTACCGCTCACATTCACATTCTTCATGCTCGCCAAGCAATCGCTGTTAATATCCACCACAGAAACGCTACCTTCGGCAGAAACACCCACAATACTAGTGCTTACGGCCACGCCACCGCCCAAGGCAAAGTTAGCAATATTGGCTCGATTCAATGCCTTAACGCTCAAATCAGCGCCAGCCACCATGGTAATATCCGTATCATCCAAGGAAGCGTGCACTTTTTGCTTATTCTTCGTGCCTCCGATTTGAGTATTAGCCACAACACCGCCCACAGTGGCAGCAGCAGAGCTGGGGGACACAGCTACATCTAAAGAACCTGCCACAGCAACAATATCCGAATCATCCTCGGCCCGCACCACAACATTGCTGGTATTGGTAATTGTATTGTTTTTGGTAAGATCGTTATCATTGGCATCCTTGCCAGTGTATTTTTCTACCACAGCCTCGGTGCTATTAGTACCATAATTAGCCGCATAAGCGCCAGAAATAGCTCCATTGGCCACAGCCACGCTCACGCCCGCACCAACGGTGTACATATCGCTATTATTCAACGCATTCACATTCAAAGCCGTGTTGCCATTGTTATAGCCATTTAGGCTAATGCCGCGCACATAGGCACCAGTGGTATTATCAAAGCTGTTTTGAGCCCAGGTTAAGCCTGCAACGCCACCATAACTATCAGTAATGGCTGCGCTCAGCTGGCCTGCCACGCCCACTAAAGTAGCATTAGTAGTAGCCTCCACAGCCAATTTAGGCGCAGCAATAGTGCTGTTTTCTACCTTGGCAATGGTATCGTTATTGATGGTGTTGGCAACACCGCTGCCGGCCACATCCACTGTGGCTGTGCCACCGCTGGTTACAGTACCCGCCGCACCAGCTGCCACTGCCACCATCACAGTCTTGTTATCCGCTTTAACCTTCACTGCATTAATAGTGCTCGTTGCTGTATCAGTAACACCGCTCACAGAAATAGTGCTGCCTGCCACAGAGGAAGTAAAGCTATTGGTAACATCGTTCACACTAGTGGCCGCTGCTACGCCAGCACTGGGCTCCTTGCCGTTTACCTTCACAGCAACGGCAATGGCACTGCCCACGATAACGTTGCCACCAGGAGTAACAGTTACATTTTGGCTATTATAATGCCGGTCAGCATTTACGCTGCCATCATTATTTTTGTTCAAAGAAATATCCACGCCCGTGCTGCTATTTTCATTAACAACACCATTGGCATTAGCCAAGGCTGCGTTAGCGTTCAAATC
>JBJDXD010000096.1:0-6677 GCA_051866495.1 Phascolarctobacterium sp. | reverse complement strand
AGCTGGAAATTAAAACAGTTGAGGAAATGTTCGCCAAGAAGGAGGCTGCGGCTGCTCTCAAGAAATTCTACGAACTTTAATAGCGAATATTTGCTCCATGCCGAAACGCGGCAGGAGTATAAATAGAACTCTTTGTATATTACGAATAGACACAAAGGAGGGCGACTACATGCAAAAGAAGCTCTTGCCCTTGGCTGTGGCGGCAGCTGTGCTTGCACTGCACCTGCCGGTAGCGGAGGCTGTAAGCTTAGGGAGCCTCGGCAATATTGGCCGCAGCAGCTCCTATAATAGATCGGTTTCTACCAATAATATTTTGAATCA
This sequence comes from Phascolarctobacterium sp., assembly GCA_051866495.1. GTDB lineage: Bacteria > Bacillota > Negativicutes > Acidaminococcales > Acidaminococcaceae > Phascolarctobacterium_A. The sequence goes on along the minus strand of JBJDXD010000096.1, from coordinate 6,356 downwards.
AGCAATCAATAAGGCGGTGAAGCAAGTGGGCAATAAAACAATAACCTTCCAAACCTTACCCCAAACTGCAGCTGAGGTGGCCGTAGGCACCGATGCCCAAAAGGTAGCCGCCTATGCAGTGGCAGCCTTGGCTCGTTACGAGCAAAGCCCTGAGGATGCTTATGCCATGCTCAATGTACTCTTAGGACCCCGTCCCTTAAATGGAGCGGATAAGCAGTTCGTTCAGGACCGCTTCCGTGGTAAAATGTATCTTATGCGCTCTTATTTTAAGGGTGCAACTCCCAAAAATAATTACACTCCCATTCAACCCTATGCTGTGGAGGTACAGAGCAATGATTATACCTACCAGCAGGAGGGCTATGCACGCTTTTTGATTACCTGCGGCGGTGCTGATAGCCCCCGTCCTCTGACATTGCGCAAGAAGGGCTCCACCGGCGAATGGTTCCTGTGGGACTATAAGGGCCTCTTAAGCGGTATTCGCACCCCGGCAGCGGAGGACCCCTGGGCATAATTTTTAACCTATAAATTAAACTAAAAAGCTTCGGCTGAGCGCTTAAGTCTAGCACTTCGCCGAAGCTTTTTTAGTTTAAATACACCAAGCTGCGTATAAAGGAACTGCTTTAATGGATTTTTCCAAGCCAAAATTTCTGTCTGAGAGTCTAATGCTCTGTTGAATATTATAGCGTTTATTGAAAATATGCAGGCTTTTCGACTTCACATGAAGATTGGCCTTGCATTCAATGGGGATAATTTGCTCGGTATTAGTAATTACAAAATCAACCTCTGCTGTGGACTGACTTTCCCAATAATGTAATTCGTGCCCATTAGCCTGCAGCTGAATAGCAACATAATTTTCTGTTAAAGCGCCCATAAATTGTTGAGCATAGGGTAAATTCTGCTGCGTGAGCTTTAATCTATAAGAAAATAAGCCTGTATCGCTAAAATAGAGCTTAAAGCTGCTTAAATCCTCATAGGCTGCTAAAGGCACCCAGCCCTGCTCGCATTTAGTACATTTGAGCACCACACCTGCCTGAATAAGCCAGTCCAAGGAATTGCCGTAAAGTGAAGAGCGGGCTCCTGTGCGGATGAGCTTATATTGGAATTTTTTATTCTCCTTGGCTAATTGAGCTGGCAAGGAATCATAGGCTTCTGCAATTTTTATGCTTTCACCCTTACTTGCATATTTCGCCATATCTGCCACATAGGAGTTATAAATAAAGCCCTTTAACTCAAAGGCATCTGCGCCTGTAAGCTGTGCCTTGACAACGGCTGGCATTCCCCCTGTTAACAAATATTCATGGTAAAGCTGCATTGCTTCCTGGTGTAAAAGCTCCGGCAAAGGCTGATTGTTCATGTAGCAAGCTTTTATGAGCTGGGCAAGACTTGTTTTTTCCTTGGCCCATAAATATTCTTCCATATCCAAGGGATAGAGCCTTATGATTTCCACTTTGCCAACGGGGAAGGAATGGTTTTCTCTGTTTATGACCACTCCCAAAAGGCTACCGGCAGCCACGATGCAATACTCAGGTGCTTGCTCAGCAAAATACTTCAAAGAGGTCAATGCCCTTGCGCAGCTTTGAATCTCATCAAAAATCAATAAGGTGTTTTCTGGTTCAATTTTTACACCATACAGCTCCTCTATGGTTTTGATAATGTAATCTGGCTGCAGGCGCATTTCCAAATAGCTAGCTAAGATTTTATCTTCTTCAAAATTAACATATACTGTGTTTTGAAAATATTGCTTACCAAATTCTTGCAGGATATAGGTTTTACCCACTTGCCTAGCGCCATATAAGAGCAGTGGCAGGCGATTATTTTTGCTGGCACGCCACTTAGCCAATTTAGCCATAATTTTGCGTTGCATAATGATTCTCCTTTGCAATAGACATCACAAGGTTATCCTGATTTTACTTATATTCTATGCCAGCAAAGCACTTTCATCAAGAAAAATGTCAAAAAATACATTTTTTCGTATGAATAAATGTCAAAAAATACATTTTTCCCCATGAAAAAAGTGCGAATAAAACTTAAGAGAAGTACATGAAAATACATGCATATAATTCATAAAACTCTTGCAAAGGTCGACTTTTAAATAGTATAATTCCAATATAAATAAATTAATAATGGAGGGTAAATGCATATATAAGACTACTATTGAGATGCTTTTTAGCATAAAATAGCTGTTTGAATATTAAAGAATTTGATGGAGGTGTATGCTATGGCTGATACCAGTGTTAGCTATAAGTGTCTTTCCTGTGGGGCGCCGCTGAGCTTTAAGCCCGGGGATGAAAAGGTAACCTGCGAATACTGTGGCACAGAGCTGGAAGTAAAAACTGTTGAAGAAATATATGCTCAAAAGGAAGCAGCTGCTGCAGCTGCCCAGGCGGCAAAAGAAGCGAAATGGGATACCGCCGCCGCGGGCAATGAGTGGGAGCAGCAGGAAGCAGAGCTGATGCAGGCCTTTACCTGCTCCAGCTGTGGTGCGGAAATCGTCTGTGATGCCAACACCATGGCCACAGAATGCTGCTATTGCGGTAATCCAACTATGCTGCCCAGTCGCTTTAGCGGCATGCTGAAGCCTGACTATATTATTCCCTTCAAAAAGACTAAGGAGGAGGCAGTGGCTGCCCTCAAAAAGTTTTATGAGGGCAAGCCCCTGCTTCCCGATGCCTTCACCGCCAATAACCGTGTGGAGGCCATTCAGGGCATGTACGTTCCCTTCTGGCTTTTTGATGCGGATATTGATGCCCAAGGCAGCTATAAAGCAAGCCGCAGCATGGCTGTGGACACAGGCGATGCTATTATGACCAGCACAAGCTTCTATAACTGCCATCGTCAGGGCTGCATGAAATTTGAGCGCATTCCTGTGGATGGCTCGGTCAAAATGGATGATGCCTTTATGGAAAGCATCGAGCCCTTTGATTACAGTGAAATGGTGCCCTTTGCCACGGGCTATATGGCAGGCTATTTGGCCGATAAATATGATGTGGACGCCGACGCGGCAGTGGTGCGGGCGGACGAGCGCATCAATAAGAGTGCCGAAATGTGTCTCGCCCAAACCGTGGCTGGCTATGACAGTGTGCAGTCCGAGAATGATTGTGCCTTTGTCAAGGGCGCAAGTAATGTACACTATGCTATGGTCCCTGTGTGGATTTTGACTACCCGCTACAAGGATGAGCCCTACACCTTTATGATGAATGGTCAGACGGGCGAGGTAGTGGGTAGCCTGCCCATTGATGAGGGCAAGCTGCGCAACCGCATGCTAATTGCTTTTGCCATCACTGTGGTCATCGCTTTTGCTATTTTGTATTCCATATTATAAGGGGGCGAGCTAAATGAAAAAACTATTACTAATCCTTACCCTACTAGCCACCCTGCTTCTTAGTGCGTCTACAGCTTTGGCAGCAACCTCCAGCCTAGTTGACAAGGCCCATCTTTTAACTGCCTCCGAACGGGCGCAGGTACAGGCGGAGCTACATGCAGTGGAGCAAAAATATGGCATTCGCTGTGCTGTAGTCACCATGGGCTCCATTGGCAATACTAAGCCCGGCATCTATGCCAATCAATTGATTGACAAGGTTTTTAACGATGGTCCCAATGGTAATATCGTTTTCTTGCAGGTGACGGATCAGCGCCAATGGTATATTAGTACCGATAGAAAGCTTAAGGAGGTTGTGGTGGGTATCCCCGGCACAGAATATATCTCCAAGGCAGCGGTGCCCTATCTTAAAAAGGGCGATGAGGCTGGTGCCTACAGAACCTATGCTAAAAGAGTGGGCGAGCTCATGGCCTACTATAATAAGCATGGCAAGGGCTGGCAGCCGGAAAAGGAATTTCCCTGGCTGGCAGTGGTGGGCGCGCTTATTGTAGGCGTGGGCGTAGCCTCTGCTTATAAAAAGAGTCTTATTGCGGCCATGAGCAATGTGCGCCGCGAGGTAAGCGCCGATGCTTATCTGGACCAAGGCAGCTTTGCTTTGGAAAACGAGCACGACACCTATCTTTATACCAATGTGACCTACACTCCCAAGCCCAGGCAGGGACATCGGGGAGCGGGCAGCGTATCCACCAGTAGCTCCGACGGCGGGCACGGCGGCGGTGGCGGTGGATACTAAGGCTACCCTACTAGCCATTATCTCTATATAGCGAATATTTTTTCCTGTAACGTTTCGTTACCCATAAAAAAATAACGAGCGGGCGCTTTTTGCAGCACTCGCTCGTTGTTTGCTTTTATGGAATTTTTTTGTCTATTAAATCTTTACATCCAAGGAAGCTGCCACGCCCACGCCCTGAATGCGGTTAACATTTTTATAATCAACCCTATCCACAGGAATCAAAATTTTTGCTCTGATGCCCAAAATTGTTTGCTCAATAATCAGGGCAGCCTTGACCTGGTCCACCTTTTCTTGGGGACCACTCACCTGAGCGGCGCCGGCACGGCTGCCGTCGCCCACGGAGATAATGGGTACAACCTTGGTGGCATCAGTGGAGCTCACACCGTATTTGGCAGTTACAGCGTTGATACCATCGTTTAAGGGACCTGCGGTAGCATCCACAGCGTAGCCAATAACGCCACCCTTAATAACCTTATCTAAAATACCTGCCTGTGCAGGAGCCATACCATTGCCCAGCACAAAGCCGGCGATTAACGCACCAATAATCCATTTTTTGCCTTGCATGTTGCAAACCTCCTTTAGCTTAGAGCCTATTACTAAGCATATTATTCTACAAGAATGGCTAAAAGCCTTGCGGGGATTTTGTGAAATTATAGTGAGCAGGCTTGCTACTGGTTATTTTTTAGGCTATTTAGTTGCCATCATTAAGCCGCTTTCTTCAATTCTTAGGGGGACCTTGATAACCTGACCGGGATAAATATGGCCGGCATCCAGATTATTAGCCTTGGCAATGCGCTCCATTACTATGCGCACGTCTTCCTTGTTTTCCGCATGGCGGCAGGCTATATCCCAAAGGGTGTCGCCCTGAGCAACAGTAACACTATAATTACGATAAACGGGAGTTGCTGCAAACAAATCCCCAGCACCTGCATAAACAACACAAGCAAAAGCTATTGCATATAAAACACCTTTCATATCTATCACCACCTAAGTAAATTTCTGTTTGAGTATATGATAATACAGGTGGCGAATTTTGTCAATAGTAACTAGAATTTATGTTTGTATAAAGAAAATAAATACGAACAGAGAAAAGACAATATTTTGAGCACTTCACATTTTGTTCGCACTATAGTTTGTGGCGAACAAGCTTAAAGTGCCCTTAAAGCGAAAAAATAATTTTTTACAAAAAAATTACCGAAGCAGTCAGCCTCGGTAATTTGCTTAGTTTTTATTCTTTTTAACCTCTTCCAGCTTGTTTTTCATCCAGTCGATCATGGCCAGCTTGCCAAAATCGTGCCAGGTTGCGCACTCGCTGTTTTTAGCGATATATTCGTTCCATTTATCCTGATTAACGTTTTCGACCTCCATCAAATTCATGATGCCAAAGCCGCTGCGCCAAATCATATCATCCATGGATGTAAATTTGCTGTTTGCCTCTAAAAACTTGGGATTAAAGAGCTCTTGGAAGGTGATCTTGCTCATCATCTGGCCCAGCTCCTTATCAGCGGTGAATTTTGCCAAATAGCCTTTAAAGGTTTTATCTAATTCCTTGTGATTCATTGCGTTGCCTCCAAAAAGTAGTATAGCAATATTTTAACACAAAATACCTCTAGCTGTCAGTATTCTTTGCATTTATTTCTGTATTCTTCTGCTGTAAATTATTTGTAACAATCCTGCCCCAAATTCTAGAAAAGATTGAAATCCTAGTAAAAGCATAGTAAAATAGTGTCAATAAGAAAGGGTGTGACTAGCATGAGAATTTCTACCAAGGGACGCTATGCCCTGCGCTTGATGCTTGATTTAGCTATGAATAGTGCAGGTGGCTTTATACCGCTTAAGGCAGTGGCCCAAAGGCAGGAGATTTCTGATAAATATTTGGAGCAAATTATCCATCGCCTTAGTAGAGCAGGCTTGGTAGCAAGTGCTCGTGGGGCACAGGGTGGCTATCGCTTGGCTCGCAGGGCGGAGGATTACAGCGTGGGCGAAATATTGCGCACGGTGGAGGGCAGCCTTGCTCCTGTTTCTTGCTTGGATTGTGCCACTCCCTGTGATAAATATGATTCCTGCCTAACCATTGGGCTGTATAAAAAAATTCAGGATGCTATTGATGGGGTGGTTGATAACACCTCGCTGGCTGATATTATCAATGAATATCAAGCTAAGCATCCCAAGGATGAAGGAGAGATAAAATGTTAACTAGAGAAGAAGCTTGGAATTTACTAAGAGAATATAATAAGGAGCCCT
>JBJDXD010000095.1:0-37475 GCA_051866495.1 Phascolarctobacterium sp. | reverse complement strand
GTCTTGAAAAACTTTGCATATTTAATATGTCTACTTGACATGGGGCTGATCAGTTTGGGGGTAGGAGTCTAAATCGCACCGATTGTGCAGTGACAGTGAACAGGATATAAGTAAAGAAATGTGCCTCAGTGCAGTTCCATAACTGCTCTGGGGCGCTATTATTGTGTGTGCTGAGAGTTTTTTCTTTCATTCTGTAAATAATCTTACAATCTAGAAGGATGTTTTGAGCTTCCTGTTAAATTTTTCGCAATCTTTCTAGTAAGAATTTCTCACCTATATTATAATTATGCCAATCCATATTTATTTTGGAAAGGAAGGATTGTAGTATGGTAAGCTTCAAAAAAATATGTGTAGGAACTTTATTGGCAGCAGCAATGCTGGGTATTGGAGGGATAATGCCCTCTGCAGAGGCAGGCAAGCTGGAGGACCAGTATATTAAATAATTTATGAGCTATAAAAGCACTATACTGCGCTGGTAACGGCGACAGTATAGTGCTTTTTGTTTTTTATTCTTTTGTTTGGAATGGTATTTCGCTTTCTACATACACCAGGCCCTGCTCCTCAATGAATAAAGGATTGTTAAAATAAGCCATGAAAAGACAGTCATCAAGGTTCGGTAACAATTTGTAGATATCTTCAAATACAACGGAAAAATCATATAAGCTTTTGTTGTTAGATTTAACATATAATAAAGCCCTATATACATTGGTTAACACTTCATCATAAGTAGTAATAATTTGTTTGCGCAGAAGTCTGATGTTTTGAGCATTTGAAGCGAGCAAATCCCTAATACATGTATTATCAACGCCAATAAGCTGGTCACAAGCATATTGCCCTACCATAAGCTCTGCAAAATATTCTGCGTCACTACGGTTTGTGAAGGCATAAATTTCCTGCAAGTCAAACTGAGAGCACAAATTCGCTAGTTCGTTTAGATGCTCTCCTGCATCATAACAAATTATGCAGTTATAGTCCTTAAGATAGTCTTCCGCATTGCAAATGCTTTTAAAGTTGCCATAGAATGTGAGATACCAATATTGCGCTTGTGCAGGAGGCTGAAAATGGTTTACATCCTCTAAATATTGACTCACTAAAGGAAAAACCTTTTGACTCCATTCAGCATTCATATCCTCATATAAATCGTAGTACCATTGCATTTTTTGAATAAATTTCTGGTCATCCGATGATAATAAAATACTCCATTCCTTGGACATCTTCTTTCCTCCTAGTGTAAAAGCTGGAATTACTTGGCTATGATGATATGTCATTTTAGCATAATAGATGTACTAAAATTATCCCATCTAGCTATAGCAAATAGATGGTTTATGTGGTAAGCTAAAGAAGAAGTTAGAGGAGCGAGAAGGTGCTGTTATGAAGGTGAAAATAGCTGTGGTAAGGGGTGAGATTACTTCCTTTGAGGCTGACGCTATTGTAAATTCTGCCAATAGAAGCTTACTTAAGGGCTCCGGCCTTTGCAAGGTAATTTATGAAAAAGCTGGGGCAGCAAAGCTAACCACCGCACTACAGAACTATGGTGAATTGGCAGTGGGAGCAGCTATAATCACACCAGGCTTGAAGCTAAAGGCCAAGTATATAATCCATACTGTGACACCAAAGTATTTGCCATTTAAAGAGGAGAATAAGAGCCTACTAGCGCAATGCTATGTGTCCATTTTAAACATTGCTATGCAGCATGGGATAAAAAGCCTTGCCATTCCCTGCCTAGGTGTTGGCCATCATATGTGGCCCTTGGAGGTGGCTGCTTGCATAGCTATGGATACTATTTTATGGAATAAGGAGAAGATAGAAAAGCTACAAAAATTGTCTATAGTATGCTTTACAGATAAGCAATATGAAATTTATTCCCAGTATTTGCAAGGGATAAGGTGATTAGAAATGTATGAAGCACAGCCTAAGAAAATGTTAATTATCAACATTTTAGAAATACTCCGGAAATACTCGGATAGTAATCATCGTTTGAGTCAAAAGGATATCATGGATATGCTGTGGTGTGATTATGGAATGAAGGTGGACCGCAAAGCAATCAAGCGTAACATCATGAATCTGCTAGATTTTGGCTACAATATCGAATATAAGGAGGTGGCCCGCTCAGCAAAGAATGCCAAAACAGGCGAGCTAGAAGATAACACTATTCTCACGGATTTTTATCTTATTCGTGATTTTGATGATAGCGAGCTGCGGCTTTTGATCGACAGCCTTTTGTTCTCCAAGCATATTCCTTATAGTCAGTGCAAGGAGCTCATTCATAAGCTAGAAGCCTTGTCTAGCAAGTATTTTGAAGCTAAAGTAAAGCACATTCGTACTATGCCTATAACCTATACCAATAATAAGTTGATTTTTTACGTGATTGAGGTTTTGGACGAAGCGATTAATGCGAAGAAGCAGGTGAAATTCACCTATGGCTCCTACGGCAGTGATAAGAAGCTACATCCCCGCGCTTACGAGGACGGCACTGTGAGGGAATATATTGTCAATCCTTATCAAATTGCCGCTGCTAATGGTCGCTATTATTTGATTGGTAACTATGATAAATATGATAATGTTTCTCACTACCGCTTGGATAGAATTATGAGCATTGAGTTACTTGAGCAAAAGCAAAAGTCCCAGAAGCAGGTCATAGGCCTAGAAAATGGCTTTAACCTTCCCAAGCATATGGCAGAGCATATTTATATGTTTTCTGGTGGAAGCGAAGTGGTTACCTTCCGCTTCAAAAAATATTTGCTCAATGATGTGATGGACTTTTTTGGCAGCGAGATAAGCTTTTTTGACGAGGTAGAGGATAGTATTTCTGCGCGAGTCAAGGTCAATCGCTCTGCTATGCAAAAATGGGCCTTGCAGTATGCGCTACACGCCCAAATTCTTTCGCCTGCCAGCTTGGTAGATGCGGTGAAAGCTGATTTGGCCAAGGCCTGCAGCTTGTATGGTGAATAAGGAATTTACTGTGTAAAATTCTAGTCAATGGGTTAAATAAGGTACATCTGCTTTGCTATAATTTTTCCTAGAAGGCAGGTGTTGACAATGTTGTACAATGTAAAAGCAAAAGAAAGTAAAAGAGTAGAGTTGAAGCGCATTTTGCGGCTGCGACTGCAGGAAAAATACGGCTTATGCCCACAGGACTATATATGTGATAGGCTGGAGGAGGAATGGAGAGCTGCTGAAGGCTTGGGCCTTTTGGAGCATATATTTGTACTTGAAAAACTGGTAGGATGGCTTAATAAAAAGCAATATCCATATTGGCTTAGAGGAGCAGCTGGTTCAAGCTTACTGCTCTATCTTTTAGGAATAACGAGAAGTAACCCTTTGCCACCCCATTATTATTGCCCTTCTTGTAAAAATGTTTTATGGATGGTTGGCTGTAAGGATGGCTTTGACTTGGTTGAGCCCCAGCTTTGCAAGGATAAAACAGTAATGGTTAATGATGGGCACGATCTTCCTTGGCAAGGCATTTGGGGTGTAAAAAAGGGCTATTTAGAGATTGATTTGCCCAAGCAGTTATATGGGCTCATAAGCAGGTATTACAGCATTTATTATGGTCAACAAAAATATAAGGACATCGATATTCTGGATCCAGCGGGAGAAAAGCTAGTTCGCTCTGCTAAGCTAAGAATTTGCTGCACTCTTGATTTAGAATATGAGCGAGCTGTGTTAGAAGAATATCTGGGCCTTGCACCGGAAAAACAATCCTACTTTGCTTTTTGGGAATTCGTTGGTAAAGAGATTGAGCCTGACCGGGCCATCCATTTTCCGTGTAAGACCTTTTCGGATATTTTAGCTTTAAAGGGCTTGAGCTTGAGTGAGGGAGCCTGGGATAGGGATGCCAAAGCCATGCTGATGAGTGGAAAATACCAGCCTGCTGATTTAATCGCATTTCGAGAGGATGTGTTTTATTTTCTACGTAAAACAGGCTTTACAGAAGCTAAGGCATGGTTGGCAACAAAGAATGTTATCACTGGCTATGGTTTAAGAAGCGTTACGGAGGAAATTAATTCGGCGTCCGAGAGCTGGAAGCTGGAACGTTGCCAGAGGATTCGCTATCTTTTTTCCAAGGCTACTCTGGTTGAGTATATGCTTTTTAAGCTGCATATGCTTGAGCTGTATGGCAAGGGCAAAAATTGCTAAAAATTTTTTGTATTAAAAGGATTTTGAAAGATAAGAGCGAAATACAAATGTTAATTACAAATTTTCAAGCATGTTAAGGCTTGGGATTGGGGTGAGATAGGTATGGAAGCAGGATGCAGTGATCTGCTGAGACATGCGAAGAATATTCACGATAAGTACGTGACAATAAATCAACATACTGGTGAGTTTTTCAATATTTTCCAAGTGTTGAAGGTTCATTATAAAGAGGTTCCAATTTGTAGAGTTATGTATGAGTTGCTATCTCCTAAGGGCAGCCATGGTCAAGGAGCTTCCTATCTAAAGCTGTTTATGGAGGAAGTCCTTGGTATTAACAACGATGTAATATCTAAGGAGGAATGGTCGTCTATTAAAGTTGAAAGGGAAAAGGTAATCGATAGTAAGCGACGTATTGACTTAGTTATCGAAACGCCAAAAATGTTTATCCCTATTGAAGTAAAAATATATGCAGGTGAACAAGAACAACAGTGCTTAGATTATTATAACTATGCTAACAGCTTCACTTCCAAAGAATCGCCAACAACACTTTTCTATCTAACTCGCTTTGGGACAATGCCGACTAATTATAGCACCAAAGGTGATAAACATTTAAATATAAAAACTATATCATTTGCTGATCATATCTTGCCTTGGCTTGAAAAATGTCTGCAATATAATGAAACATGGCGATTGAGTACGGTTTCAAATACCATATGTCAGTTAATAGATGTTATAAAGGCCTTTACAAGTAGAAAGAAGGATTTGGAAATGGAAGAGATTGCTCAATATTTATGTGCATCAAAAGAGAATTTGCAGGATGCTCTAAGGATAGAAAATGCCATCAACTTGGCAAGAAGAAAGGTTTTAAAAAAGCTCTTTAGTGGGATAGAAGAAAAAGTTGATGCGGCGATATCTAGCTCGGTAAAAAAAAGCAAAATAAATAAGGAAGCTTGCTTCGTTGAAGCAATAGAAAAATATAGGAATGGTAAGAGTTTACCTAGCTTGTCATATCAAAACGATAATTATGGTGAGGTTAAAGTAAGGCTAGAAGTTGATTGGAGAGTATATATTGGCTTTACCATTGATAGTGATAAGAAGATATCAGAAAATGTTTCTAAGGAATTGGGAAAAAAATATAAGGAGCTACTAGACACTATTCACGTTGATGACAGTAGCAATTGGAGATATTTAGAAAATAAGATTTTAGATAATGGTAAAGAACTATCTAAAAATGAGGTACCTAATTTTATCGAATTCAACGATGCATTTTACAGATTGTTGGATAAAGAGAACTTACAGGCCTATGTTAACTATTGTGCCAATGCCTTTTTGAGACTCTTAAATTTACCGGAGATTAGCACAGATGAAAATGATAACCAAAAATCTAGCTGAAGATATTGATATCGACGAAATCAAGTCAAAGCTTAAATCTATAATAGACAATGTGGTGTAAGAAGATCGAGTATCTGCCTTCCAAGGCCGCGGTTTTAGAAGAATTATTCTTTAAAGTGAAAACAAGAGAATAAAATTGCCCGGTGGTTCTACTGTGACAAGCGCAGTTTCCACCGGGCTCTGTTTTTGTTAATTCTGTGAAATCGCCTGAAAACTAGCACTCACCTATTGACAGTGCTAACAAATAGTGGTATAACATAGTCAACAAAAGAAAAGAGCTACTGAAACAAGTAAGCAACTCAATTCCGAGTAAAAAATCAAATTCATACTTGCAGCGTCAACATGAAAATGCATACTACAAGCAAAGTAAATTGGAGGAATGACTTATGATGATGCCTAGTGTATTTGGTGAAAGCTTATTTGATGATTTGATGGACTTCCCGTTTGAAAAAGAATTTTTTGGTCGTCGCAATCCCCTGTATGGTAAAAATGCTTCCCATATCATGAAAACCGATATTAAGGAGCTGAATGACGCCTTTGAAATGGATATTGACCTGCCGGGCTTTAAGAAAGAAGACGTCAGCGCCAAACTGGAAAATGGCTACCTGACCATAAGCGCAGCTAAGGGTGTAGATAAGGACGAAAAGAATGACAAAGGCGTTTATATCCGCCGCGAACGCTATGCCGGCCAGTGCGCAAGAACCTTCTACGTTGGTGAAGATGTAAAACAGGAGGACATTAAAGCTAAATTTGAGGATGGTATTTTGAAGGTTACCATTCCTAAAGTAGAGCACAAGGCTGTAGAAGCCAAAAAGTACATCGCTATTGAAGGCTAAATGAAGTAAATTGTCAAGAAGGTTGCACCTTTAAGGTGTGGCCTTCTTTTTTTGTCAGCACTGTTTAAAGCAAACATTCTTTTCGGTAACGTTTCGTTACCCATAAACTCGGCTTGCAGTCTTAAGGACTTGCGTAAATTTCACATTTTTTGTCATGAATTGCAGGTCTGGGGTATATGCTTTAGGCAAGAAATTTGGTATAATAGTGAAGATAAAAATGGAATAGTGTTGCCACACATAAAGAGACGGAGGGAATTTTGTTGGAAGAAATTTGTCGTGAGGTATCTAGTACCAATTTTACACGCAAGGTTATTGCTGGCATTGCGTTGCTTTTGATTGTTTGCCTATTTGTGAATGAATGGAATAACGTGCAAGAAACTCGCCAGCTGAGTCTGGTGGGCTGGGGCTTGAACCTGGTGCTTTTGGGCCTGTGGTGCTGGCGCGTATCCTTTAAATATACTCTTATTCTGTACAAGGAAAAGCGTTTAGAGGTCATCACCGAGGGTATGTTCTTTATTAAGCGCAGCTACAGCGTGGATTTGACCCGCACCGAAAGCTTCACTAATAAATATGTGCGCAGCTTCTTCCGCAAGACCAAGCTGACCCATTACATTCATCGTTATAGCTCATTGGATGAAAATCCCCAACGTTTATTGGTATTCACCGAGGGCAAAAAGAATAAGCTGGCAGGCTTGATTTTCAAATGCAGCGATAATTTCTTAAAGAAGCTGCAAAAGACCATGCCGGATAAATATATTCAGCTGTAAGCTTTGGAGGAAGAAACATGACAGGCATTGAAAATGTGGATACAATGGCCATTTGCACCAGAGTCTTTCAAGTATTCTTTGGTTCATTTATTTATATCTTTTTAGTTGCAAAGCAGGTTGGTCCTGAAAATAAAAAATTATGGTTTAGAAAGCGCAAAAAATATACCTTCTTTAACCGCCGCGGTATTTTTGGCGAGGATATTAACTTTGGCTATCCCGTTACCTGGCAGGGTATTTTAGTGTTCATAGCTATTTACGGCGTTATTTTTGGCTTCGGTTACTGGTATATTTTTGTACATGCATATTGATTTATGGCTATTTGTTTATTGTTAAAGGAGAGAAATTTAGTCCATGGCTGAAATTAGAGGCATTGTTGTAAAAAAGCAGGGCGAGCGCGCTGAAATCAAGGTTGATAAAACCGAAAGCGAGCTTACTGGTCTGCCCAAATATCTTGATTGCTGGAATCCTGTCAGCGCTAAAGCCGGTGATGTGGTGGGTGCTGAATATCGTGATTTTGATAATACTAAGGCCAAGATGATTATTTATGGCCTGCCCGTAACAGGTGTATTGGCCGGTATTGCCTTTGGCAATAGCTTGGCAACCTTTTTCCATATGGAAAAATGGCCCTTTATTGTGGGTGGCATCATTCTATGGCTTATTGTAACCATTAGCTATGCTCGCATTTTTAAGCGCGACGCAGTGCGCGAGGGCAAGCAACCTGTTATTTACGAAATCCAAGCTCAGGAAATGGTTATTGACATGAGCAAAAAGGGGTAAAGGAGCAGCAGGCTATGAAAGTAGTTTTAGCTTCGGCTTCACCTCGCCGTTTGGCTCTTTTAGAGCAGGTGGGCATAAAAGCCAAGGTTTGCCCTGCGGACTTTGATGAGGAAGCGGGCGGTGCCGAGACTGCTCAAGCTGTAGCTTTGCACAATGCTTTGGGCAAGTGCAGAGCTGTGGCGGCTAAGCTAGGAGATGCAGTTGCTGTAGTGGCAGCCGATACAATAGTTGTAATAGACGAGGCCATTTTGGGCAAGCCCCGAAATAAGCTGGAGGCAGTAGCTATGCTAACCAGTCTTTCCGGTCGTAGCCACCAGGTTTTGACAGGAGTGGCAGTGCGTTATCAGGGCAAGGAAATTGCCAAGGTGTGCGCAACTAAGGTTTGCTTTCGCCAGCTAACAGAGGCAGAAATTGCTGCCTATGTGGCTACAGGTGAGCCCCTAGATAAAGCAGGGGCCTATGGCATCCAGGGCAAGGGTGCTTTGTTAGTAGAAAAAATCGAGGGCTGCTATAATAATGTGGTGGGCCTTCCCTTAACGATGTTATATTCCATGTTGAAGGAATTAGGAGTTAGCATGATTGCATGACAGCCTTGAAGGGCAGTACCTATCGCCCGGGCGATAGTGATTTTAGTAGTAGCAAAAACATAAATAAAGAGATTATCAAGAACCTGCCACCGGAGGAAAGACCACGGGAAAAATTGATTGCCCACGGTGCCGGAGTGCTTACGGATGGGGAGCTTTTGGCGATTTTATTGCGCACAGGAACAGCCTCCAAGTCGGCATTGGCGCTGGGCAGGGAGCTGGCTAAGGATGGGGGCCTATATAAAAGGCTGGCTCGTTTTAGCCGTATAGAAGAGCTTACGCAAATAAGGGGCTTGGGACAGGCCAAGGCAAGTGCTGTATTGGCGGCCTTGGAGCTGGGTAGGCGGCTTGCGTCTGCACGCCCTTTAGATAAATTACATTTTGGCGATCCAGAGGATGCGGCAGCCTTTTTGATGCCACGCCTAAGGTATTTAGTCAAGGAACAATTTTTAGTGATTTTTTTAGATGCCAAAAATAAAGTAATGGGTACGGAAATTGTCAGTGAGGGAAATTTAAGTTACACAGTGTTTCATCCTAGGGATGTGTTTAAGCCGGCAATTCTGCAGCATGCTTCTGCCATTGTTGTGGCTCATAATCATCCTTCAGGTGATCCTCATCCAAGCGATGATGATAAGGAGCTAACCAAGATTTTGGTTGCGGCAGGCGAAGCACTACAGATTCCCGTGCTGGACCATATTATTATTGGCGATGGTACCTACTACAGTTTTCAAGAGGATGAAGCATTAAAGATTTAGGAGGACGTGTGGAAATGAAATTTACATTCCCAAATATTAGCATTTTTAACAATATGTCCGATGATATGGGTATAGATTTGGGTACTGCCAATACCTTGGTGCATTGCAAGGATAAGGGCATTATTATTCGTGAGCCCTCTGTTGTGGCGGTAGAAAAGGATACTAATGAGGTTTTGGCAATCGGTGCTGAGGCTAAGCGCATGATTGGGCGTACTCCCGGCAATATTGTGGCGATTCGTCCTATGAAGGACGGTGTTATTGCCGATTATGAAATCACTCAATCCATGCTGAAATATTTTATTAAGCAGGCCATGGGCAATCGTACCTTTGTGCGTCCTCGCATTTTAGTTGGTGTGCCCAGCGGTGTTACCGAGGTCGAAAAGCGCGCCGTTATTGACGCAACTATCGAGGCCGGTGCTCGCGAGGCCTATTTGATTGAAGAGCCCATGGCAGCAGCTATTGGCGCAGGTATGCCCGTGCAGGAGGCAACCGGCAGTATGGTTGTAGATATTGGCGGTGGCACCTGCGAGGTAGCAGTTATTTCCTTGGGCGGTATTGTTGTGTCCAAGAGCGTGCGCTGCGGCGGCGACGCTATTGATGCAGCCATCGTGCGTTATGTGCGCAAAACCTTTAATATGTTTATTGGCGAGCGCACTGCAGAAAATATTAAAATGGAAATTGGTACGGCCATGAAGCTGGATAAGCCAGAGGTGATGGAGGTGCGCGGTCGCGACCTTTTGAGCGGCTTGCCTAAGAGCATTCAGGTTAATGCTAACCATGTGTGCGAGGCAGTGGATGAGCCCGTGAGCATGATTGTGGATGCTGTTCGTAACACCTTGGAGCGCACTCCGCCGGAGCTGAGTGCTGATATTATGGATAGGGGCATTGTTATGACCGGTGGCAGCTCCATGCTGCGCAATTTGGATCGACTGATTTCTAAGGAAACAGGTATGCCGGTTTATGTTTCTGACGAAGCACTGGATTGTGTTGCCTTGGGTACTGGTATTGCCGTAGAAAATATTGATATTTATCGTAAGGGCTTTATGACCTCTAAATAATTTGCAGTATAGGTAGAGCATGAGTAAAAAATTTATGCTTGGCGTCCTGTTTGCACTAATGCTTTTTGGTATGCTGGCTATGGCCATTGCCGGTGGCAGTCGCTTTCCTGTGGTGAATGCGATTGTGACCAGCGTAATGCTGCCAGTGGAAAGCGGCTTTAATAGTGTGGGTAATGCCGGCAATAGCCTGCGTGGCTATTGGAAGGCTTTGACAGTGATGCAAAGTGAAAATGCACAATTGAAAAGGGATAATATTGAGCTGCGTAATGCGAATATCCAAATGGCCTCCGTGTATGCGGAAAACCAGCAGCTACGTGCTCTTTTGGACTATAAGGAGCAGCACAAAAGCCAAAAGGTGGTGGCTGCCAAGGTTATTGCCCGTAATCACGGTGATTTGCGTGACTGTATGTACATCGATGCAGGCAAGGATAAGGGCTTAGCGCGTGAAATGGCTGTAGTTAACGAAGGCTTAGTTGGCGTAGTAGATGAGGTTTATGAATCCTACGCTCGGGTACTTTTATTAAATTCGCCCCGCTGTAAGGTGGGGGCTAGGGTTTTGCGTCATGATTCCCGTGCGGTGGGTGTGGTAGGCGGCAAAACCACAGCTGACGATAAGCTGATTATGGAGCACATTTTTCGTGAGGCTAGTCTTCGCGAGGGTGATGTAATTGTTACCAGTGGCTATAGCGGTAGCCATCCTGCGGATATTCTTATTGGTACTGTTACAAAAACTCGTATGGATAGGGTTGGCCTTTTGCAGGAGGCCGATGTGCATGCCGCAGCCGATGTGGCTGATGTGGAGCATGTTTTGGTAATTACCAGCTTTACACCGGCATCGAAAATTGAATTTGACAGGCAGGGAGGACAGGCAAAATGAGGAAACTGATTTGGCCCGTCCTGTTTCTGCTTTTAATGCTGATTCAGGGGGCGGCTTCGGCCTTTTATACGGGCTGGTTGGCCTTTGATTTGCCACTTTTGGCTTTATATGCCTTTGCTATGCTCTTGGGCGAGCGCCAAGGGGCCTTAGTAGGCTTAGGTGTGGGCTTTTTCCAGGATGCTATGACAGTGGGCGTGTTTGGCTATCACATGCTGAGCCGCTGTGCCATTGGCTTCTTGGTGGGCCTTATGAAGGAAAAGGTAGTGAAGGATAATGCTGCCTTTCATATGGCTGTAATTGCTCTGTGTAGTTTTGGCATACGCTTTGGCTATTGGTGGCTGGAGTTAATCCGCAGTGGCGGTCGCTGGAGCATCTTTTTTAGTTATGCCTGGTCCAGTGTTGGTTTCATAGTGGGCAATATGTTGCTGGTAGTTCCAGTAGTAATATTAGTAAAACAAGTTTATCAATGGATTAAAGAGGAGGATATCTCCTATTAAAAAGAAGGGAGGCCAGGGAGCTTATGCTGAATAAAAAACAAACACTGCGCTTGCAAACCATGCTAGGTCTCTGCCTTCTGCTTTTTGTGATTTTGCTAGGACGCATGGTGTATCTGCAGCTGTGGCGCGGTGAATATTATACTAAGCAGTCCGACGGCAACCGTTTGCGTCAATCAAGAATTATTGCGCCCCGTGGTCTTATTTTTGACAAGGATGGCAAGGAACTGGTCAATAATTTGCCGGGGTATGCTGTGGTTTTGCAAAAGCAAGCGGATTATAAGCCGGAATCTTTGCAGCATATTAGCCAGCTTTTGAATATTTCTGTGGACGAAATTAAAAAGAAAATCAAGGAGAGCCAAAACTATTATGAGCCGATTCTGCTCAAGAGCGATTTAACCTTGGATTTGGTAACGAAAATCGAGGAGCAGCGTCGTTATATGCCGGAGGTTATGCTTTCGGTGCAGCCAATTCGCAATTATCCCTACAAGGAATTTGCTGTGCATGCTCTAGGCTATGTGGGCGAGGTAAGCTCCTACGAAATTGAAAAGGGTATTTTTAAGAATGTGCCCCAGGGCAGTATTGTTGGCAAAGCAGGCTTAGAAAAAAGCTATGATAAAATCCTGCGTGGTGAGGATGGCGCCTTTATGGAAGAGGTTGACGTGGCAGGTAATGTGGTGAAGCATTATGATAGCGTGCAGCCGGTGCCGGGCAAAAATCTGCAGCTGACGCTAGACTATCGTTTGCAAAAATCTTTGGAGGATTTTACGGATAAGCATTTGGCTTATTTGCGCCGCAGTGGCTTGGCACCTCGTGCTCGTGCTGCGGCTGTGGTGGCTCTTGACCCTAGAAATGGTGCGGTGCGCGCCATGGTGAGCCGGCCCGGCTATGACCCTAATCTGTTCGTCCATGGTATTTCCTCCAAGGATTGGAATAGAATCAATAATGATGATGCTTACCCCATGAATAATAAGGTAATCAGCGGTGAGTATCCCCCTGGCTCTACCTTTAAGATTGTCACCGGTAGTGCGGCCTTTGAGCTGAACAAGGTTGGTCTTAACGAGCCCATTTTCGACGGTGGCTTCCATCCCTTGGTTCCCACCATGGGTAACGCCGGCGGCGAGGTGCTGGGCTGGTTGACCTTTATCACCGCTTTAGCTATGAGTGATAACGTGTATTTTTACGAGCTGGGCAATCGCGTGGGTATCGACAATATTGCTAAATACGCACGCATTTATGGCTTTGGTCAAAAAACAGGCATTGACCTAGAGGGAGAGAGCCGTGGCCTGGTGGCCTCAAAGCAAGTAAAAAGAGAAATCTGGGATGAGGACTGGCGTTTGGGTGACACCTTTAACGCCGCTATTGGTCAGGGCTTTAACCTTACAACTCCCATGCAGCTTTCGGTGATGCTAAGCATCGTGGCTAATGGTGGCACCAAGTACCAGCCCTACTTAGTGGATAGCATTTTGAATGCGGATGGCAGTGTGTTTGAAAAGCCTAAGAGGGAAGCGGGCAAGCATATTGAGGTTTCCCAACAGACCATTGACTATATGCGCCAGGGCATGAGTGCAACTACTCAAGAGGGTGGCACAGCGTCTTATTTTAGCCAGTTGCCCAAGCCAATTGCGGGCAAAACCGGTACTGCCGAAAACTCCCACGGACGCGACCATGGCCTTTTCGTAGCCTATGGCCCTGTGGAGGACCCGGAGTTAGTTGTAGTGTGCATAGTGGAGCAGGGTGGCTTTGGCTCTACGGCTGCTGGCCCCATTGTCTATAAAGCCTTTGAGGAATTTTTCAAAGAGCGTGGCTGGATGCCGGAGGACAAGCCTAGGGCAGAGGTTTGGTTCGAAGAGACGAAGCCTAAACCGGAGCAGTAAGGAAGGAGCAGCATTGTGGACATAAAACGTATCCTAAAAAATCTGGATTGGTGGCTCATCATCGCAGTGCTCATCCTTATGGGTTGTGGCTTGGTGCTTATTGATAGCGCAACTCACTCCTTTGCTGTGAGTACGGGTAAGGCTTGGCATGTACAGCGCCAGAGCATGTTCATGATTTTTGGCATCATCATGGTAACAGTTTCTTTGGCTTTTGATTATCGTATGCTCAAAAACTATGCCTCTAGATTATACATTTTTAATATTATTCTTTTGCTAGCAGTTATGTTCGTGGGACATAGCCAATTAGGTGCCCAGCGTTGGATTCAAATAGGTTCCCTATCATTTCAGCCTAGCGAATTTTCTAAGGTATTTTTGATAATTTGTCTAGCAACCTTTATGGATAAGCGCATTGAATGGCTGGAGGAATTTAAGGACTATCTGCCCGTCTTTGCCTATATTTTTGTACCTTGGCTATTAGTTATGCGCCAGCCTGACTTGGGAACCTCTTTGACCTTTATTGCTATTTTGATTGGCATGATTTTTGTCAGTGGCTTTAAGTATAAATGGTTTTTCCGTTTGGGCGTGGTCTTTGTGGCCATGCTGCCTGCCTTTTGGCTGGTGCTCAAGGATTACCAAAAGAACCGCATCCGTGTTTTTTTGAATCCGGAGCTGGACCCCTTTGGCAGCGGCTACCATGTTATCCAGTCCAAAATCGCTATTGGTAGCGGTGGCCTTTTAGGCAAGGGCTGGCTGGCCGGCACCCAAAGCCAGCTGAACTTTTTGCCCGAAAACCATACGGACTTTATCTTTGCTGTGGCTGGTGAAGAATTTGGCTTTGTGGGCGCAGCCTTTATTATTCTTTTGTATTTGATTATTATCTGGCGCGGTATTGCCATTGCGCTGGATGCTGATGATAATTTTGGGACCTTGCTTGCCGTGGGTGTGACCAGTATGTTTATGTTCCACGTCATGGTAAACATTGGGATGACGGCCGGTATAATGCCGGTTACGGGCGTACCCCTGCCCTTTTTAAGCTATGGTGTCAGCTCGCTGACAACCAATTTAATGCTGGTTGCCATTTTGCTCAATATCAAGGTGCGCAAGCAGAATTTGCAATTCTAAGGAGGAAATATGGAGAAGGAATTGACCATTGATATATTAAGCAGCGTGCAAAAGCCTGCGCGCTATACCGGTGGCGAATTTGCCAGCATTGTTAAGCCTGCCGAGGAGGTTGAAGCCACCATTTGCTTGGCTTTCCCCGATGTGTACGAGGTGGGCATGAGCTATTTGGGCTTCAAAATCCTGTATCATCTGCTTAATAAACAGCAGGGTGTGCAGGCAGAGCGGGTGTATGCGCCTTGGATTGATATGGAAGCCAAAATGCGGGAGCGTAAGATCCCCTTGCGCACGCTGGAAACGAAAAAGACTCTCAAGGAATGCGATATTGTGGGCTTTACCCTGCAATATGAGCTAAGCTATACCAATATTTTGAATATGTTGGACTTGGGCGGTGTGCCTGTTGTAGCTGCCGAGCGTAGCGAGGCAGACCCCTTGGTAATCGTGGGCGGACCCTGCGTATATAATCCCGAGCCCTTGGCGGACTTTTTTGACTTTGCCATTATTGGCGAGGGCGAGGAGGTTATGGCCGAGGTCATGGAGGCCTACAAGTCTTGGAAGCGTGCCGGTAAGCCCGGTGGGCGCAGGGCCTTCTTGCAAGAGGTTGTAAAGATCAAGGGTATTTATGTACCATCCTTCTACGAAGTTGAATATAACGAAAACCTCACTGTGAAAGAGGTGCGTCCCATTGTGGAGAATGCGCCGGCTGTGGTTTATAAACGGGTAGTGCGCGATATGAACAGCGTGGATTTTCCCACTTCTCCCATCGTGCCCTTTGGTGAAATCGTCCACGACCGCATTATGCTGGAAGTTTTCCGCGGCTGCAGCCGTGGCTGCCGCTTCTGCCATGCGGGCATGGTATATCGCCCCGTGCGCGAGCGCAAGCCTGAAGTTTTAAAGGACTTGGCCCGTAAGCTGGTGGATAATACCGGCTATAACGAAATTAGCCTTGTTTCTTTATCCAGCGCCGATTATTCCTGCTTAGCACCCATGGTGCACGATATGATTGGCGAATTTAAGGACGATAGAGTGAGCGTCAGCTTGCCCTCCCTGCGTATCGATAGCTTTTGCGTGGCTATTGCCAAGGAAATTCAGGCCGTGCGCAAGAGTGGCCTTACCTTCGCTCCCGAGGCCGGTAGCCAAAAGATGCGGGATGTGATCAATAAGGGCGTTACGGAAGAGGATTTGATGAATGCTGTGGGCGCAGCCTTTGAGTCCGGCTGGAACAGCGTAAAGCTGTACTTTATGATCGGTCTACCCTTTGAGAATGATGATGATGTGCTTGCTATTGCGGATTTGGCCCGCAAGGTGCAATATAAATACTATCAGGTAACGGGCAAGCGTGGCTGCAAGGTGACCTGCAGTGCCTCCTTCTTCGTACCCAAGCCCTACACTGCCTTCCAATGGTTTGCCCAGGACGATTTAGAAAATATCCGTCGTAAGCAATTCCTGCTGAAGGATGAAATAAAGACCATAAAAAATGTAACCTTGAATTATCACGATAGCAAAACCGGCATTATCGAAGCCGTTTTTGCTCGCGGTGACCGTAAGGTGGGCAAGGCTCTCTTAGCCGCATGGCGCAAGGGTGCTCGCTTCGATGGCTGGAGCGATTGCTTCGATTATGACCGCTGGCTGGAGGCCTTTGCCGAGGCTGGAATTGATAAGAACTTTTATGCTGCTCGTCAGCGTGGCGAAAACGAAGTCTTCCCTTGGGAGCATATTTCACCGGGCGTATCTCGCAAATTCCTGTGGAACGAATGGCAAAAGGCTTACGCCCAGCAGCTCACTCACGACTGCCGTCGCTCGACTTGCACGGGCTGTGGCGTCTGTCAAAAGCTGGGCGTGAATATTATCGACTATAAAGGGGAGGTGGAGGCCTAATGAAGCTGCGCATGCAAATTACGAAGGACCCCGAAATTCGCTTTATTTCCCATTTGGAGTATTCTCGTACAATTAGCCGTGCCATCCGGCGGGCAAAGCTGCCCGCCGCATACAGCGAGGGCTTTAATCCGCACTTAAAATTTAGTCTCGCCTCCGCTCTCGGCGTCGGCGTTGTGAGCTACACGGAATTTGTAGAAATCGAGCTGGCGGAGCCCATGGAGGTGGAGCCGGCAGCGAGAGCGTTGGATAAAGCGCTGCCAAGGGGCATTCGCGTTTTGGCAGCGGATGCAGTGGATACCCATCATGCGGCATTGATGAGCCAAGCCGCAGGCGCAGGCTATCGGGTGACGCTGCCCTATACTAAGGATATAAGTGAAGCTATTGCTGCCTTTAATGCAGCGCCTGAGCTGCTCTTTAAAAAGGCTGCGCCTAAGACCAAGGCAGGCTTTAAAGAAATTGATGTTAAGTTTTATATTCCCCAGGTGACTATTATTCAGGACGAGGTAAAAACTATTTTTACCTTCGATTGTAAAATTACTCCCACCGGCAGCATGAAGGCTGTGGATTTATTGAATGCTCTTAATGAGCACTACAATTTAGAGCTGCCTGTGGAAATGGCAGATATTGAACGCTTAAATTTGTACCGCCTGAGCAAGAAGGGCAACAAGGTGCCCATGCTGCAGGATAATGCGGTGAAGCTGGTATAAGGCTTGGAGGCGAAGAAATGAAATCTTTAGCTAAACGTGGTTTGGCATTAGCTGTAACCTTGGCTTTAAGCGTAGGCTTTAGCTTGGTGGGTGAAGCAGCCTTTGCTAAGCAGGTTAAAACAGAGCAGGGTTTGGTCAATGGTAAATATGATGCTCAGCATCAGGTGTTGGAGTGGCTGGGCGTACCCTATGCTGCTCCTGCCAAAGGCGCTTTGCGTTGGCGTGGCCCGCAGCCTGCCAAAAAGCATAAGGAGGCCTTGGATTGCAGCCAATATGCACCCATCAATATGCAAAGCAAAAATGGCAAGGCTCTCGGCGAAGAGGGTGTACTGACGCTGGATATTGTGCGCCCTGATACTGAAGAAAAGAAGCTGCCGGTTTTGGTATTCCTCCACGGCGGCAATAATCAAAGCAGCAGCAGCCAGCTTTTAAAGGGTAACAAGCTAGCGAAGGAAGCCAATGCGGTTTATGTTTCTATCCAATATCGCTTGGGCGTTTTGGGCTTTAATAATCTTCCTGCTCTGCAGCAGGGTGATGGACTTGAAGAAAGTGGTAACTACGGCCTTTTGGACCAGGCTGCAGCCTTGGATTGGGTGAAGAATAATATCAAGCATTTTGGTGGGGACGAGGATAATATCACCGTGTCCGGCTTTTCTGCCGGTGGTCGCGATGTGCTGGCCATGCTGATTTCTCCTGCCTTCAAGGGTAAATTTGATAAGATGATTTCCTTTAGCGGTGGTCTCACTGTGGCGGACCCGTCCATGAGCCAAAAAGTGCTGGCCCAAAAGCTAGCTCCTCTGGCTGTGGAGGATGGGCAAGCCGGTGATGTGATTACGGCAGAAAAATGGCTTTTAAGTGCCAAGGGCAAGGAAGCCAAGGCTGTGCGCAATTATTTGCACAATATTAAGGCAGAAAGATTGGCCCCGGTCATGGCAGGAGCTGTGATTCGCATGAGCGCCTTCCCTCATCTTTATGCCGATGGCAATTTGCTGCCGAAAAATGGCTTTGACAACAAGAAGCTCAACAGCGTGCCACTGCTGCTTTTGGCTTGTGGTGACGAGTTCAGCTCCTTTGCTGCCCGTGATGCCTATTTCAAAAATCGACTGAATGAGTTAAATAAGGATGACACCACTACTAGGGAGTTTCGCTTTGCCAATAAATATGGTAGCAAGCTTTATGGCTTGTTCAACGGCCAGGAGGCTGCTGCAAAGCTTTATCCCAATTATAAGGATGATATCTATGTGTGCACCTTTGATTTTGGTCACAGCAACGAGGTAGTGGGACAGGAGTATGCTACTCGTAATGGGGCTATGCACGGTATCTTTTTGCCCTTCCTGAGCGATCAGCCCTATCCCTTTGCCAAGGGAGAAGGCTTTAAAACTGCTGGTGCTCAAGCACTCAGTAAGGCCTTTGTTGCGTCCTTATCTGCTTTCATGCGCACTGGTAATCCCAATACAATATTCTTGAGCAATACCTGGAACAAGTGGAATCCAGAATATAGACCAGAGCTGGTTTTTGATGCTAATCGGGTGCAAACCCGCATTTACAGCGTTAATAGTCGCGTCAGCTACGAGGGTATCTTGGCCGAGCTGGACAATGATAAAACCATTAGCCAAGAGAGCAAGGAGTATATCATCCACAACGTACTCAATGGACGTTGGTTTAGCACCGGACTTGATGCCAAGTATGGTAATCCCAGCCTGTGGTCCTACTAAATTTTACTAAAAAGCAATAGCCATCCATACTTTTTTGTGTGGATGGCTATATTTTGTCATAAAATAGACATATATGTATTGTAAAATACTGGTAAAAGAATAGAAAAAAGGAGGTAGGTTTTATGTCCTATCAATTACGCCGTGTGGCTGGCTATATATTGGGCTTTATCCTTTTTTATGCTCCATTGGCCTTGTTTCAGCGTGGCTTGAGCTATGTATTGACAGGGAAATGGCAGGAGCTGACCATACATAATCTATGCTTGCGCAAGCCCGTGGAGCACATTATCGATGGTGGCCTGTTGCAGTTTACTTCTGTAAGCATGCTAAGCATGTTAATTTTGCTTATTGTGACGTTTTTCTTCGGTCCAATTTTCTGTGGCAAGCTCTGTCCTGCCGGTGCTTTTACTGAGTATTTGAGCAGGCTGGTGCCGGATCGCTTTAAAATTGATTGGAGTAAGTATACTGAAATTGCACCTATCCGTTATGGTATGCTGGCAGCCTTTATGGCAATACCCTTTGTGGGCGGTAGCTTGGCCTGCGCTTATTGCAATTATTATCTTTTTGATTTATTGGCTAACTATGCAGTGCGTGGTTATTTTATCTCCTTGAGCTCCAGCCTGTTGCTTACAGCTATTTTATGGCTGGTGGTATTTGGCCTCTTTACTAAAGGTGGCCGGGGCTATTGTAATTTCCTCTGCCCTGTGGGTGCGGTGCAAAACCTTGTGCACTTTTTCAGCAGCAAGCTACCCTTTGTGAGACGCATGTATGTGGATAAGCAAAAATGCATTGGCTGTGGCAAATGCACTCGCACCTGTCCCATGCAGGCGGTGAAGGTACGGGAGAAAAAGGCTGAGATTTGTCTCCATAATTGTATCGTTTGTGGTCAATGCGCCCATAATTGTCCTGTAAAGGCTATTCAGTACGGGAGGGTTGATAATGAAAAATAAAATCATTACCTTTCTTTTAGCTATGGGTATGCCCGTGTCCGCTTTATACATGCAAGGGGCTGGTTGCACTGGCGTATGTGGTAGCTGTGGCTTTAATTGCACACCCTGTATTTTTACTTTGTTGCTTCTCGCAGGAAAAGTATGCTATCAACGTATGAAAGAGCAGGTGATGCAGCATGGGTAAAAACTGGTTAATGCGTATAATTCTGTTCCTCGCTATGCTGTGCCTGATGCTGGGCGCTGCTAAACTGCGCATGGGCAGCGATAGCATGAGCGAAAGCGTTGCCCTTGCTCCAGGTAAGGTTGTTACCTGTACTGTAGATTTAGGCAAGGAGGGAGCGCTGAAGCGCCTCTTGAACCCCAATGTGTATTCGCTTTCCCTGCGATTACAGCCTGAAGCTCAAGCAAAGCTGCGTGTGGTGGGCAGCGGTATGGAAATGTACTTATCCCAAGGCAGTAAGAAGGGGATTTGGACGGAGGTTACGCCCCAGGATGAACTGCAGTACAAGGCTGGCAAGGGTAAAAATAAGCATGGCCATGGCAAGAACATGGCTAATAATCTGCCCCTTAATGTGGAATTGAGAGTGGACCGTGAGGCTGTGCAAAAGCGTAATGTGGCCGAAGGCTATCTGCAGTTTTATGATGAGAAGGGCGCGTATGCTGAGATTATTATCAAGGTGATTAATTCGCGCGTAGGCTAGTTTACGCTTGCACATAATGGTTGTGCTGAATAAAAAAGACCTGTCCCTCACGAGAGGGGCAGGTCTTTGTGGTTGCACTGGCTTACAGTATCTCTGCTTTTCTGTCCAAAATGGCCTTGCAGGCAGCGCAAGCCGGGCAGTCACAATATTTTGCACCGCTGGTCTTTAGCTCTTGGGCGTGAGCCTTAAGTGCCTTTACGCCGTCAGCACCAAAAATATTCAAGGCCAACTCGGTTTCGCCAAAGGCGATAAGTCCATCGATGGGCATAATGTCTGCTGCCAGCTCTGCTATATACTTAGCTGTCTCTGCTGCTTCTGCTTCAGTGCCTACAGCAGCCAACCATGCGTTGGCTGCGGCCTTCACCTCTTGGCAGGCGCTGGGTGCGGCCAACAAATCCTTAGTATTAGCCACAACAAAATCTAATACTGCTTTTTCCATATTATAATCCTCCTTCAGCTTAAGCTTTTTCTTGCTTTGCATAGCTTGTGACCTTATAATATAACCATAGAGTTATTTTGTAAAGTAAGCACTTTAAAGTATTATAGTTACCTTTTAGAAACTATAAGCTTCCAAGAGACTTATGTCTAGTGAGATGTTTTAAAGGGTAATAAGCTTAGAAAGGGATGGTTCTATGTCCAAAGAATTGCCTCCCTGCCCTGTGGAGGTTACCTTAATGCTCATCAGCGACCGCTGGAAGGTTTTGATTCTGCGGGATTTACTCAGCGGCACTAAGCGCTTTGGTGAGCTCAAAAAGTCCATCGGTAGTATTTCTCAAAAGGTTTTGACTAGCAATCTGCGCTCCATGGAGGAGGATGGTCTCTTAACGCGCAAGGTCTATGCTGAGGTGCCACCGCGAGTTGAGTATACCTTGACGGAGCTGGGTGAAAGCCTGCGCCCCATTCTTTTTGCTATGCAAGAGTGGGGATTGGCCTACCAAAAACAGGCTGCGCAAAAGCAATAGACTATGAAAATTACGGCATTATAAAATAAGAAAGGAAGAAAATGCAAATGGAAATAAAAACTGTTGCCATAGTAGGTATGGGGGCTCTGGGATTACTTTATGGTGAGCAGCTCAATAAGGTGTTGCCAGCTGGTGCAGTACGCTTTGTAATGGATGCCAAACGTTTTGCTCGTCATCAAAACGACAAATACGAGGTTAATGGTGTGGAGCAAAGCTTTACTCTGCAAAGTTCTGCTGCAGCTAGGCCTGTAGATTTGGTAATTGTAGCCACCAAATTTAGCGGACTAAACGAGGCCTTGGAGGAAATGCAGGGCTTGGTTGGGCCCCAAACCATTATTTTTTCCGTTCTCAACGGCATTAGCAGTGAGGAGTTTATCAAGGAACGCTATGGTGACGACAATTTGCTCTATTGCGTAGCCTTGGGCATGGACGCCGTGCGAGAGGGAACGAGCCTTACCTATCAGCACAAGGGCATTTTGAAGTTAGGCTTTTTAGAAAAGAAGCAACGCCACGCCCTCGCCGCAGTAATGGCTCTTTTGGAAAAAGCAGGTATCCAATATGTAATTGAAGAGGATATTCAGCATGCACTTTGGGCTAAGCTTTTGCTCAATGTGGGCATCAACCAAACTTGCATGGTTTACGAGACCAATTATGGGGGTGCTTTTACTAACGAAGCAGCCTGCCAGGATATGTTTGTGGCCATGCATGAGGTTATAGCTGTGGCTCAAAAGGAAGGCATTAACCTTACCGAAGCTGATTTTGAGGGCTGCGTCAAGGTTTTGCGTGGACTGTCTCCCGAAGGGCTGCCCTCCATGCGTCAGGATGCGTTGGCCAAGCGTAAATCCGAGGTGGAGCTTTTTGCTGGCACTATTATTCGCTTAGGAGCTAAGCATAATGTACCTACACCGGTAAATCAACGCTACTACGATACCATCCAAGCCATGGAAGCAAAATATTAAGATTGATAATAAGGAGATTAACTTACTAAACCTACAGAATTGATACATATAACGAAATGTTAGGGGAAACTTATGTTTATTATAAACAGGAGGTAAATAATGATTTGTGAAATTGTTCGTGACGAAGGCTTTTTGGCACAAAAAAGTGCTGAAGCCAGTTTTTTAGATATGCCCATTGCTCAAAATTTGCTGGATACTTTGGCAGCCTATTCTGAATCCTGCGTGGGCCTTGCTGCCAATATGATTGGTGTGCACAAGCGCATTATTGCTGTGAATATGGGTCCCCTTAATGTGGCTATGCTGAACCCTGTCATTGTAAAAAAATCCGGCAAATATATGACGGAAGAAGGCTGCTTGTCCCTTAATGGCCTGCGCCCCACAGCTCGTTATAAAAAAATAACAGTGGAATTTCAGGACATGCAGTTTAAAAAACAGCGTCAAAGCTTCGAGGGCTGGACGGCCCAGATCATCCAGCACGAAATCGACCACTGTGATGGCATTATAATTTAAAAGAACACGAAAAGGCCCTGCTTCTCTGACGAGAGGCAGGGCTAAAGTTTTAAGAATGAGTGAATAATAAGGTTTTACCACAGTCCCAGAAAATGCTGCATCACAAGGCTCACCACTGTGATACCCACCCAGCAGCAGAAGCCCATCAGAATAGGCTTGCCACCAGTTTTAATCAGCTTTACGATATTAGTGTTAAGGCCGATAGCGCACATGGAAAGCACAATAAAGAATTTGCTCATGGTCTTCAAGGGATTAAAGGCTTCGATGGGCACACCCATATTCAGAGCGATGGTTGTAATTAATGAGGCCAGTACGAAATAAATGATAAAGAAGGGAAAAACGCTCTTGATGCTATAGTTGCTGCCAGCATCACCAGCAGCGTTTTTTGCATTTTTAGTAGTCAGATAAGCCAAAACCATAGTAATGGGGATAATGGCCAAGGTACGAGTGAGCTTAACAGTAACTGCCTTGTCCAAGGTAGCAGAGCCCAGATTATGCATGGAATCCCAAGTAGCGGCACAAGCAGTAACGGAAGATGTGTCGTTTACAGCGGTACCCGCGAAAATGCCAAAGGCTTCACCGCTGCCAGTGGAAAAGCCCACCAGCATGCCCAGAGTTGGGAATACCAGAGCAGCAACCATGTTGAAGAAGAAGATTACGGAGATGGATTGAGCAACCTCCTCGTCATCAGCCTTGATAACGGGCGCAGTGGCAGCGATAGCTGAGCCGCCGCAGATGGAAGAACCCACGCCAACCAAAGTGGAAATCTTTGTAGGCATACCCATCCAGCGATGCATAGCCCAGGTAATTAAAAGGGAAGTTGCAATAGTGCTAATAATAATGGGCAGGGATTGCACACCTGTTTGTAGCACAACGGTCAGGTTCAAGCCAAAGCCTAGCAGAATAACTGCATATTGCAAAATCTTTTTGGAAACATAGTTGATACCACCCTGTAGATTGGTTTTATCCTTTATAAAAAGAGTAACAATCATGCCGGCGATAATAGCAAATACTGGCCCACCAATCAAAGGAAACATCTTACCAAAGTACCAGCAAGGAGTAGAAATAATAAGGCACAGCAGCAGGCCCTTCCAGTTTTTTTCTATAAATTGCATTTATAAAACCTCTTTCCTCTAAAATTTATAGCGAGCTTTACTAGATGTTAATATGATAACACAAGAAAAGAATAAAGAAAAATTATCTATCTTTATTATGTGATAAAATTTTGTTATAATATAGTCGGATGGCAACGAGGAGGTGTACAATGCAAGACTTTCGTATGGACACATTTTTAGCGGTATGTAAATTTATGAATTACACCAAGGCTGCAGAATATTTAAACCTGACTCAACCAGCTGTATCGCAGCATATTCGATTCTTAAGCCAAAGCTATGGTGTGGATTTATTTGTCATGGAAGGGAAGCGCTTACAGCTGACAGAGGCAGGCAAAATATTGCAACAGGCGGCCTTAAATATGAAGCATGATGAACAGCACATGCGTGAACGGATGCTGCAAACAAAAATCGGCTTGAATAATTACGCCTTTGGTGCAACCCTTTCGGTAGCAGAATTTTTGTTAGTGGATGATTTGCGAGCTTTTTTGCGTCACCATCCCAATAGCCATGTACGAATGCAAGTGGGCAACACGAAGGAGCTACTTAAGCTTTTGGAGGCCAGCGAGCTTGATTTTGCTATTGTAGAGGGATCATTCCCAAAATCCGAGTATGCTTCTCTACCCTATAAGCAGGAAGCCTTTGTAGCAGTTGGCAGTCCGGCTAAGGCTAAGCAATATGCCGGGGGCAGTATCAAGGATTTACTTAACGAAACCATTTTTTTGCGTGAGCCGGGAAGCGGCACTCGCAATATCTTAGAGGATTATCTTGAAGAGAAGGGATTAAGCGTTCATGATTTCTTCACAAGTGTTGAGTTGGGCAATATAGGCGCAATCAAATATATGCTGCAGGATAATCTAGGCATCAGCTTTTGCTACCATGCCGCCATTGCTCAGGAGGAAAAGCAGGGTAAATTAGCAGTAATTCCTTTGCGAGATTTAGAGCTAAGCCATGAAATTAATTTTATTTATCGCAGGGCCAGCCTATTTCAAGAGGATTATCGAGAAATTTATTATGAACTGTGCAGTTCTTGCGAGCAAAAATAAAGAATTTATGATACAATACAAGTATTAGAGATTTTTCTCACAACCATTTTGTCTACAAAAGATAGGGGGACAAGCTAATGGAATACAATAAAATTTCCCAGGAAATAATTGCCAAGCTGCAAGCTCTTGTAGGCGCACAGAATGTGCTGACCGAAGGCGAGCAAATAGAAATCTACGCCCATGACGAGGTAACTGACCCTGCTTATCATCATATGCCGGAGGCAGTAGTTTTTGCTGAGAATGCACAGCAGGTGGCTGCGGTAGTAAAGCTAGCTAATGAGCACCATTTTCCGGTGGTACCCCGTGGCGCAGGTACTGGTCTGGCTTGCGGCGCTGTACCCGTATATGGTGGCGTTGTGCTGTCCTTGGAAAAGATGAATAAAATTTTAGAAATTAATGTGGATGCTATGTATGCTGTGGTGGAGCCCGGTGTGCGCACCTCCGATTTGCAGGCTGCAGTTGAGGCACAGGGAGCCTTCTACGCTGGCGACCCCTGCAGCGGTGACTCCTGCTTTATCGGCGGCAATGTTGCCACCAACGCCGGTGGCAATCGTGCTGTAAAATACGGCACTACTCGTCACCAGGTTTATGCTGTGGAAGTTGTTAATCCCACTGGCAAAATCGTTAATTTGGGCGCACGTCTGCAAAAACAAACCACGGGCTATTGCCTTGAGCAGCTGGTGATTGGCTCCGAGGGCACCTTGGGCATTATCACTAAGATTACGGTGAAGCTACTGCCCATTCCCAAGTATAGCATGGACCTTTTGGCCGTTTTTGAATCTGCCGAGGACGCCATTGGCACGGTGAACAAGATTATTATGGGCGGCATCACTCCTACCTGCGTGGAGTATATGGATAATATCACCATTAAATCCGTAGAAAGATATTTAGGCAGCAATCTGCAGGGCAGTGAAAAAGGCAATTACCTTATCGTGGAAGTTGAAGGTACTAGCGAGGATGATTTGGACGAAAAGGCTTGCACCTTGGACGAGATTTGCTCTGAAAATGGGGCTTCCGATGTGCTGGTTGCAGAGCACGCCAAGATTTGGCAGGCTCGTAAGGCCTTTGCCGAAGCAGTTCGTGCTGAAAGCCTCATCGTGTGCAAGGAAGACGTGGTATGCCCCGTGGACCAGGAGCCTGCACTGCTGGCTGAAATCCTGCGTTTGGCTGAAAAATATCAGCTGGTAACCCGTATTGCCAGCCATGCCGGCGATGGCAATATCCATTTGAATATCCTTAAGATGCCTGAAGAAAGCTATGAGGATTGGGATGCTCGCGTGAAGGAAAATCAACAGGAGCTCTACGCCTTTATTTATGCTCATGGCGGTCGCTTAAGTGGCGAGCATGGTATTGGCTACAAGCGTAAACATCTCATGGAAGAGTTCACTAATCCGGACGAGCTAGAAATGATGCGCGCTATTAAAAAGGCTCTGGACCCCAATAATATTTTGAATCCGGGTAAGATTTTTGATGTAGAATAAATTATAATTTTGGAGGGGAATTGCAATGAAAGAGATTTATGATTTGGCAGCAGAGTATCATTCTGCTGGTAACAACTGCGTGGAATCCGTAGTAAAGGCTTGTAATAAGGGCCTCGACTTGAATTTGCCCGATGCAGCTATTCGTATGATCAGCGGTATGGGTGGCGGCATTGGCCGCAGCGGCTGCGTATGCGGCGCTTTGAGTGGCTCTGCCATGATTATTAGCTCTTTAGTGGGTCGTCTAGACCCTAGCGAAAAGCATCAGACCGAGGTTTATAAATATACCCACGAGTTTTATGAACGGTTTTATAATCATTTTGGCTCTGCCTGCTGCTCTCAATTAAACAAGCTCTCCTTTGGTACTCCTGAATATCGCACCAAGTGCATCAAAATTTCTGCCGAAGCTGCGGATATGGTATCCGATTATATCATGGAAAAAGGCCTTTTGGAGTTCAAAAAATAATACTTTCTAAAGCAAACGAGCCCTGTATCTCGCATGAGAGGCAGGGCTTTTCTATTTTAGCTTGCGCTTAGATAGGGCATGCATAACTGTGGTATAATAAGTGTAAATAAGACTAAGTGATGGAGGTTTACCATGAAAATTATTATTTCTCCAGCCAAGCAAATGCAGGTGGATACAGAAGCCTTTGCTTGCTCTACATCGCAATTTTTGCCGCAGACAAAGGAAATATTAGCAAAGCTGCAAGCCATGAGTATGCCGGAATTGCAGAAGCTGTGGGGCTGCAATGATGCCTTGGCTGAGCAAAATTTTGAGCGTATTCGCAGTATGGACTTGGCGCATAATTTGACGCCAGCTGTTTTGGCTTATGTGGGCTTGCAATACACTCATATGGGACCGCGCGTGCTAGAGGCTGCAGCTTGGGATTATGTGTGTGCTAATTTGCGTATTTTATCAGGCTTTTATGGCCTTTTGCGTGCTAGCGATGGGGTGGCGCCCTATAGGCTGGAGATGCAGGGCAAGCTAGCCGTGGCAGGAAAGAAAAACCTTTATCAATATTGGGGCTCTAGTATTTATGAGGCATTGACTAGGGAAGATAAGGTGATTCTAAACCTAGCTTCCAAAGAATATAGCAAGGCTGTAGAGCCATATCTAAGCGAGAATGTTCGTTTTGTAAGCTGCATTTTTGGCTGTAGCGATAAAAAGGGTGGCTACAAGGTGAAGGCTACGGAAGCAAAAATGGCCCGGGGTAGCATGGTGCGCTGGTGCGCCGAGCATAACGTCCAAAGTCCGGAGGAGGTACAGGGCTTTGCTACCTATGGCTATGCCTTTCGACCGGAGCTTTCTAGCGCAGAGGAGTATGTCTTCGTCAAATAGAGGGTGTTGGTTGTGGCAAGGGCTTGCTAGTGATGCATCAAGCTGGCTAGTGATAGCCTTGAAAAAGTCAAGATTTAAGTTGATAATTTATAAAGCTCGGAGTAGTCAGCAATGGTCGCTCCGAGCTTTTGCTTTGGAAAGTGAATTGTACGATGGGACAAAAAAGTGACAATCTTGTAAGTTTTTTGTAAATTTAATGGTGTTTGTTTAATAAAGTGCTGATTGAAGCTCAAGAGTGATTGCAGACTTATAGGGCATGGTGCTATAATAAAAGTGAAATAAAACAGTAATTTGTATGACAAAATATTGTTAACATGATTTAAGCAAGGATGCTTATGGTTAATGATGGCTGTTTTATGCAGGAGGCTTTAGAAGTGTGCCTCGGAAAGGACGAAGAATGCTAAAAGGTCTTGCACATGCTTTTGTTCGACGCTTTTTGGTAACGTGTTTAGCTATTACTGCCTTGATTACGTTTTGCTGTTACACGGCAATGGCTCAGGAGCAAAAAGCAGATGAAGCAACAAGCGCACAAAAAATGCTCACCTCTAGCGATTTAAAATGGCTGCACCAGCATGGCAAAATTCGAATGGCTTATATTAGCAATTTGCTGGGAAACTGTGCTAAGGACCCGGCAACAGGGGAGCTGATTGGCTCCTTGGCTACCTATGTGGACAGGGCTAGGGACTGCTTTGCCAATGGGCAGCTGGAGTTTGCACCCTTTGCCTATCCCACCATTGAGGCGGAGCTGGCTGCCTTGGAGCGGGGTGAGGTTGATTGCATCTTTCCTTTATATACCGATGCCAAGCAGGCTAAGGAGCGCGGTTTTTTAGTAACCCAAAGCCTGTTTAATTGCGACGTGGTGGCTTTAGTACGGGATGCCTCCTTTGACGAAAAGCAGAAAAATGTAGTTGCCTTATCCGGTGCAAAAATAAATAAGCGCATATATTTAGAAAAGTATTATCCTCATTGGCAAATAAAACAGTATAAATCCGATAGGGCCTGCGTGGACGCTGTGAAAAAGGGTGATGCAGACTGTGCGATTTTTAATAGCTATGGCATTGAACATATTATCGGGGCTCAGGAGCTTAATTCTTTATCTACTAAAATCTTGGTGGGCTCCATGGATCTTTCCTTGGCTGTGCGTGGTGAAAATGTACAGCTGCAAAGTATTTTAAATCGCTCAATTGCCTTGGTCTCCACGGATGTTTTGAATAAATCCATGAAGGATTTTGGCAAGCCGTCAAAATTAGCTAAGGACGATCTTGGTATTAGCAAGGAAAAGGTGATTTTAGTTGTAGGCGCAATTACATTTTTAGCTACATGTGCAATTATAGTGGTGGTAGTGATGGTTAAAAGGAGTAAATGAGTAAAGTGGCTTATGATTTATAATAAGGATATCTTTGTATTAAAAAAGCTCATCCCCATTTAGGAGATGAGCTGATTTTTATGGTGACCCCGGCCAGAGTCGAACTGGCGCAAAACCCTGCTCCGGAGGCAGGTGCTCTATCCACTGAGCTACGGGGCCATGTCAATATTTAAATTTGCCCAGACACAGCTACCATGTTTGAGCCTCTGGTGCAAATTTACCTAGATATTATAACACAAGCGTGAAATTTATGCAAAGTTTTCTGCTACTTTTTGTCACTTGGGTGTTTATATGCTACAATAAAAGTGCTATAATAAACTATTGATTTGAACATGAAAGGATATAGATATGATTACCATTCGTGATAGAGTGCGCTTTGTTGAAACCGATATGATGGGTGTTGTGCATCATGCCAATTATCTGCGCTGGTTTGAAATGGGACGCGTGGCCTATTTGCGTGCCTGTGGCATAACCTTGGGCGAGCTGATGGATGCAGGTGTTATTTTTCCCATTACTGAGGTTAAAGTGCAATATAAAAATTCCTGTACCTTTGATGATGATTTTGAAGTGCAGGTGCGTATGACTGGGTTTAATAAAGCTAAAATGGAGTTTGACTATAAAATTATCCGCCTGCGTGACGGTGCTGTGGCAGTAGAGGGTCACACCCGCAACGTGTTCACGGATAAGGAGGGGCGTATTATTCGCTTGGAGCCCCAATGGTTTGATAAAATCCAGAAGGTGTATGCAGCGGAAAAGGCTGCGGAGGAGTGAGAGTATGGAAAAGTATGAAATTGTGCCTGTGCCTACCCGCATTTTAACCCATCACGATGATATTTGTGATGCGATTTTGGAGTTTGGCAAGGATAAAATTGGTCCTCAAGATGTTGTTTGCGCAGCAGAAAGCGTCGTAGCTATTACCCAAGGTCGTGCTATGCGCTGTGAGGAGTTTCAACCAGGCTTTTTGGCGAAGATTTTGAGCCATTTGTTTCCCTCTAAGGGTAGTATTTCTAGCTGGTACAGCATGCAAGCCTTGATTGATGCTGAGGGAGGTTTGCGTGTTTTATATGCTGTTATTTGTGGCTTTGCTGCTAAATGTGTGGGCATTAGCGGTACCTTCTACCGCTTGGCAGGTGAGCAGGCTCGTTTGATTGACGATATCACCGGCACCATGCCTCCCTATGATAAGCATGTTGTTTATGGCCCGGCTAATCCAGCCAAGGTGGCCGAAGAAATCACGAAGGCCTGTGGCTGCTACGGCGCGGCCATTGCGGACGTTAACGATTTGAAGCGCAGCGCTGTTTTGGGCGTTTCTAAGGGTGTGGATGCGGACAAGGTTGCCGAGATTCTCATTGATAATCCCTTTGGCAATGGCAGCGAAAAGACACCTATTTGTATTATTAAAAATTATCATCGGGCGTAAGGAGGAAGCACAATGTTAATGAATGTTATTGGTATTCTCGTAGGCCTGGTGATTTTGGGCTGCGCTGTTGTGGCTTTGTATATTGCGATGCAGGGTGATGCCGAAATGCGCCTGCTGACTAAAAAACGCACTGAAGCTGTTAAGGTTAGTGCAAATGGCGACCGTTTGGACTTTCAGCTGGAGGTACCCTTTGACAATATTGGTAAGCAAGAGGGCACTATTTTAGATACTTATATGCGTATTTACTTGCCCCAGGAGCAATATGATGATGTTTTGCTTCGTGGCAAGGTAAATCTAGAAGGTGTGCTGCGTGATGACGATTATTTTGAAGCATTGTTAGTCCCTGCTGGCACAGGCAAGCGCCTTGTGCTGCGCTTTGAAGCTTATGCTAAAAATGGCAAAAGCCTGAAGGAGGCACTGGGCAATGTGCCCGATGTGGACGTGGCTCTTTTTGCAGACTGTCGTGGACGCCGTGAGCTTTACACTGTGAAGGAATACTTCACCTTGACTGCGGAAGAAATGCGTGCCCTGGTAAAATAAAAAGAGTATAGTAAAAAAGCTCATCTCTAAAAATGGGGATGAGCTTTTTGTGCTTTTGCTCGATGTATGGTAGTGGGAAAATAAAAAAGCTTGCACTATACAACTCGAGCAATGCATTCTTTATGTGGTGTTTTTGCTCGATGTATGGTAGTAGGAAAATAAAAAAGCTTGCACTATACAACTCGAGCAATGCATTCTTTATGTGGTGTTTTTGCTCGATGTACGATAATGAGAAAACAAAAAAGCCCTGGAAATTATTTCCAGGGCATAGCTTCGGTGGTGACCTCAGCAGGACTCGAACCTGCGACCTTTTGATTCGTAGTCAAACGCTCTATCCAGCTGAGCTATGAGGCCACATGGTGCTTGTTCAAGCAACATTGATATTATACCTAAAAGCTTGGGCTTTGTCAACCGCTTTTTGTGAAAAATTCTTGTCAAAATCCATTGTTTTCATTGACGAATAGTAGGCAATGGGCTATAATTTAGCTAATATGTTCTGTATTTATATCATAGTGTATGCATCAAGAGGCGCATATGGGGCCTTCACAGGGGTGATTGTTAGTATGGGCGATGCAGAAGCATGATAGAAGTACAAATGTGTGTGAAAATATATCTTGTTAAAGACTTGCACGATTAGGCTGCTATGAGGCGGCGCAGGGGCGACCGCTAGTAGGGCGTTGTATTGCTTTGACAGGCATGTATTAGTTTAAAGGAGGATTATTGTGCCTGTTTCCCTTGTCATCTTAATATTGTATATTGCTGCTCTGTTTGGTATCTCCTGGTATGCCAAGAAACGTAGTGAGGGCAACAATGAAAACTATGCTCTGGCCGGACGTAAGCTGTCCGCTCCCTTGATTTGTGTAACCATTATCGGTCTTGCTGTAGGTGGTGCTTCTACTATTGGCGTATCCGAGCATGCCTTCCGCGTAGGCCTTAGTGCTGGCTGGTATACCATCGCTTGGGCGCTGGGCGCTATTGCTATGGGTCTGTTTATGGCGAAAAAATATCGTGAGCAAAACATCACCACTATTACCGAGCTTATCGAACGTCATCATGGTACTGGTGCGGTAATTTTGGGCGTGCTGTGCCAAATCGTTATCCAGCTGGTTATCATCTCCCTGCAATATATTGCTGGTGGCAGTATTTTGCATGCGATTTTGCCGGATATTTTTGATTTCCAAACCGGCATGATTGTTAGCGCTATCACCTTTATCGGCATTACCTTCATCGGTGGCATGTGGTCCGCTTCCTTGTCCAACGTTTTGAACATACTGCTGATTTATGTGGGTATTTTGATTGCAACTGTTATCCAATTTAATAAAATTGGTAGCATGGATAAGCTGGCTGCTGCTTTGCCGGCCAATGTGCCCTGGTTCAGCTTTATTGACGGCGTAGGTCCTGTGACCATTGCTAGCTGGTGCTTGACCTTGATCACTGTAAACCTGTCCTTGCAAAGCATTCTGCAAATTTCCTTGGGTGCTAAGGATGCAGAAACTGCGAAGAAGGGCTTCGTTTGGGGCGGTATCATTATGCTTCCTGTAGGCGTTTTGGCTGCCTTCTTGGGCATTGTTGCTAAGGCTATGTTCCCTGAGGTTAAGGCTGCTCTGGCTTTGCCTCAGGTTATCGTTGGCTTGCAGCCGCTGGTAGCTGGTATTACCTTGGCTGCTCTGTGGGCTGCGGATGTATCCACTGCCTGCAACTTGCTTTTGAGCGCTGGCACTCTGTTCTCCAGCGATATTTACAAGCGTTTCATCAATCCTGACTGCGATGATAAAAAGCAGCTGATGATGACTCGCTTATGTGTAATGATTAGCGGCATTTTAACACTTGGTCTTGCTATGACCGTATCGAGTATTTTGGGTACGATTATGATTGGCTTAGCCTTGACAGCCGCCTTTACCATGATCGTTTTCGTAGCATTGTTCTTCCCCAAATACACCTCTAAGGCTGCAGGCTTTTGGACCTTGCTCGCTGGGCTTTTGACCATTATTTTGTACAAATTCTGCCCGGCAGTACGCATTTTCCCCAATGTTATTTATTTGGAATGGATTGTGTGCATTGTGACCTATGTGGTAGTGGCAATTATAAGTCCTGCTAAAAAAGAGGCTCCTGCTAAATAGCTAATATACTGTAAATGTGTATTATACTTAAAAAAGTTCGCTTTGTTACATTTGTAACGGAGCGGACTTTTTGACTGCGGGCGGAGTTTATGGATGACCAAGATACTGAGGAGAAAAGACTGGAGGACTAACCCAAGCTCAGGCAGAGGACCTAGCAAAAAAATTTAATGCTGTACCAGCGCGCGATAAGGAAAGCCGCGCTCTGTATTTTACTTATGAAGAAAAGGGCAAGGCTCATACCGTCTGGTATGCTGATGAGCTGACACTGGCTTTTTGGCGCAATATAGCCGAAAAATACGGCTATCAGCGCTTTAGTCTGTGGCGCTTATAGCTTGTCCAGTGCGGGCGGAAATGTCCACCCCAGAGGTATCGAAACACTTGGCTGCGTGGAAAACAAGACGTGCATTAACACAGCATTTGAGACGTCTAAAATTTTGAAAAAAATTACCAAAAAGTGTTGACACGCTTTGTTTAAGATGTTACAATATACAAGTATCGCGGGAGAGCTATGCGCTCTAGCAAGGAGGTAATCCAATGACGCTTGAAGCTTTAAAGCAAGCCGAGCAACGCACCGTAGGTGTGAAGCAGACACAA
Source organism: Phascolarctobacterium sp. (assembly GCA_051866495.1). GTDB lineage: Bacteria > Bacillota > Negativicutes > Acidaminococcales > Acidaminococcaceae > Phascolarctobacterium_A. The sequence continues at coordinate 3,408 of JBJDXD010000095.1, read as the reverse complement.
AAGGCTGTGGCAAGGCAGGCAGCTGAGGTGGTCTTCATCGCAAGTGATGCAGACGAAAGAGTTACCGACAAGCTGCTGGAAATGTGTCAAGCAAACAATGTGCCCACCATAACCACGGAGAGCATGCTGGAAATAGGCAGAGCCTGCAGCATCAACGTAAAGGCCGCAGCTGCCGCAATACTCAAATCCTGATAAGGGCTTGGCGATAGTCAAGTTTTTATAATCATTAAAATCTAATTGTTTGGAAAGGAGGTGCCGATATGCCTACAATTAACCAATTGGTTCGCAAAGGCAGAGAGGTTCTGAAGAGCAAATCTACTGCACCGGCATTGAAAGAATGTCCGCAAAAGCGTGGCGTTTGCACCCGTGTTTACACCACCACCCCGAAGAAACCTAACTCTGCTCTGCGTAAAGTAGCTCGTGTACGTTTGACCAACGGCATCGAAGTTACTGCTTATATCCCGGGTATCGGCCATAATCTTCAAGAACACAGTGTTGTTCTGATCAGAGGCGGAAGAGTCAAGGACCTTCCTGGTGTGCGTTACCATATCATTCGCGGTGCTCTTGATACTGCAGGCGTTGCTAACCGCAACCAATCTCGCTCTAAGTACGGCGCAAAACGTGCTAAAGCAAAGAAATAATTTCAAGAAAACATTAAGAATGATATCATCCTAAGGAGGGAAACACATGCCGAGAAAAGGCCCTGTAACCAAGAGAGACGTACTGCCGGATCCGGTGTACGGTTCTAAACTGTTAACTCGTTTCATTAATAAAATCATGCTCGACGGTAAAAAAGGCGTTGCAGAACGTATTGTATACGATGCATTCGACCTGGTTCGTGCAAAAACTGGTAAAGATCCTCTGGAAGTTTTCGACGCAGCAATGCAAAACGTAATGCCGCTGTTGGAAGTACGTGCTCGCCGTGTTGGCGGTGCAAACTACCAAGTTCCGGTTGAAGTTCGCGCTGATCGTAAAACCACCCTGGGTATTCGTTGGCTGGTAAACTACTCTCGTCTGCGTGGTGAAAGAACCATGTACGAGCGCGTAGCTGGTGAAATCATGGATGCTTCCAATGGCACTGGCGCAGCTGTTAAAAAACGTGAAGATACCCACAAGATGGCAGAAGCAAACAAAGCATTTGCTCATTACCGCTGGTAATGGCCTGACTCAGACATTTTGAGGAGGATTAAGAAGTGGGCAGATTAATTCCGCTTGAGAGAACTAGAAATATCGGCATCATGGCTCACATCGATGCTGGTAAAACCACTACTACCGAACGTATTCTGTTCTATACCGGCAGAGTACACAAGATCGGTGAAACTCATGAAGGCGCTGCTACCATGGACTGGATGGTTCAAGAGCAAGAGCGTGGTATTACCATCACCTCTGCTGCAACCACCTGCTACTGGGAAGGCTCTGAGAAACAATTTGATAAACATCGTATCAACATCATCGACACTCCGGGACACGTTGACTTCACTGCAGAGGTTGAACGTTCCCTGCGTGTTCTGGACGGCTCCGTTGCAGTTTTCTGTGCTAAGGGCGGCGTTGAACCTCAATCTGAAACCGTATGGCGTCAGGCTGACAAATACAACGTACCTCGTATGGCATATGTAAACAAAATGGATATCACCGGCGCTGACTTCTATCGCGTAGTTGATATGATGAAAACCCGTCTGAATGCCAACGCTGTTCCTATTCAACTGCCTATCGGCTACGAAGATACCTTCGAAGGCATGGTAGACCTCATCAAAATGAGAGCTATCGTTTATGACGACAAGCTGGGTAAAGAAGAAGAATTCATCGAAATTCCTGAAGATATGAAGGAAAAAGCTGAAGAATATCGTGCGGCTCTGGTTGAAGCAGTTGCTGAAGGCGATGACGAGCTGATGATGAAATACCTGGAAGGTGAAGAGCTGACCGAGGAAGAAATCATCGCCGGTATCCGTAAGCAAACCATCGCTTGCAAAATGACCCCCGTATGCTGCGGCTCTTCCTACAAAAACAAAGGCGTTCAACCCATGCTGGATGCTGTAATCCAATTCATGCCCGCTCCTACTGATATCCCCAATATCAAGGGCATTAATCCTGAAACCGGTGAAGAAGACGAGCGTCCGTCCTCCGACGAGGCTCCGTTCGCAGCACTGGCCTTCAAGATTGCTACCGACCCCTTCGTTGGTAAGCTGGCATTCTTCCGTGTATACTCCGGTACCCTGACCAGCGGCTCTTATGTATATAACTCCGTAAAGGGTAAACGCGAGCGTATCGGTCGTATCCTGCAAATGCATGCTAACCACCGCGAAGAAATCGAAATGGTTTACTCCGGTGATATCGCAGCAGCTGTAGGTCTGAAGGACACCACTACTGGTGATACCCTCTGCGACGAGAAGAACGAGATCATCTTGGAATCCATGGTATTCCCCGAACCCGTTATCTCCGTTGCAGTTGAACCTAAAACCAAAGCAGACCAAGAAAAAATGGGTATTGCTTTACAAAAACTTGCTGAAGAAGATCCCACCTTCCGCGTTCACACTGATCCTGAAACCTCTCAAACCATTATTTCCGGTATGGGCGAGCTTCACCTGGACATCATTGTTGACCGTCTGCTGCGTGAATTCAAAGTAGGCTGCACTGTTGGTAACCCGCAGGTTGCTTACCGCGAAACCATCCGCAAGGCTGTTAAAGCTGAAGGTAAATTTGTTCGTCAGTCCGGTGGTAAAGGCCAATATGGTCACTGCTGGTTGGAAATCACTCCGCGTGAACCTGGCGAAGGCTTCCTGTTCGAGAACAAGGTTGTTGGCGGTGCTATTCCTAAGGAATACATCGCTCCTATCGAAGCAGGCGTAAAGGAAGCTATGGAAAACGGCGTAGTTGCTGGTTATCCCATGGTTGACATCGCTGTAGCTGTATACGACGGTTCTTACCACGAAGTCGACTCTTCTGAAATGGCATTTAAGATTGCCGGCTCCATGGGCTTCAGAAGTGGTGCTGAAAAAGCTAACCCGGTTATCCTGGAACCCTACATGAAAGTAGAAATCACTGTTCCTGAAGAATACATGGGCGATGTAATCGGCGACGTAAACTCTCGTCGTGGTCGCATCGAAGGTATGGAAGCTCGCAACGGTGCACAAGTAATTCATGCATTCGTTCCGCTGGCTGAAATGTTCGGTTATGCAACCGACCTGCGCAGCAAGACTCAAGGTCGTGGCAACTACTCTATGGAAGTTGACCACTACGAAGACGTTCCTAAGAACATTGCTGAAGCAATCATTGCTAAAAACAAAGGCACCAACTAAGCCTAGTTTTAAGAAACAACCTTAAGGAGGAAATTCACAATGGCAAAAGCTAAATATGAAAGAACTAAACCCCATCTGAATATCGGCACCATCGGTCACGTTGACCATGGCA
>JBJDXD010000094.1:0-6883 GCA_051866495.1 Phascolarctobacterium sp. | reverse complement strand
AAAATCTCACGAGATGAAAAGAAAAAACTTACCAGATAATTAACAATAGTCATAATAAAACCAATGATTAAAATTTTTCTATCAATATTCATTACAAAACTTCCCCCTTTTGTTACATACTCTTGTGCTATCTATAATAATTACTATGGATTCTATATTTTTTATATTTAATCAAAAATAAAACTGTATTTTCTTATCTTCTTACACATTACTCATACTTGTGCTATAATTAATGTAAAGTTAATCTTGCTAAAGGAGTGATTTCATGACTTCAGAATCAAACAAACTAACTCTCACTGATGCAGAACTCATTGGAGCAGGAGCACATAAAATTACTTACACACACCCGCACAATAAAGTTCTCTGTGTAAAGATAATAAAAAAGCGTAACGACACTGATTTAAACCGAGAACTTCATTATCGCTCCGTATTACAAAAAAGGCATAAGTACCCTAAATTGATACCTTCTTATCATGGAACCATAGAAACCAACAAAGGTTTGGCCCATGTCTTTGAGCGTATTTGCGATTACGATGGAAAAACCAGCATGACAATGGATCAATATATTGCAGAAATTATATCTACTTCATCACTCGAAGAAGCTAGAGAGCGTTTACTACAAATGTTACAGTCATTCAAAAAATCCTGGTTTGAGGAACAAATAGTAACATCTAACATAGAACTCGTTAATTTTATGATACAGAAAAAAACAGCTGAAGAAGTATGCGTCAGAATAGTTGATAATATCGGTACGCCCGTACTTATTCCATTGGCATATTACTTTGACTTTTTTGCAGCCAAACGTGCTTCCAGATATTGGCAAAGATTTTTAGGTGTCCTGCAAGAAAGCTTTCCAGACTTCTTTGACAAAAACGCAATCGCCAAATTGACATAAAGCTAATGGGTATATATTTATACTAATAGATTACTTAAAGCTTGTTCTAATAATACATCCAAATAGAGAATCTCACCTGTGGTTCTCTATTTGGATGTTTTTCTATTCTATATTCCCCTTCAGCACTCTCCAAGCGCCCACATTGCGCATAGCAGCAATGTAATCACTTGTTGCCTTATCCTGAAGCTTATCCACAAATTCTAAATCGTTCTCTCTTGCTACCAGCCTATGATTAAAAACAAAATCATCCTTAGCAAACATAGTAGGCAACAGCGCGCTATACTGCACTCCTGCAGGACCAACAATTTCTGCCAAAGTCCCCGCCAGCTGCATATGACAGCCAATGGAAGTATTAGTAAACCAGCTTTGCTCCACACCTTGTCCATAAAAGATGCAGGGAATGGTCGACTTAGTGCGCACATCCTGCTCAATAGCAAAGGTAAAGCGCTCGGAATGGTCACCAGTTACAACAAACAAACTAGCTGGGCGCGATTTCTGTGCCTTATGCACAAAATCACCCATGGTTTTATCAGCATACCAGATATGCCCCAGCTCCGTCAGAGTTTGCTCGTCCTTGGGGATGGATGCTCCTAAGCTGCTGCGCACCTTGTCACGCGGAAAACCCATTTTATCAATATCCAAGGTATAGGGCGGATGGTTGCTCGTGGTCAAAACTAAATGGAAAACCTTGGCACCAGCTTGCTCTGACGCCATATATTCTGCTACCTTATCTAAAAGCACACCATCAGGGCAACCCCACGCGTTGCCGCCGGTATTACCAAACTCATCAGCGCAGTGGAACTCATCAAAGCTTTGGGCCATAACGAAATTCTTCAAGTTTTGCCATCCAGGAAAACCACCATACCAAAACACAGTTTTATAACCCAGCTTACGCATAATATAACCAATGCCAGTAGCATAATGCTGCTGCATGCTCATGGGTTGATAGTTTTCATAAAGCCCCGTGTCAGGCAAACCAGTTAACAAACCATTGATTGCAGTAATCGTACCGCTACCATGGGCTAACATTGTATTGATGTGCGCTCCATGCTCTGAGCCTTGCAAGCCTAGCATTTTATCCACAAGGCCAAGCTCTTTAAACTCAGGCAAAAAAGGCCACTGACCAAAGCTTTCGCCCACTATAACAACCACATCCGTGGGCGGCTGAGCCAATTTAGGCTGCTTCACAGTGTGCAAAAACGCCTCGTCAATACTTTTAGCATTGAAATCTCCACCTGCCAAGGCAATTTTTTGCTTTAGCTCTGCGGTAGAGATATTAACATTATTAACCTTTGCCAGCATCTTTTTGCTAGCACGCACGCGATACAAGGCTTGCCCATCATCTAATATTGCTTCGTTAAGCAAATTTGATTTTAAGCGAGCTGCGCTTTCCCAATTTATAGAATGGGCATAGTCAAAGGCACCGCCATAGCGTACAAAAACACACAAAACTGCCGTAAAAACAACACTCAAAACAGCAACTAATGGTTTTCTCTTGCATTTTTCAAACTGCTTAACAGGAGTATGCTTTTGCACTTTAACAAATACAAAAGCAAAGCCCAACCCAATAATTATGGCCGCCGGCAAGCGCCACAAAAGCTGATATTCCTCTATAGCAGTCAGCAGAATAGCCTTAAGATCATCATGTGCACCATTAATGAGCATCATATTGAAGGCTGCATTAAAAATCTTATAATAGGGAATGCGAGCCATGAAGCAAATAGAAAAAAACACAAGGGCTAATCCATGCCAAACATTTCTAATTTTATTAGCAGGCCATTCCTTAAAAAAAATATTTGGCAAAGAGGCCAAGGCAAAGCCAATCAGTCCCAGTATTCCTGCAGTTTTAAGACTCAAGCGTAAGCCCAAAAACAGCGCCATGGGCACGTCCGCATAATTGCCATTAAGCTGGCCACTGTATAACCAAATAAATACCATTCTAAAAATGGTAAAAGCAAGGCCCCAATATAAAAAGGCTTTTAAATCCTGCTGTAAATTATCAAAAAAACGAGCAAACAAACGCATTCTGCTTACACACCTCCCAAATTGGTACAGTAACTCCGTCTTAATAACTATTATAACATATACTACTAAAAAATGTATAATATTGCGCAAAAAAGAGTCTTCCAAATAGCCGATATATTTGCCTATTGTATTAGCAGTAATCTTAGATTTTTTAGTCGATTTAAAGGTGTTTTGAAGCTTCTCAGGATTGGTAAGTGAACCTATTGCTGAAGACAGGATATTTAAGAGCTCATCTATCTCTCCTTATCAAGGCAACTAGCTGTTTCTGCAAAGGAATTTTGCAACTTTTTACATTTTTCCTTTCTAAAATTCTTTTTTAACACTTCTCATCCAGCTCACTATTTCCTGCTCAAGCTTACAATTATGGCTAAGCATATACTCCATTTCCTGTTGATAGATACCTTTCTGTAGCATATTCCTGGCCTTAATTATGTCATTAGCCTCTAGCGGCTTAGCATAATCGGCATACCTTTCTAGTTCTTCGCACTCCATATAGATAGGCTTAAAATCGATACCTGTCTTGTTGCGCAAATGCTCAATAATCAAAAATCCATCAGGATCGATATCCCCAAAATGAAACCACTGCAACCCTTTATTCTGCTTAGCAATCTGCATAAGAAAACGCTGCTTAGCGGTATTATGATAGCCACTTAAAAACAGATAGAAATAGCCTTGTTCCTGCATGCGATTAAAGGATGTCAGGTTTTTTATAGTCATCACCCTAGGAGCACGAATGTCTATTTGCTCCAAATTATTCAAGCTATTGGAAGAAAAGGCCATAGGTGTCTCCAAAGACAGCTCAATCGCCGGCAAATTTGAGAATCTAAGCGTTGCAGCGCCTTTTACATAAAGATAGGACGGATTACTATAAATGTTATGCTCAGCAAGAATGATTTGCCCTCTTTCCCGCTTATCATCAACACCATCTAGCAAATCACCATAATCCCCATATTGCTGCAAAATTTGACAGAGGCGAGTCCTATACTTTTGCTCGAAAACTTTACTATTGCTAAACTGCACTATGGACAGCTCCCTTTCCAGGAGCTCCTGTTGATTATGCAAAACAAGTAAACATAAAGCTAATAACTCTTTAGCTTCCGCTTGACTATATTTAGTTTTTTTACCTGATTGCAGTAGTCTTATTTGCTCAGCGCAGAAATTGGCTACTAAATGACTAACATGTCAAAGGTATCCTTATTTTGCAGCTCCTCCAGCTTTTTTCTAATGTTCCCTCGATAAACATGGATATTCTGCTGCTTAGTGAGCCTAGTATATTCTTTAATGAAACTGCCTTCGCAATACTCTAAGATGTTTTCAGTTAAGCTCTCAAAGGTCTCTTCATTCACCATTCTTTCGATTATTTTGCGAATGAAAGTAGAAAGCTTTTTTAAAGCCTTAGAAAGCATGCGTGCATTACGATGTACCTGCAGCAACACATCAATATAGGGATTGTTCTTCCACATTTCTTTATTATTGAGAGTATTATAAATCGTATAAATGTAGCTAGAAAACTCTTCCTTCTCCGGCCTTTTTAAGGCTGACAAAAACTCTGCCAATTGTAGGCCTGCCTCAGTCATGACAATATGCTTTTCGTAGGTCATATCATCGGTTTCTTCCTCTAGCCACCCCACATCTTTAGCTGCAAACTTACGCAGTACAGCACTGGCCATATCATTATAGTTATTGCTGATATTAGTATTCTCATCATCTAGCTCTACATGATTTTCCATCAGATATATGGATAAGGCATCGCGCAATCTGCTGCGGGAAATTCTATAAGATATTTCTCTATCATATTCATCATAAATAACCTGTAGACAATCAGCGTAAATACGATGATTACTATTGCTCGCCAGATAGTTAAAAAAACCAACCGGAATTATATCAAAAAGGTTTGGCGCAGTTTTTCTTTTATTCTGCTTATCCTGATTGTTCACCATCTATTTACTCCCCTTCTCCTAGACTAAGCAAGCTCTTTTTCAGCTCTGCAAAGTCACTGTGTTCAAAGTCAAAGGCCCCTAGCTTCGCTGCTTCAGCAATGGTGCAGCCCACATATTTTTCTATACCAGAAAAATATGCATATAACAAATGCCGACTATGATTAACAAGCTTATAAGATGTAATGGGCAAGCTCGTTGGGATATTATCAATAAGCTTACTTTTATAAGCATCTTTAGCCCCACCACTAACATCGTTTTGCATTGCAACAAGCCTATTTCTCTCTAAGGTCAGCTCAAATTCCTTTTCTTCAAGATAATTTTTGCGTATGTTTTCCACACATGCTAAATATTCTCTAGCTACATTGAGCGAGTTTTGCATAGCATGCATGGTACTTGCATCCTGCTTTAAAGCCTGTAATAGAAGGTCTTCCATATACCCATTGCGCCAACGCTTCCCTGCCATCCTTCCAGGAAAGAAAAAATGCGCGCAGTATCCCCGTGAACGGAAAAAAGCACTGCTGCGCACATCTAAAATCATATTTCTTCTATTTTCGATATCATTTTGAGCATCGGCAAAAATAAGCACCTTGCTTACATGCTGACTGCCCAAAATCGAGGGCAACCGTTCAGCTAAATTTGCCAGCTGCTCAAGGGAGCGATAATTCAAAATCTGTAGTGTTGGCAAGCTCACACCCTGTCGAAACAAGTATTGCAAATACACATGGAGGAATCTTGCCATCTCCATACGCTCACACAAAAGCAACAGCTCACCATTAATGCTAAGCTGCTTATTCATGAGCCCCACCATGCTTAGCTAACATTGCTTCAGCAGCCTGCACCACCTGCTCCACCGTCAGACGAGTCATGCACTGCATGTCACTGCATTTGTGCTTCATTCCGTCAGCGCAGCCCGGGCAGGGAGGCAATGCTGTAACTATGGTTGCATCCTTTGTATAAGGTCCATATAGCTTGGGACTTGAGGGACCATACATCGCCACAATGGGTACCTTTTGACTTATAGCCACATGCATAGGACCGCTATCATTGGTAATAATCAGGCTGCAGCGGCGCATAGCAGCTGCCAAGCCACCAATGGTGAAATTACCGGTCGCTACAACAGGAATAGTCTTCATGAAGCTAACGGCCTCCTGCACCATTTCCTCATCCATTGTGCCACCAAAGAAAACAGGCTTATAGCCCTTAGCCGCCAGCGTATCAGCCACCTTAGCAAAACGCTCCGGCGCCCAACGCTTAGTAACTACTGCACTACCAATATTAAAGCCCACCAGCTTATCAGTACCAAAAACTCCATGGTCACGCCAAAACTCTTCTGCATGAGCCATATGCTCTTCGCTGGGAAAAATTTCCAGGCCATTATGCTCTATATTAGTCACGCCTAATTGACTCAATACATCAAGATACATGTCGGCAGCATGAATTTTGCGGTTTAAGGGAGTAAAAACATCCCAAACCGGCTTAAACATAGTGTGAGTAGTACCACAGCGTTGCTTTACCTTTGTCATAGCGCAAATAAAGGAGCAACGCTCATTGGGATGCAAATTAATCAACACATCAAAATCCATTTTGCTCAAGCGGCGTGCACAAGCGGCCAAAGCCAATAGACTGTTGTCGCGACCTTTTTTATCGATAGTGATAACCTCGTCCAAATATGGATTGTGCAAAACAACATCCTTGAGCTTTTCGTCTGCCAAAAAGGTGATGTGGGCATCGGGCGCTGCCTTACGCAAAGCATGCACGAAGGGAGTGGTTAGGGTTAAATCTCCCAAATGCATCAAAAAAGTTACCAATATTCTTTTGCCATTTAATTCCACTGCCTTAGCCATGAGCCTTCACCTTTTTTCGATAAATTTCGTATACCATCTCTGGCGTGATATCGTGCATACAATGCCAGTTTTGGCAATTCTTTTTCAGGCACCCAGCACAGGAGGCCGGAGAAAGAATAACCTCTGAATTTTTACTACCATAGGGACCGGTCCTATCTGCTTTAGTGGGGCCATACATG
>JBJDXD010000093.1:0-37912 GCA_051866495.1 Phascolarctobacterium sp. | reverse complement strand
TATCAACTATGGGCATAACCTCGCTATTACCAAGCTTAATCTTAGTCTGGCTTTCAAATTGGGGATTAGGAACCTTTAAGCTTAAAACAGCAGTTAAGCCCTCACGCACATCATCGCCACTTAAGGCATCCTCGTTATCCTTAAGCAGCTTGTTAGCACGAGCATAATTATTAATAGTTCTCGTTAAAGCCTTGCGGAAGCCACTTAAATGAGTACCGCCCTCCTCGGTGTTAATATTATTAACATAGGTAAAGACGTTTTCATTATAGGTATCACAATACTGCATCGCTACTTCCACAATAATGCTGTTCTTTTCGCCCTCCAAATAAATGGGCTTAGCATTGATTTTGTCCTTATTGTGGTCCACAAATTCCACGAATTCGATAATACCACCGGCAAAATGAAAGGTTTCACTGCGACCCTCAGGGCGCTCATCGGACAGGGTAATAGTAATACCCTTATTCAAAAATGCCAGCTCACGAATACGCAAGCGCAGGGTATCATAGCTGTATTCAGTTTCTGTAAAAATAGAAGCATCGGGCTTAAAATGCACTGTTGTACCAGTTGTCTCAGCAGTACCCTTTTCATAGAGCTTCTTACTGGTTTTACCCTGCTTAAACTCTATGCCATAGCATTTGCCGCCGCGGCGCACCTCAACCTCTAAATGCTCACTCAAAGCATTAACGCAGGTAACGCCTACACCATGCAAGCCACCGGAAACCTTATAGCCGCCATCACCAAATTTACCACCGGCGTGCAGCACAGTCATAATAACCTCAACAGCGGGCTTCTTTTCCTTCTTCATCATATCCACAGGGATACCACGGCCATTATCGGTAACCGTAATACTATTATCCTCGTGGATAACGACCTTAATCTCGGTACAGTGACCGGCCAAGGCTTCGTCAATACTGTTATCCACTACCTCATACACCAAATGGTGGAGACCGCGGGCAGAGGTACTGCCAATATACATGGCAGGTCTTTTACGAACAGCTTCCAAGCCTTCCAGCACATGAATCTGTTCCGCGTTATAGCTGCCACTGACAGCAGTTTCTTTTTCAATATCAATATCCTGGGCCATATTTACCTCCGTAACGAAATTTATAAATTAGTATAACAAGCGCCTGCCAGAAAACCGGCATCAGCGCGTTTTTTTAAAGTGACAGCCGAAATAGCTGATAAATACAGGGTATCACAGGTTAAAATCACACTTGCATAATCCTCGCCCTCAGCAGCATCCACAATGTGATATTTTTGACCATATTTAGCAATATAGTCCGTATAAATAGAGGATTGCGCATGACGTAAATTAAAGATAGCAATAATCTCACTATTTTTTACCATACAGTCGGCTCCCAAATGCAAGTACACTTTGATCCCTCCGTAAATAAGCTAAAGCATTCTCATACATGGCTTGGGTAATATCCTCCGGCTTCTTTTCCAGCAAAAAAAGCACAGCGATTAAGCTCTCTTTTTTATCAGCATAACCCAATCTCACCTTTTCAAAATAGTAATTCTTCAGGCTATCCTTAACAGCCGTAAAGGTTATTTTATCACATTTATGGTAAGCTTTACAATCATTATAGGTTAACCATGGCTGGATGCGCAGCAGCTCCGCCAAAAACTGGCGCAGGGCTTCTCTTTCCTCCCGCTCGCAAACACTGCAAAGCTTTAATCCCTTTTCCATTCTAGAATTACATTTCGGGCAGGTAGTATATTCCACAGGAGCAAATTTCTCTTGCTCCTTTTGAGTTTGCTGCTTGCTAGCATAAAAGCCACCCGTATGAAAGTAAAGCTTTTTGATTACTAAGCTCCCTAAAAGGTAAGCATTAATCTTTTGCAAAAACAGGCTCTGCATCATAAAAAGCTCATTGGCTAAGAGGGAATTAGCAGTGCGAATATAAAGCTCACTTCCCACTAGCTTTTCGATGGAGCAGCGCTTAGCAAGATTGGCACCACAAATATCGGGCCACTTGCTCTTTAAATAGTGCTCTAAATAAAGCAGCTTGCCCCTTAAGGGAATAAATTTATTATGTGAGCGCAGGTCAAAGAGATGCTTAATAATAGCATCCGTGCTGGCAAGTTTATCCTCATACATAATTAAGCCTCAATAATAGAGCCATTTTCGATGCGAAAATAAGCATTACCTGCTAAATCAGGAATCAGCTCCCGATCATTAACAGTAATAAAGGTCTGTACCCGACCATCAATAAAAAGTAAAAGCTGAGCTCTGCGACTGTCATCCAGCTCGCTCATAACATCATCTAAAAGTAAAACAGGAAATTCACCAATTTCCTGATGCACATATTCCAGCTGGGAAAGCTTTAAAGCCAAGGCGCCACTGCGCTGCTGGCCCTGGGAGCCAAAGGAGCGCAAGGAAAGCTTGTTTAAAAGCAGCTGTAAATCATCCCGATGGGGACCAATCCCCGTATTACCACGCAAAATATCCACACGCTGACGCTCTAATAAATGCTCGGCATAAAAAGCCTCGCTAATAGCAGCTGCAGCATGGGGATACAAAAGCTGGCCATTATTGGCCTTTAACTCATAATTTAGCTCCAGCTGCTCCTGGTTTTTAGTAATAGAAGCATAAATAGCACTGGCAATTGCTTCTAGTTTGTTTAAAGCAGCTAGACGCTTTTTCGTAATAGCAGCTGCCAAACGTACAAATTCCAGATTCCACGGGCGCAGCATTTCCGGGCTACCGCCCTCATCCCTTAGCTCCTTTAGTAAGCGGTTACGCTGGGAAAGCACCCGATTATATTTAACCAATAAATCGTAATAAACCGGGTCAGTTTGGGAAATTTGCATATCAAAAAAGCGTCTACGCAAAGCAGGCTCGCCCTTCACGAGCTGCAAATCCTCAGGCGAAAACATAACTGTATTTAAGCTGCCATAATGCTCCTTAGGGCGCACCTTAGCACCATCAAGCCAAATTTCCTTTTTCCATTTTTGCTGCTGCTGGTATTTTTTTAACTTAACCTCGTGCTGACCACTAAAGCTGGCAAAATCAATACCCACAGCCATGGCATCCGTGCCCAGCTTGAGCAAATCCTCCTCTGAGGAAGTGCGATGAGAAAGGCCAAAGGCACCATAAAAGATGGCCTCTAAAATATTGGTCTTTCCCTGAGCGTTTTTGCCATAAAAAACGTTAATCATGGAGGAAAAATTCAGCTGACACTGCCCATAATTACGAAAATTAACCGCATAAAGGCTTGCTATCTTCATTCTGCTTCTTTGATAACGGTCAGCTCAATTTGATTATCGATATTAACAACATCGCCCGGAAAGACCTTTTTACGTTTTTCCGTTACTAATTTGCCATTGAGCTTAATAATACCATCCTCGACAATGCCAAAAGCTTGGCCACCGGTATCCGCTACACCGGAAAATTTTAAAAGCTTATCCATGGTAATAAATTCAGTAATAATGGTAACGTTTTCCTTTTGCATGCTAGCACCTCTTAAAAAACAACGCGTACAGGAGTAACGATATAGATATAATTATCCTCTTCAGGTGCAGTAATGCAAACAGGGCTTAGAGAGGTGTTCATGGAAAGCACAACCTCTTCACTTTCCACATTCTTCAAGATATCTAAAATATATTTAGCATTAAAGGCTACATTCAAGGAATCACCCTCGGTGCTGCAGGAAAGCACCTCCTTACCCATGCCCACATCCGGACTGCTGGAGGTAAGAGTTATTTCCCCTTGGCCAATACTCATTTTTACAGTGCTGTAGTCGCCCTCGGTGGAGAACAAAGCTACACGCTCCACAGCTGCACCCAGCTCCTTAGCTTTAACCTGGCATTTTACAGCAAATCTAGCAGGAATAACCTTATTATAGTCCGGGAATTTACCTTCAATTAAACGAGAAACAATAATAACCTCGTCAATGATAATCATAATTTGATTATTCAATAAGGAAATTTTAACCTCTTGGGGCATGTCACCCACTAAATTACGGGAAATTTCTCCTAAAACCTTGGAGGGAATAATCATGCTCATGGGCTCAACCGTAGGCTGGGGCAAAAATTTTACAGCTAAGCGATGAGTGTTGGTGCCAACAAAGGTCAGCTTATCATCCTTTGCTTCTACGAGAATGCCTGTAAAAAGAGGTCTTGCTTCGTCAGAGGAGCAGGAGAAAATAGTCTTTTTGATAAGCTCCTTGATTTTGTCATCGGCAATAGTAATGGATTTGTCACCATTAAAATCAGGGAATTTAGGATAATCATCCGCATTCATCAATAATAATTGGTACTCCGAATTGCCGGAAGCAACCTTAATAGTTTTATTGTCTTGACTTTTACTAATAGTGACTGTTTCAGAGCTCAGCTTGCGAATAAGCTCGGACAAATGCTTAGCAGAAACCACTATTTCCCCTTCTTCAGTGATATTAGCAGGGATGGTGGAAGAGATAGCTAAATTTAAATCCATAGCTTGAACAATTAATTTATCGTTGGCAGCTAGCAAATGAATGCAGGAAAAAATAGGTGTACTTGGTTTAGAGGAAATTGCTCTTTGAGCTGTTTGAATTGCTTTATTCAGTTCGCTTGTATTACAGGTAATTATCATTTGTACACAGTCCTCCTTGGTTTTAGATTACTATAATAATTTATAAAAGGTAGTCGACGTAGTAGTAATAGCTGTTAGTAATGTGGAAAAGTGCCCTAAAGCCTTGCCAGAAGCTTTTTTACACATGTAGATAAAGCTGTTGATAAGCGGGAAATACTTTACACAGAATTAACAGCTAAAAATTTTATCAACTGCAAGCGGAAGTTATACACAATTTTTGGGCGAGTTATCAACAGTTTTTGTGGATAACTTTCGTTATTCTTATTGGCGTAAAATATCGATCATTTCTTGAAGCTCTTTTTGTAGCGCAAGGTTAGTGCTTTTATTCTTGCTAATTTTTTCGTAAGCATGGATGACTGTTGTATGGTCACGTCCACCAAAAAGCTCACCAATTTTAGGATAGGAAAGGTCAGCTAGCTCGCGGCACAAATACATTGCTACCTGGCGTGGATGAGCAATGTTTTGTGTGCGTTTTTTATTAAATAGCTCGTCCTGCTTAATATTGTAATGCTCAGCAACTACCTTGGTAATGCCCTCGAAGGTAATGGTGCGTGTTTTAATAGTGTTACCCATGTCGGCCAGCACCTTTTGCGCAGTTTCTACAGTGATGGGCATATCCATTAAGGAGGTGTAGGCTACGATTTTAGTATAGGCGCCCTCTATTTCACGGATATTGGTGGCAATATTGGTTGCTAAGAGGGTGATAACATCGTTGGGCATTTGAATATTATCAGAGCTTGCCTTGGTGCGCAAAATGGCCATTCTGGTTTCCAGATCAGGGGGCTGGATATCAGCCGTCAGGCCTTGGTCGAAGCGAGAACGCAAGCGGTCCTCTAGGGTTTCGATTTCACGGGGAGGGCGATCACTGGAGATAATGATTTGCTTATTAGCATCCTTTAAAGCATTGAAGGTGTGGAAAAATTCTACCTGAGTTTGCTCCTTACCCTTCAAAAATTGAATATCGTCGATGATAAGGCAGTCGATATTGCGATATTTTTGGCGAAAGGCTTCGGTGGTTTTATTTTGAATAGAATTAATGATTTCGTTGGTGAATTTTTCGCTGGTGGTATAGAGAACCTTCATATTGGGATTGTTTTGTTTAATACGGTTACCGATGGCGTGCATTAAGTGAGTTTTGCCAAGACCTACACCACCATAAAGAAAGAGGGGGTTATAGGCGTGGGCGGGGTTATTGGCAACGGCCTGGGCAGCTGCATGAGCAAAACGATTGGAATTGCCTATGACGAAGGTTTCAAAAATAAATTTAGGATTTAAATTACTATCCAAGGGCTGCAGCTCCACTGGGGCAGCAATACCTGCTTTAGTGGGAAAAAGCTCCTGCTGTTCAGTTTTTATGGGAGCGATTTCTACGCTATCTGCGGAGCTAGGCAGGCCATCCTCCATGGTTTCTATAATAAGCTCAATATTTTTTTCCATGATATTGGAAAGAATACCTTGGATAACAGAGGCGTAGTTTTCCTCCAGCATGGTCTTAAAGAAGGTATTTTTGACGGCTACCTTGTAATATGTATCTGTGACTTCAAGCGGAATAATGGGCTTAATCCAAACGTCAAAGATTTTTTCGTTGGCAGATTCCTTGAATTTATCCTTGCATTTGACCCAGATTTCTGCTAAATCATAGGAACTCATACGGAACATCCTTTCCTAAAGCATTTTATAAAAAATAAAAACGACAGCCTGCGCAGCTCTAAAATAGAGTGGTAAGTGCCGAAAAGTTCAATTTATGAGAAACTTAACCACCTAATATTGTAACAGACTGTGGATAACTTAGCAAATTTTAAAGAAAATTTCTTTAGAGGCCGAAAAATAGGCGTTTTCTACTTGACGAAATTTTTATTTTCCCATATAATATTTCAGTAATACCTTGCATTATTGGAGTGCGCCCATTTTTAGGTACTAGTATGGTGTGGGTATTAAGAAACGGCTATCAATTCAAATATATGGAATTTGATAAAATTTTGCGGTGGATAAGGAGGGAATACTGAATGAAACGTACTTTTCAACCTAACAATCTCAGAAGAAAAAGAACTCATGGTTTCAGAGAAAGAATGAAAACTTTGGGCGGTCGTCAAGTTCTCAAAAGAAGACGTGCTAGAGGCAGAAAGAAATTGTCTGCATAATCTTATAAAATAGGCCGCGCAAGTGGCCTATTTTTTCCATGCGGGCAGGAGTGCATTTAATGCAAAGGAAGAAGTTAACTTTTAAGAAAATCAATAAGCTGAAATCGAAAAAAAGCTTTCAGTTTGTCTATGGGAAGGGACGCACTGTGGTGGACCCCCTGTCTGTTTTTTACATTTTGGCAGACCAAGGACAGGATTTGAAGATTGGTTTGGCAGTGGGTAAAAAGCTGGGCTGTGCCGTGGTCCGCAACAGAGTCAAACGCTTGATGCGAGAGGTATTTCGTCAGCATCAGGCCGAGCTTAAAAAAGGTTATCATATAGTTTGGGTGGCCCGTAAAAAATTAACTAAGGCCGATTTAAAGACTTTTGAACGAGTTTTTTTAAGACTAGCAAAGAGAGCAGCCTTGCTGCAGGAATAAGGATATGCCTATGAGCAGGATACTGATTTTATGTATAAGATTTTACCAAATCTTTATTTCGCCCCTCTTTCCGCCGACCTGTAGATTCTATCCTACCTGTTCGGCCTATGCCATTGAGGCGATACAGAAAAAAGGACCTGTGAAGGGATTATGGCTTGCTATAAAAAGGATTTGTAAATGTCACCCCTTTCATCCTGGCGGTTATGATCCGGTTAAATAGTAATTTCGCAAACAACACTTTGTTTTTTAAGGAGTGATATCTTGGATTTTCTCAGCAATATTGTGCAACAAGTAATTACTGTAATCTATAGCTTCCTCCATGGTATTGGTTTCCCCAACTATGGCGTAGCAATTATTATTATGACCGTTCTGGTAAAGCTGATTTTGTATCCGCTGACTAAAAAGCAGATTGAATCAACTAAAGCCATGATGGAAATTCAACCGAAAATGAAGGCCATCCAAGAAAAATACAAGGACGACAAGCAACGTCTGAATATGGAGCTGGCTAATCTTTATAAAAACGAGGGCGTAAACCCCCTGGCAGGCTGCCTGCCCCTTATCATTCAAATGCCCATTATGATTGGTATTTTCTATGGTATTCGCGATTTTCACTACGAGGGTTCTGCTTCCTTCCTGTGGATGGAAAGCATTTCTGCTCCCGACCCCACCTATATTCTGCCGGTATTGTCCGCATTGACCACCTTTATTGCTTCTAAGCAAACCATGCCTGCAACCGGTGCCGGTGGTGCTCAAAACAAGATGATGATGTACTTCATGCCTTTGTTCATTGGTTATATTAGCTTAACCTTCCCGGCAGGCCTGGTGCTTTATTGGGTAGTAATGAACATTATGCAAATTGGACAACAATATATGATGGATAAGGCAGCTACCAAGTAATAAGGAGTGAGATAGATGGCTTTTGTTGAAAAGACAGGTAAGACCGTAGAAGAAGCTGTTGCTGAAGCATTAAAGGCTTTAAATATTACTGCAGACCAAGCTAATGTAGAAGTTTTAGAAGAAGGCAAAAAGGGTTTCTTTGGCCTGTTTGGCGGCAAGGATGCTAAGGTGCGCGTTACCGTAAAGGAAGCAGCCGCACAAGCTGAGGTTAAGGAAGAAGTAAAGGAGGCTGCTCCTGAAAAGACCTTGGAGGAAGCAACTGCCGATGCTGTAAAGGCTGTTAAGGAAGCAACCACCATTGCTGTTAGCACTGTTTCCAAGAATATTTCTAAAAAAGCTGACGAGCTGAAGGAGCAAGCAGCTGATGCAGCAGAGGAGCTGGGCAAAAAAGCTGCTGCTGCTAAGGAGCAGGCTGTGGATTCTGCAATTTCTACCTTGGAATCCATGAAGAGCGATAAGGGTGAGCGCCCCGCTCGCGAGCCCCGCAAATATGCTGTGAATGACGAATCCGTAAACGCAGCTAAGGAATTTTTGCAAAAGGTATTCAATGCCATGAAAATTGACGTGGTTATGGAAAAATTCATCAATAAAAATGATGGCAGCGTAACCTTCAAGCTCCATGGCGATGATATGGGCATCCTCATTGGCAAGCATGGCCAAACCCTGGACAGCCTGCAATATCTGACCAATTTGGTTGCTAATAAAAATAGCTCTGAACGCGTGCGTGTGATTATTGATGTGGAGGATTACCGTGACCGCCGCATTGAAACTCTCACCCGCTTAGCAAATCGTTTGGCTGACAAGGTTAAACGCACTGGTGAGCGCGTGGCCTTAGAGCCTATGAATCCCCATGAACGCAAGATTATCCATATGGCCCTGCAGGGCGATCGCCGGGTTACGACCCTTAGCGAGGGCGATGATCCGTACCGTCATGTGGTAATTGAATTGAAAAAATAAAGATTTATAACCCAGTATGTACTTACTGGGTTATATTTTATTCTTACGCAAGGAAGGGAGGGCGCAGATGGCAGAGGAAACAATTAGTGCAGTAATTACTGCCTTGGGAGAAGGTGCCGTGGGCATCGTGCGCATTAGCGGTGAGCAGGCTTTGGCTGTTGGTGAGCGCCTGTTTAAGGCGGCTTCCGGCAAAGCATTAGCCGCTTATCCGGCAAATACATTGGTATATGGACATGTTTATGATGTGGACGGCAGCCTAGTGGACGAGGTTTTGGCTGTGTATATGCGTGGGCCTCGCTCCTACACGGCAGAGGACGTGGTAGAAATCCAGTGCCACGGCGGCCTGCAGTCCTTAAAGAAGATTTTACAGCTAACCTACAAGGCCGGAGCGAGACCCGCGGAGGCCGGTGAATTTACTAAAAGAGCCTTTTTAAACGGGCGTATCGATTTAACTCAGGCCGAGGCAGTGATGGATATTATTCGTTCCCGCAGCGAGGCCAGCCTGAAGCTGGCGGCCCGCCAACAGCAGGGGCAATTGGCCAAGGAGCTGCGGGGCTTGCGCAGTGCTTTAGTGGATGTTGTGGTAAATTTAGAGGCAGTCATCGATTATCCTGAGGAGGATATCGAGGATGTGACCTATGCTAGGGTGCAAGAAAGCGTTGGTAGTGCCAATGCGGCCATCGACAAGCTTTTGGCCCATGCTCATACAGGCAAAATTTTGCGGGAGGGTCTGCGCACTGCCATTGTGGGCAAGCCCAATGTGGGCAAATCCAGTCTCCTCAACGCTCTTTTGAAAGAGGAAAGAGCCATTGTCTCCCAGTATGCAGGTACAACTCGCGATGTCATTGAAGAGCAATTATTATTGGATGGTGTGCCCCTAGTATTAGCGGATACCGCAGGTATCCGCAGCACCGAGGACTTTGTAGAAAAAATCGGTGTGGAAAAAAGTCGCCAGCTCCTCAAGGATTCCGAGCTAGTTATTTGCGTAATTGATGGTAGCAAGGGACTCACAGCCGAGGACGAAGCTATTTTGGCTGCAGCCACGGATAAGCCCTGCGTGATTATTGTCAATAAAAGCGATTTGGGCCTGGCCGTGGATTTGAACGCTCTCAAGGAGCGTTTTGGCAGGGATAAGGTGATGACCTTATCCGCTAAAACCTTGACCGGTGTGGAGGATTTTAGTGCCTGGCTGAAGAATTATGTTTATGGTAGCGAGGGTACCTTAAGCGATGGTGCTTATGTGCAAAACGCTCGTCAGGAGCGTTTGTTGAGGGAAGCTCGCCAATCCTTGCAGGATGCTCTTGAAGCAGCAGATTCCATGCTACCCTATGATTGCATTGAAATAGATGTGCGTAATGCCATTGATTTATTAGGTGAAATCACCGGTGATACGGTGCAGGATGAGATTATTAACGAGATTTTCTCCCGTTTTTGTATTGGTAAATAAGATTTGACGAAAGAGAAGTAGCTATGAGTTATATTACAGATTCCTTTGACGTTATCGTGGTGGGTGCAGGTCATGCCGGTGTGGAGGCTGCCTTAGCAGCAGCTCGCTTAGGCGGCAAAACCTTACTTGCAACACTGTCCCTGGATAATGTGGCCTTGATGCCCTGTAATCCCTCCATTGGTGGTCCTGCTAAGGGGCATTTGGTGCGCGAGCTGGATGCTTTGGGCGGGCAGATGGGTATTAGTGCCGATTTAGCCTGCATCCAAATGCGACTCTTGAATACGGGTAAGGGCTACGCTGTTCACGCGCTGCGTGGACAGGAGGACAAGCCCTACTACCACACTCTCATGAAAAAAATCGTGGAGGAGCAGGAAAATCTAGAGCTTAAGCAGCTGATGATTGATAAGCTGCTGGTGGAAAATGGGCAGGTTGTAGGTGTAGAGGCCGAAACCGGCGAGGTTTTTGAAGCTAAATGCGTCATTTTGGCCACTGGTACCTATTTAAGAGGTCGCATTGTTTATGGTCAGGTTAATTATGAATGCGGTCCCAATGGCTTGCGTAGCGCCCAAAAGCTTTCCAGCTCCCTTTTGGAGCATGGGGTGGAGCTAATGCGCTTTAAGACTGGTACTCCCGCTCGCATAGATGCCCGCAGCTTGGATTATAGCAAAATGGAGCCCCAGTACGGCGACAGCGTAGTGCGCAATTTCTCCTTTATGAGTGATATCAAAACCAGGGAGCAGGTGCCCTGCTATCTAACCTATACTAACGAGGAAACTCATAAAATTATTCGTGCTAATCTGCATTTATCCGGTATGTTTAACGGTATGATTGAGGGCGTTGGTCCCCGCTACTGCCCCTCCATCGAATCTAAAATCGTGCGCTTTGCTAATAAGGACCGCCATCAGCTCTTTATTGAGCCAGAGGGTCGCAGCACTAACGAGATGTATGTGCAGGGCATGAGCTCCTCCTTGCCCGCCCATGTGCAGCTGCAGTTTATGCAGACCATTCCTGGTCTTGAGCATTGCAAAATGATGCGGGCAGGCTATGCCATTGATTACGATTGCTTAAATCCCCTGCAGCTCAAGTATTCCTTGGAGCATAAGGCTATCAGTGGTCTTTTTAGTGCGGGCCAATCCAATGGCACCAGTGGCTACGAGGAGGCAGCAGCCCAGGGCTTGATGGCAGGCATCAATGCTATGATGAAAATCCAAGGGCGCGAGCCCTTAGTTTTGCGCCGAGATGAAGCATATATTGGCGTGTTAATAGATGATTTAGTAACCAAGGGCACTAACGAGCCCTACCGCATGATGACCTCCAGAGCAGAGTATCGCTTGCTTTTGCGTCAGGATAATGCGGATTTGCGCTTGACGGAAAAGGGTCGTCAAATTGGCCTGGTGGACGATACCCGCTATGAGCGCTTTACGGAAAAAAGAAGTGCTATCGAGCGTGCCATTAGTGAAATTGGCAAGCTGAACATTGCGCCCAGCGAGGAAAATAATGCCAAGCTGGTGGCCATGGGCAGCACATCCTTGCGCACGGGCACCAATATGCTGGACTTGCTGCGCCGTAAGGAGATTACCTATGCTAAGCTGCAGGCAGCCTTTGACCTGCCTGAGCTTAGCGAGCAGGTGGCGGAGCAAACGGAAATTTTTGCCAAGTACGAGGGCTATATTGCTAAGCAGCGCCAAGAGGTGGAGCGCTTTATGAAGCTGGAGAATAAACGCCTGCCGGAGGACATGGACTACCATGCTATTAAAGAGCTGTCCAGCGAGGCAGCGGAGAAGCTGGACAAGGTGCGCCCCACCAATATCGGTCAAGCTAGCCGTATTAGCGGCGTGTCTCCTGCTGATATCAGCGTGCTGATGATTGCACTGGAGCTAAGGCGCAGGAAGGAGCAGGGCGAATGAGTGCAAATATTAACCCTAGCTTTGCAGAAATATTAGCTCAGCGTGGTGCTGAGGCTGGCTTGACCTTTACTGAGCAGCAGCTACAGCAATTTACCCAATATTATGAGCTTTTAGTAGAAACCAATAAGGTGATGAATTTAACTGCTATTACGGAGCCTGAGGAGGTTGCCGTAAAGCATATGATTGATAGCCTTTTAGCCTACGACGAGGATATGTCCGGTAAAACCTTGGCCGATGTGGGCACGGGTGCTGGCTTTCCCGGTGTACCCTTAAAGATTTATTGTCCTGAGCTCAGGGTAACCCTTATTGATTCTCTGGGCAAGCGTTTAAAGTTTTTGCAGCAGGTAATTGATACCTTGGGCTTAAAATATATCCGCTGCGAGCATTTGCGAGCAGAGGATGCCGGTAAAAACAGCAAGCATCGGGAAAAATATGATTTAGTTACGGCCAGAGCGGTGGCTCGCTTGAGTGTTTTGGCTGAATACTGCTTGCCCCTAGTAAAAAAGGGAGGGCGCTTTATTGCCCTTAAGGGCAGTAAATATGCTGAGGAAATCACCGAGGGCAGCGAGGCTGTTAAAATTTTAGGCGGTAAAATTATTAGTGCCGAGCCTGTAAAATTACCCGGACTTGACGACGGACGTGCTATAATAAAGATAAGCAAGCTGAAAACCACCCCGGCACAGTATCCCCGCAAGGCGGGTACGCCGGAAAAGCAGCCCTTGGGCAGCAAATAGACGAGGGGGGATGAACATGATTGTAGATGATGGCTTTTCTGTATTGGATGCTGATTTTGGCGCTTTGGGCGAGACCAAGGCTGTCAACGAGGTAAAGGTAGTCAAGGTACCTATTGAGCTGATTTTCCCCAATCCCTACCAGCCTCGCAAAACCTTTGATGACGCAGCCTTGGCCGATTTGGCAAGCTCCATCCGCCAATACGGCGTGCTCCAGCCATTGCTAGTAGCTCCGGCGGAGGATGGTCGCTATCTCTTGATTGCAGGCGAGCGCCGTTTGCGGGCTAGCCGCTTAGCCGAGCTTACCGAGGTGCCGGTAATCATCAGCGAATATAGCTCCCAGCAGATTGCAGAAATCGCTTTGATTGAAAATCTCCAGCGCGAGGATTTGCACTTTTTGGAGGAAGCTGAGGGCTATGAGCAGCTCATGGATGAGTTCCACCTGACCCAAGAGGCCATGGCTGCCAGAGTGGGCAAAAAGCAGTCCACCATTGCCAACAAGCTGCGCCTTCTGCGTTTATCCGGTGAGGTGCGCAAGCTTCTTGTAGAAAAGGAGCTCAGCGAGCGCCATGCCAGAGCGCTGTTAAAGCTGGATGATGATGCTAAGCGCATGGAGGCCCTGCAGGTAATTATTGCTCGTGGCTACAGCGTGCGCCAGACCGATGAATATATTGCCAAGCTTATTGCTGAAAAGCAACAGGAAAAGAAGAAACGCCTTGTTATTGTTAACGATGTGCGTATTTACCTCAACAGTATTAAGCAGGTTGTCAACGCCATTAAGGAAGTGGGCATTCCCTGTAATATGGAGCAAACTGTTGAAGGTGACGAGGTAGTAGTTTCCCTGCGCATTAAAAACCAAAAGAAGCCTAAGGGAGGCAACAGCAAGCCCCTGTTCTAAAAAAATTCATTCCCCACCCTAAAAATTACTTTAGGGTGGGGATTTTTTGTTTTGTATTTGCTATAATCAAAGTAAAGATGAGTATGTTAGTAAAGGAATATTTTTAGAAGGTATATATTGCAAAGCGTGCAAGGAGGTATAGCATGAAAAAGACTCTCATTTTGGCAGTATTGACCATGTCTCTTTTAGGTTCAAGTGGTTGCTTTGGCAGCAGTTACGATGCAGTGATTGATTATAGCACCAAGCCCCAGAATTTTATCATGCGCTTTGAATTAAACAAAAAATATGTCATTAAGCGTCAGGGCGAGGAATTCAAATTTCAGGTTACAACAGGCTTCTTTAATGCCGATAAAATCAAGATTACCTGGGATAAGCTGCAGGAAGAACGGTCCTCCCTTAGGGTTAGCCAGCGGGTGCCCTATTTGATTTATGTGGACGGACAGGATTATATTTACCTTTATGAAGAAAGCACAGGAACATCAGCCTTTTTCGACTTAAACGGCAGGAATGCCGATGGTAAGCCCTACCTGCTTTATGATAATGGCATCATAAAATTTTTAGAGGAGCCCTCTAATCCTAAGAAAATGCTTTTGGCTACCCGGGTTCCCAATATCGGCTATTGCTATGCAGCGGAATACTATCATGTAGGTAAGCGTGGCAAGCCAGAGCTCAATAATCCTGACAGGGAATACATGTATGTGGCCGGAAGATTTCGGGAGCCCATAACCTTGCTGGAGGATGTGGAAGTAGAAATTGCTGCCAATGAGAACTCTAGGCAGTGGCAGAAGGAGGTTCTGCCCAAAGGCACTAAGCTCACTCGCTTCCGCACCTTGGCTAGCAATGATACCATTGTGGAGCTGCTTCTGCCCGATAAGCGGGTGGCACGTTTTCATGAGCACTATCTCTTTAGTGAGCCCAGAGCTTATTTGCAGATTAATGGCTTTGCTGGCAGAGAATTATTTAATAAGGTGCTTTATTGAGCCATTATTACAGTTCAAAATTAAAGTCAAATAAAAGTTTGAAGGAGTGATATTATGCAAAAAGCTTGGAAGAAGGGCCTTTTGGCCTGCTTAACTCTAGGCCTGACCGTGGCTGCACCGCTTTTGACTTGGGCAGCGGATAAGGAGATTGTTATTTTACACACAAACGATATGCATTGTGGTGTGAATGACAATCTGGGTCTGTCCACAGTGGCTAAGATGAAAAAGGATGCTATGCAAAAAACTCCCTATGTGGCTTTAGTGGACGCAGGCGATGCTGTACAGGGCGCACCCATAGGCAAGCTGTCCGAGGGTGAGGCCGTGGTGAAGATGATGAACACGGTGGGCTATGATTTTGCCATCCCCGGCAACCACGAATTTGACTATGGTATGGAGCGCTTTTGGCAGCTAGTCAAGCAGCAGAATTGTGGCTATTACAGTGCTAATTTTACGGATTTGCGCACTAAGAAGCTGGCATTGCCCCCTTATAAAATGCTGCAATTTGGCGATACCAAGGTTGCTCTTGTGGGTGCTACCACTCCGGGAACCCTAATTTCTTCTAGGCCAGCTTACTTTCAGGATGGGCAGGGAAATTATATCTACGGCTTTAACGAGGACGAAACAGGACGCAAGCTTTACAGAGCTCTGCAAAAGAGCATCAATGCTGCCAGAGAAAATGGCGCTGACTATGTGTTTATAGTGGGTCATCTAGGCCTCAATGGCTCCATTGAGTATTGGAATAGCGAGAGCGTTGCTGCCAATACCCGTGGTGTGGATGCAGTCCTTGACGGACATTCCCATGAAAGAATTCAGGGGAAATATGTTAAGAACTATCTGGGCAAGGATGTGCTCATTGTGCAAACCGGCACCAAGCTCAAGACAGTGGGCGAGCTAGTCATTGGCACGGATGGTAAAATCAGCAGCAGATTGCGCAAGACCGATATTGGCAATGATGCCAAGGTGCAGAAGGTTATTTCCCGGGAAATGGCCAGATACGAGGCCGTGCTTAATCAGCCCGTGGGTGAGGCTGTTATTCAGCTGAAGAGCAACGACCCCAAGACCGGTGAGCGTTTAGTGCGCAATAACGAGTGCAGCTTGGCGAACTTCGTAACCGATGCGTTTAAAACCGTATTGCAATGTGATGTGGCTATGGTCAACGGCGGCAGCATTCGCAATGAAATCAAGCAGGGAGTGATTACCTATAATGATTTGTTGGAGGCCTTCCCCTTTGGTAATATGTGCGCTGTTGTTGAAGTCAGTGGTCAACAAATTTTGGAAGCCTTGGAGATGGGTGCCAGCCATTATCCAGAAGAATTTGGCGGGTTCTTCCAAGTAGCAGGATTGCAATATACTATTAATAAGAGCATTCCTTCCACCGTCCAGCTGGATGAAAAGGGCAATTTCTCTAGAGTTGGCGGCATTTATCGCGTCAGTGATGTGCGCATTGGTGGTC
Organism: Phascolarctobacterium sp.; assembly: GCA_051866495.1. Taxonomy (GTDB): domain Bacteria; phylum Bacillota; class Negativicutes; order Acidaminococcales; family Acidaminococcaceae; genus Phascolarctobacterium_A. The sequence continues at coordinate 21,506 of JBJDXD010000093.1, read as the reverse complement.
AACCCTTGGATAACACCAAAAAGTACACTGTGGGCGGCATCACCTATGTTTTGAAGGATGGCGGCGATGGCATAATTATGTTTAAGGGCAGCAAGCTCTTAAAGGATGGCGAAATCTCCGATGTGGATGCTATTATTGAGTATCTGCAAAAGCATCTGAATGGCAAAATTGGCGATAAATATGCCAATGCTTATGGTGATGGGCGTATTACTATCAAATAAACAGGAATAAACTTAAAAAATTAAAAGCTTCGGCTAAACGCTAAACTAGCGCTTAGTCGAAGCTTTTTTGCTTAGGAATTAAGGAGTCTGTTTTTCATGCAGCTGCATGTATTTGATGCATTGTAAAAGCTCCTTGCGGCTTTTGATGCCCAGCTTGCTGTAGATATTTTTGTTGTGGTATTTGAGAGTATTATCTGTAATATTTAGCTTGGCAGTAACCTCCTTGGGTACTAGTCCGGCTAAATACAAGTCGAAAATTTCTTTTTCCTTGGCTGTGAGTTGGGCAATATTATTCACAAACATACTGAAGCTTTCTTCGTCAATGGGTGGAGCGTCCTTAGTCAAATAGCCCTTTATAATATATTGGGCGGAGGCATATTGGCGTTCAGCTTCTTCCTTTTCCTTTTGCAGCAATGCCATTTTTTCGGAGAGGATACGGCTTTGCTCTCTTAAAGTGGCTTGGAGCTGGTCATACTGTTCCTGTAGCTCCTGTTGCTGCAGGGTAATATTTTGCAAATTATGTACTGCGCGCTCATATTCCTGTTGGGCATAGGATTTTTCCTGCTCTAAATTGAGCAGCTTTTCCTTGTTCTGAAAATCGCTATTTTGCCAAGCAGTATAAACCTCGTCCAGCTCTCGTAAAGCGGAGCTGGGGCGTTGGGAAGGATTGGTGCGGAGCTGCTGCAAATCGCCTACAATGGGCTCCACATATTTTTTGTTCAGGAAATAACCCGCCACTAAGAATAAGAGCAAAATCAGGCCGGAGATGGAGGCGGCTTTAATGCGTGCTGCAGCCAGCATTTCGTCATAAACAGTTTCCGGGAGCATAATTGCCAAATAATGTGTAGCTTGGCCAATTTCCACTGGTAACAGCTTGCCGATATAGGTCGTATTGCTGCTAATGAAGCGCGTATATTTACCCCTACTTTGCACAATCAGTGGCCATTCTCCAAGGGAGGCTTCATCGGATAATTGACCCATGAAGGTATCATTATCATCCTTATCCAAAAGAGCTGTAATTAAGGGCGTATTTTGGTAGAGCACCGGTGTAGAGCGCAATTGGAAATAAAGATTGCTAAGCTCATAACCACATACACCGAAGGCTTTACCATTAGCATCTACAATAGGAAACAAGAATAAACGCACCTTTTCCCAGCTATCTGCCAGGGGAGTAATCTTGGTCATAAGAAAGCTTTTGTTAAGCTCTGGTGTGGGCTGCTCTAAGAGGGTAGTGATTTCCGGGAATATTCCTGACTGACCCTCCAGCTGCCAGGAGCTATAGAGATTGATGCCATTAGCTCTGGCAACGCTATAATCACCACGGAACATGCAGACTTCATTATTAAGGGTGGTTTCCGAATATAAATTGGCAAATTTTAGGTACAGGGTGTTATAGCTATTCAGGGGTATGGTTTTGCTAACGCTGGCATTGAGCAAGTAAAAGGCACCACTGCAGGAGGTTTTTTCCATAGCATCCCTAATGATGTCATAGGTGTTGAGCTGGATGTTTTTGAGTAGCTGGGGTTGCCCATTTAGCTGCTCAAGACTTGAGTGCTCTTGCTCGATGGTCCACAGGATGGCTTCACTAAGCTGTTGGGAAAAACTGATGCCATGGGCCGCTAGATTATCAAGCTGGCGCTCAATAGAGTGTTTTCTGTTCTTCAGCTCATAGTCCATAAATTGCTCTAAATCATGGTCTAAGGGGTTAAGAAAACCGCTCAAAATTAGGAGCACAAGCACCGCCGAAGTCAAAATGCCGAAAAGTGAAACCAAATACAGGGCAAAGCGACCACGCAGGGTGTGGCGTTCAAAAAATATTCTTTTGAAAAATGCTTGATAAACTTGCCAACGGGTGCGCATAAAGCCTCCTTTAGGTTTTTTAAGGAATCAATAAAGGACTTTAGTTAAGGGCATTTTATTGCATGGATTTTTGCAGCTGCTCGAAGGATTTTTTTATCAATTCCTCTACAAAAGCGGGAGCTGCTTCACCTGTCTGCACTCTTTGCTCGTACTGAGAATGGGCTTGGGTGAGAATTTTTTTGATATTCTTTTCGAGTTTGGACTGAGTTTGTCCTGCTTGCTCATAGAGGGGTAGGGGCAAATAACTGCCCTTATTTTCCACTTTTTGTAAAACAGTGTAGAGCTGCTGATATTTTTTGTTTTTTACGGTCTCAGGATGGGCCATCAGCTGGCTCATGCCCTCCTTATTAACGGGCAGATAGCCGGCGCTGGTTACAAAGCCCAGATTATTATCTCTTTGGGCAATCCATTTCGCAAAGATAGCAGCAGCTTTATTTTTGTTTTCCTCCTTACTTTTCAAGGCAAAGAGACCGGTACCACGTTGGATTAGCGTATGCTTGTCCGGAGCTTCCTTAAAGCGGGGACTGGGCAAAAAGGTAGTAACAATAGCTTCGCGGCTATTATCAGCATGGGTTACATAATCACGCAGATAGAGAATGCCCGCCGTGGAGCCTACGTTGCTGATAACCTCGCCAGTCTTCCAACGGTCAGAGGCATAGCCTTTTTCGGTGCACAGGCCGCCAATTATTGCAGCCTTAGCCATGGGTTGATAAATACGCCAGAATTTTTCACTAGCGAAATTGGGCTTGCCATTAAGGATGAAGTCCTCTCCTAAAGAGGCCATATTGGTGAGGAAGTAATGATAGAAATCATTGATTTGGAACATTTGCTTGCCACCGCTCCACTTATAATATTGGGAGCAAAGGGCAAAGAGAGTGTCATAATCTGCTAAATTGGAGTGCTCTAGATTTTTAGCTGCCAAAAAGCGGTCCATGAAGGTTTGGTTAAGAAAAAGCAGCTCGGTAGATTTGGCAATGGGTAGCATATAAAGATGTTCTTTATAATAGCCTTCTTTGAGAAAGTCATGGCGATAAATAGCCAAATCCTCCTTGGTCAAATATTGCTCCCAGGACAGCAAAAGCTTGGTATCCAGCTTGGTCATGATACGGGGATAGGCGGTGAAAAGGTCCGGCATGGGCACGGAGCCCGGTTCCTTGGCAGCGGAGGCCAGTAGTGCTCTGTCGATGGCAGAGGAATTGCTTACAGAAACGACCTTTACGATTACACCCTTTTGCTTACCTTCGGTTTCATTGAAGCGTTGAATGGCATCGTTAAGAGGCGATTTGGTTTGGCTACCATAAACATGCCACATATTCAATGTTACTGGATTATTAGGATTGAGCTTGCTGGTGTCATCTCCACAGCCAGCCACCAGCAGAACCAAGCATAGAAGAGCAAACAGAAAGAGTTTTTTCATAGGGGATACCTCCGGCAACAAGAAAAAACATAGATAAAAAGGGAGCTAAGCGAGAAAATTTGCACCCATCCCACCCTAAAATGTCCTTTGGGGTGGGGACTAAAAGGTGATTTTGCGCTACAATCATGCTAGAAGCATAAAGAAAGGTGTGTAGCTTTACTAATATTATACATCAACCATTATTATTTAGATACAGAATAGTGAGCTTAAATAAACTAAAAGCCATTATAAGTAAACTATATTCTAAAGAGAATGTCAACCTGTAAAATGTTGCGGGTTTTATAAACAATTAAATCTTCAAATAATATTAAAAGAGGAGGTTATACTATGGGATTAATTAAAGCAGGTATGGGAGCAGTTGGTGGCGTTTTAGGCGACCAATGGAAAGAGTTTATCTACTGTGAAAGCCTGAAACCCGATGTGCTGGTTGCCAAGGGCAGAAAGCGTACCTCTAGCCGAGGACGCAGCTCCAACACCAGCTCCGAAGACAACATCATTAGCAATGGCTCCACCATTGCCATTAATGATGGTCAATGTATGATTATTGTAGAAAACGGCAAGGTTGTAGAAATTTGCTCCGAGCCCGGTGAATTTGTGTATGACGCTTCTACCGAGCCATCTCTTTTTGCTGATGGCCTGAATATGCAAAGCGTCAAGAATGTTTTCGCACAAATCGGTAAACGCTTTACCTATGGCGGCGACCCTGGCAAGGACCAGCGTGTGTACTACTTCAATACCAAGGAAATCATTGGTAATAAGTATGGCACCGCTAGCCCCATCCAATTCCGTATAGTGGACCAACGCATTGGTCTGGACATGGACATTCCTATTCGCTGCTTTGGTGAATACAGCTATAAAATTACTAACCCGATTCTCTTCTATACCAATGTGTGCAGTAACGTGGAAAACGAATATCTGCGCAGTGAAATCGACGGCCAGCTGAAAAGCGAGCTCTTGGGAGCTCTCAATGTTGCCTTTGGCGTTATGAGCGAAAAGGGTGTGCGTTACAGCGCTCTGCCGGCTCATGCTGAAGAAATTGGCGACCAGCTCAACGAAGTATTGAGCAAGAAATGGCGCGATTTGCGTGGCATTGAAGTAGTATCCTTCGGCGTAAGCAGCGTTAAAGCCAGCGAAGAAGACGAAAAATACATCCGCGATTTGCAGGCACTGTCCAACCCCAATGCAAGAGCCTCCTTCTTGACTGGTGCAACCGGTGCGGCCATGCAAACCGCTGCTGCCAACGAGGGTGGTGCTATGATGGGCTTCATGGGCATGGGTATGGCCGGTATGCAAGGTGCTAACATGATGAATGGCATTAACCAACAAATGGGTTATCCGCCCCAAGGCGGCTATCCCGGCGGCCCCCAAGGCTATCCTCCTCAAGGCGGTAGCATGATGAATGGTATTAACCAACAAATGGGTTATCCGCCCCAAGGCGGCTATCCCGGTGCTCTTCAAGGCTATCCTCAACAGGGCGGCTATCCCGGTGCGCCCCAAGGCATGGCTGTAGGCGCAGCTCCTGCAGGCTGGACCTGCAGCTGCGGCCAAAGCGGCAACACCGGCAAATTCTGTGGTGCTTGTGGCAAACCCAAGGAAGAGCCCAAGGCTGGCTGGACCTGTAGCTGTGGTCACGCTGGCAATACGGGCAAATTCTGCGCAGAATGTGGCAAGCCACAACAGGCAGCAGCTCCTGCAGGCTGGACCTGCTCCTGCGGCACTATAAACCAGGGCAAGTTCTGCGCTAACTGCGGCTCTAAGAAGCCGGCGGATGCGCCCCTCTATAAATGCGACAAATGCGGTTGGGTTCCGCCTGATCCGAAGAATCCGCCTAAATTCTGCCCTGAGTGCGGTGATTTGTTCGATGAGAGAGATATTCAATAAAAGGCCGTCCATAACGCACCATCTACTTTGTTGGAGCGCCTAGACGTACCTCTAGTACGCCGTCAGCGCTCCGCAGCGTAGCTGGTCTGAACGACCTATAGAGGATTTTTATAATCGCCCCATAGTAATCGGCGGAGGCCCTCGCAAAAGCAACACCACGCGACCCTCCGCCACTCCCCATAGATATGTTTATTTCTATTTTAAGAAGAGGTGAAATCTATGGCTGAGACCAGTGTTGGCTATAAATGCCTATGCTGCGGTGCGCCCTTAAGTTTTTCCCCCGGCGCGGAGAAGGTAACCTGCGAATACTGCGGCACAGAGCTGGAAATTAAAACAGTTGAGGAAATGTTCGCCAAGAAGGAGGCTGCGGCTGCACAAGCTCAGGCCGCCAAGGAGGCAAAATGGGATACCGCTGCTGCAGGCAACGAGTGGGAAAAGGAAGAAGCCGAAATGATGAAGGCCTTCACCTGCTCCAGCTGCGGCGCCGAAATTGTCAGCGATGGCAATACCATGGCAACGGAATGCTGCTACTGTGGCAATCCCACCATGCTGCCCAGCCGCTTCGCCGGCATGTTGAAGCCTGACTTCATTATTCCCTTCAAAAAGAGCAAGGAAGAGGCTGTGGCTGCTCTCAAGAAATTCTACGAGGGCAAAAAGCTGTTGCCGGATGCTTTCACTGCCAATAATCGCGTAGAGGCCATTCAAGGCATGTACGTTCCCTTCTGGCTTTTTGATGCGGATATTGATGCCCAAGGCATGTATAAGGCTAGCCGTAGCACAGTAGTGACTACGGAGGATGAGATTATCACCACCACCGATTACTACAACTGCCAGCGTGCCGGCACCATGAAATTCGAGCGCATCCCTGTGGATGGCTCCGAGAAAATGGATGACACCTTTATGGAAAGCATCGAGCCCTTTGATTATAGCGAAATGGTGCCCTTTAGCAGTGCTTACTTTACAGGCTACTTGGCAGATAAATATGATGTGGATGCTGAGGCTGCCGTGGGCCGTGCCGATGAGCGCGTGAACACCAGCGCTAAAATGTGCTTGGCTGGTACTGTACAGAGCTTCGACGGCGTGGAACCTTCCGATGATTGCACCGTGGTGAAAAACGATAGTGCTGTGCACTATGCCATGGTACCCGTGTGGATTTTAACTACCCGCTATAATAACGAGCCCTATACCTTTATGATGAATGGCCAAACGGGCAAGGTTGTGGGCAGCCTGCCCATCGACTATGGCAAGCTGCGCAATTACAGCTTGATGGCCTTCGCTATTTGCGCCGTTATAGCCTTTGCTATTCTCTATTTCGTATTATAAGGAGGCTGTCATAATGAAAAAATTATTTTTGATTTTCACATTACTGGCAGCAATGCTGCTCAGTGCGGCAACTGCCCTAGCGGCAGTGCCCAGCATCATGGACGATGCCAAGCTGCTCTCCAATGCAGATAGAGCTAAGGTGGCCCGTGTTCTCCAACAAGTAGAGAACCAATATAATGTGCGGTTGGGCGTGGTAACTGTTAAGAGCATTGGTAGCCAAAAGCCCGGTGATTTTGCTAATCAGCTCATCGACAAGGCCTATAATAATGGTCCTAACGGCAACATTGTGCTGCTGCAGGTGGTAGACCAACGCAAATGGTATATCAGCACTGACAAGAAGTTGAAGGATGTTGTAGTGGGCAACGAGGGCGTGGAATACATGAGCAAGGCCTTTGTACCCTATTTAAAGAAGAATGATTATGCAGGAGCCTACACGGTTTATGCTACGAAGGCCGGAGAGCTCTTGAACTACTACCAAAAGAACGGCAAGGGCTGGAAGCCGGAAAAGGGTTTTCCGCTGATGGCTTTGCTAGGCGCTCTAGTAGCCGGTGTTGCCGGTGCTTATCTCTATCGTGGAAGCCTGCTCTCTTCCATGAGCAATGTGCGCCAGCAGGTGGAAGCTAATGCTTATTTGAACAAGGAAAGCTTTAATTTACTAGTCACCAACGATACTTATATGTATACCAATGTAAGTGTTGTTCCTCGTGGTAAGAGCAAGGATAATGATAGCGATGGCTCTGTAACTGAAAGCAGCAGTGACGACAATCACGGTGGCGGTGGTGGCGGCTATTAACTAGTGTTGCAGCTGCCAAAGGAGATTGTATGCGTAAAGCAAATATGGACAGTGGCTTTTTTCTCTGTTTTTTGGCTAATCTACTGCTCAGCTGTGAATGGGCGCTGATAGCGCTGCTATTATGGGCCATCAGCTATTGGTTTGGCCTTAGCTGGTATCCGGCGGCGGCTTTAGCCGCACTATGGGTGTTGGTGGCCTTTAGCGTAACCTCGATTTTGGCGTGGAGCAGCGGTGCAGATAGCTTTCCCACTAATAAGGACCTGCCCAATGTGAATCCTTATTCCAATGGCAGGGGTAGGAGCACCCATGATGAGAAAAAAGAGCAATAGCGTTTGCGAATGAACATGGATGCCTAGGAGGAACAGTCCAAGGCTCCCTTTAAACGAAACAACTAATATTATGGCAAATAGGAGATGTTAACTATGTTGAAAAAATTAAGCTATGGTATCATGATTGGTTTATTGGCCTGCAGCGTAATTACCGGCTGTGGCGGTGGCGACAAAAAGGGCGGCTCTGCTAGCGGCGGCTCCACTACAGCTACTACCAGCGTGAAGAAGGCTGATGCGCAGCTGAAATTTGGTAGCTACACTGCCAAAATGTACAAGGTTGAAAATTCTGCCATGCTCTTCTTGCAAAACAGAAACAATCGTCCCAAACGCTTAAGCATTGATGGCAAGTACCTCTATGCTATGAACGAGCAAAAATACCTAGCAAAGCTCTTGATTGATGCTAACAAAAAGACCATCACCATGGATAATCCCGCCATTGCTAGCGGCCTTTGGGATCACTCCCATATTTCTGCTAACGGCTATGGTGTTTTCTTTGTAAAGAATTCCCGTCCTTATTTCCTGGCTAAATCCGGCACTAAGGAGGTGCTGGCTTATGGCGAGCATCGTCATATTGAGGCTATTGACGACCGCAACGGTTATGCATATATGAACCAAAATGAGGTGCACAAGGTTGAACTGAAGACCAATGGCATTGTTGGCAAGAAGCTGGGCGTAGCGCGTCCGGACTTTACCGTGCGCCGCGGTGGCAAGGATAATATTGGTGCCAATGCAGTGCTTTTGAGCGACAGGGATGGCTTCTATTGCTTCGGCCAAGCCATTGAAAGCCGCAGCGTGGGCAGGGGCGTATATTATGACAAGAATAATAAGCTGGTTACCTATTATGGTCCCTCTTACAATAATAGCGCTCCCACTCAGGATAAGGGCTATATTGGCATGCTGGGTGATGCAGTTGTAACCGACAGATATGTACTCATGTGCGACAGGGGCAAGGCTCTGGTTAACCTGTACGACAAGAAGAGCGGTCGCTGCCATGGTGCATTGACCTTCTCCGAGGTTGGTGGCCCGAACACCACCTATATCAGCATGGCGACAATCGAACGTAACAAGGTGCTGGTAGTGGCAGGCAATCCCAACGATAAGCAGAAGCTGGATAGACTCTGGATTATGGAGCTATAATTTAAAACAAATAGATGTTCCGTGTTACGAACGCAATAGAAGTCTAAAGCGAACTCTTTGTCCATATCCCACCCTAAAAATTCCTTTGGGGTGGGTAATTATCCTCAAATTTACCTTATAATAGTGTCAACTAAACTGCCAAAAAGGGTTATCGTGCATCTTGGAAGGAGGATATATTTATGCATAGAAAAATAGTCGGTTCCGTTTTATTGGGCGTATTAATGTTGGCCAACTCTGCTTTGGCAGCTTTACCTAAAGAAGGGGTGTACGAGAAACATAGTGCAGCGGGAGCTTTAGAGGCGCGCATGTATGTTATGGGTGAGCAGGGCGCTACTAAATATACCTTCGGTTATGGTAATGATAGTACACAAATTATTTGGCTAGAAGGCTTTCTGCCTAATGGAGAAAGGCATTCTGAATTTGCGACTAAATATGTCTGGAAAACAGACAGTATTGGCGCAGCAGAAGCTGCCTTGATCTTAGATCGTGAGGAAATTGATGAATTAAAAAATGGCAATGTTGCTACTCCAATTTACGCACAGGATATGGCTATTTTTTCCTTTGACGATAATGGTGGGGCTAAGGTTAATGTTGGACAAGGCTTTACTGGTGAACCTGAAAGCTGGAAAAATGGCAAGGCTGCTGCTTCCTTGAGCGGCAAGTACAACTATGTTGCTAATAATCTAAAATTTACCCCTATAAGCTTAGCCTATGCTCATGAAAGCACTTGTAATCCCGACCGCTTTTATAAAGCAGAGGAAGTAAATCAAGAATGGAACCAAGAAAAGATTCGTATCAATGCCAATGGAACTCGTTATGAATGCGTTGAAAACCTTATGGAGCGTGGCTATTTAGTGAAAATAGATGCTACTCTTGGCAATGATGTGAATATGCGTGGCTGGACTGGCCGTGGCGTCTTGCTGGGCTCTGAGGTGCGTATGCGTGCTAATACAACTACAGATGCTAAGATTGTAGGTATGCTTGATTTAAACGAGTCCGTTGAGGTTTTAGGGTACGAAAAGGGCTTAGATGGTCGCGGTTGGTATTATGTAAAAAAAGAGAATGGCTTAGAGGGCTTTGCCGCAGCTCAATTTATTGATTTAAGATAAGCTGGTGTGAGAAGTATTGGGAGGTAAATTATGCAAAAGAAAGTTTTAGGGTTGGCTGCTGCGCTAACCTTATTCAGCTCCATAGCTTTAGCTGCTCCTCAATCCGGGGTGTATCAGCAAATGTATGCTGATGGTAGATTAAAAAACGTGGTTACCATACTCCATAATTCTGGTGCCGGTGATTATATGGCCCAGCATAGCATGGGTGATAATACCTACGTTTGTTTTGATGCCTTGGATAACAATGGCTACGAAACCGAGAATTTCGCCTCCAAGCTAGAGGAAACAGGCAACAGCTATACTGCATCTGAAAAATGCTATGTAATTGACGCTGCCAACCTGACAAAGTGTAATCAAGAGGAGCTGTTTAAGGTTGATGCTGTTAAAAAGCAGGGGCCAGTTATTAGCTTTGTAGGCGAGGATAGATTAACTGTTAGTGGAACTGGTTCCAAATACGATGGCGAGTATTACTTTAGTCCCAGGAGTAAGCCACAGGCAAATAATGCTTTGATGCTTTACGCGTATGAAACTACAAAAAATGTCAATCTTTTTGAAGAGGGTACCGGGGCCAATACTTATCGCATCCATCAATATGACTACGCACCCTGGGTTAAACGCATTGAGCTACATTATAAGGATGGTAGCCAAGGAGATTACTCCGAGAACGTTCTTATGGACAACGAGTTTAATATAGTGATGAGATGTATCACAGAAGGAAATGCTAGCTACAAGCCCTTTTTTGTTAGTGATAAATATGTTCAATGGGCAGAAAATGGCCTAGCTGCATTTAAAACCTCTGTAGGTGGCGACGAAAGCTCCCTTTATATGCATAGATATTTAGCAAAGACCTTCCCTGAGCTGACAAATTCTAATAATATGACCTTGGTTTTGAAGGACTTCTATAGTGGTGAGGGCGAAAACGCTGTATCTACCCGCCTTTATGATTTAGTAAAGGACGCTGATGGAGTGCAGGTTCTAGCAGCTAGTGTCGCTCACTCGGACAACGGTGCTATGCAAGTACAAAAATATCCGGGCTCTAGCAACATCACTGGTGACGAAGTACATAGCCGCAAGGAGCCCAATACTGATTCCGATATCTTAGGCTATGGTAATAAGGGCGATTTGGTTGAGGCACTGGGTGCTGTAGTTCAGGTTAGCGATAAAATTGAATACGTAAAAATTTCTTCCGAGGAAGCTGCCTTTAGAGACAAAAGAACCGGTAACTCTATGTATGTTGTAGAGGATAGAAAACAAGGCCTCTATAAAATTACATGTATGGAGGATACCTATAAGGATGTCTTTAAGCTGGATGAGACCTGGCAGGGCTTTAAGGGTAGTCGTGATACGGTTGCCAATGTAGGCTATGTTAATAATTGTATGCATGATGTAGAAAGCGGCTATATGGATGAGGTTGCCTATCATAGCTATCATCAGGTTAAGGATATTGGTGATGGGGTAGGAACTCTGCCGAATCATCACGAAACCCATTATATTTTTAATGATATTGATGGTAAAATGCTCTTAGCAGCAACCTGTAAGGTAAGCAATAAGCCTAGTACAGAATTTCGTATTTATGGAGGCTATAAGTTTATTAATGGTACGGAAGTACGCATGCGCCAGGCTCCAAACTTGAATGGCGAGATTATTGGCTATTTTAACCAGAACGAGCGTGTCTATGTTTATGGCTATGCTAATATAGATTATAATGCCCCGCTTCCCAATGGTTGGGCATACGTTAAACGTGAGAATGGACAGGTTGGCTGTGTAGCGGCTCAGTTTGTACAACGTGCTCCCATGTGAGGAAAGTATATTGAAAAATACTAATGATAATAGCAAAATAGTTAATTGTTTGTGTTTGTTAAGGCGGGATTTTGAATGAAAAGAATATATAGTTTCATAATCATGGTAGCTTTACTCATTACAGCTTTTGCTATTTCTGGTTGTTTCCCGCCTAATTATTCCAAGGAACAGGCGAAGAAGATTGTCAGTGAACATAAGCCTGAAGCTTTAGCCTGGTTCTCTAAAAATATGCCTGCTGCCAAGCCTGATGCTGAGTGCGAGGCCTATAAAACAGAGCTGGATCTATTTGGCGCTATAAAGGGTTCATATAAGGTAAATGGTAAAAGCTATGACTATGTTTTCGACTACAACACTAAAAATATGTATGTGGGTGAAGGCTATGAAGAAACCTGTGCACTTGTAAAAGCAGCTATTCTGAAGGAATTTAATTATTCTGCTAAGGAAACTAAGGTGAACTTCCATGGTTATAGCTTTAAATTAAAAAACGAAAATGACAAGCCTTCTAAGCGTATGCCAATTGACCAACCCAAGGAAATCAGTACAAAGCTTTTAAAGCTGATTCCTGCTAAAATTAGCCCACAGGAGTTTGCCCAAAGGGTTTTGGCACCGGATACAAATGAGGTGTTTAATTTTTATATTGATGTTTATCGCGATTCCTTCCCCAAGTATGAGCCTGAGAAGCAGGCCAAATTCAAGAATTTAGGCTTAATTATGTGCTTTATTCCAGTTGATGTTGAAAAGAATGCCCAGACTGTATATAAAAAATATTATTCTGTTAAGGGTGTAGAAGAATATGTTTGCCATCTGGCTAAGGTAGAGGATGGCTTTTACGCTGGCTATGAAACTAAATGGTCTCCCAAGCTGGAGGACAAGGCTAAGGTCACTAAAAAGACTTCTAAGCAGTTCCTTTTAGAGATTCCCAAGACGGCTAGGCCTATTTTCTTCAGCAAGGAGAAGAAAATGTTAGTGCATAGCTTTAAAAATCCCAAAGGGAACCTGATTGAAAATATTATTGCTGATAAGCATACGGCGTCCGTTCCAGGAATGGCAGGCTTTAAGCAGCACGGCCTTGAGCTTGTGGTCAAAGATGAGTATGCACATAGCTATAGTGCTACGAGTGTTAGCTTAGTTGGAGGAGCGTATGACGTAAAAGCCTTGGGCTTCTTCAACTTTGACTATTGGAGATTAAAGTATTTTCATGATTAAGAAGATAAACTAAGTTTATTCTGGCAATTATGGACAGCTTAACTTATTACTGGGGTGCAAGCGCTTGGGATTGAAGGCTTTTCGTATATTTCTTGGATAACTTGAAGAAGGCTAGGTGCGTATATGTTTAAGCAGCAAAGGTTTATTCTAAGGGTTTTGCTTTGTGCCGTTGGGCTAACCTCTATTTTTGGCCTTGATAAGGCTTGGGCAATGAGCTGGTTGGGAAGGGAAAAAATAGACGCTCCTTTAGTTAAGGTTAGCTTTTGTTCTGGCGGAGATATGCTAGGCAGTAGCCACGGCCTGTTTGTGACAGCAGTTGATAAGGAGTATGCCTTGATTACCTATGAGGATGCAGAACATCATGCCCAGGCTTACTGTAAAAAGGGAGAATTGTTGCCAGGACTTATTACTAACCCAGTAAGTCCTGCGGAGATGAATAATCCGCGAGAAGTTATTTTAGGGAAAATTACTTTAAATACCTATTATTATAGAGAGACTAATCTATATGCTCGCCTAAGCAATGGAACAGACTCTGTAATAAAGGTCAAAGATAATTATGTCTTGCTCAAGGAGGGGGAGCCTATAAAGCTCCTTAATGATAGTATCGGCCAAGGAGAGAGGTATATACATCCCAAGTATAGTGAAGAATTTTACATTAAGCTAGCCAAACGGCTGGAGGCTGGCAATTATACGCTTAATATTGATGGTTATACTACGAATTTTTCTATAAAGTAGGATAAAAAACAGGTGGCAAAGGGGCGGCCATTACTAGCGTCCTGCCATGTTTGGCGCTTTACACTAAGGAGAAATACAATGAAATCTACTTTCTTAAAACATTCCAAAAAAATATTAGTAGGGGCGGTCTTGGCTATTGGCTGCTTAGGTATGGCCTCAGTAGCTTTTGCTGAGGCGAAGGCTATTGAGTTTGATACTATTTTAAAAGGCTGCTATACTCATACTATGCGCAATGAGTTTTATATTAGAAGTGCCAATATGTACAAGGATCCTGTTAATGGCTGGGGCGAGATAATCGCTAGGGAAGAAAGTGGCATGGACGGTAGTGTTACCAAAACCTGGTTAATTGGCGAGGTTAAGGATGGCCCACGCAATGACGTTTTATTTCATATTCAACGTCAGGTTGTGCAAAAGCTGGACGCCAATGGTAAAACTATTTCCTGCAAGGATGATGATGTTAATTACAGTTTACTCATTTATCCACAGAACGAATACTCCTTCAACGTGGTTAAACCAAAAGGCGGTAGAGTGCCTAGCATTGATGTAGGGGGAGATTATACCAGCTCTGTAGAATATCCTATGATGAGCAATGAGGCAGCTCTGTATGTTTTGTATAGATTTATGAATAGCACTCCTGTTTATCGTAATAAGCTTCAGGGCGCCGCTTTGCAGCATATTGGTAAAGATCTAGATGAAGGGCATACCTTTAAGCTGGTTGAGCACCATCAGGATCAGGTGGTGACTAGAGGCACCTATAAGGTAAATGCAGATGGTTCAATTTTAGAGTATAATGCTGCCATGAATAAATGGAATATAATAACCAAGTAAATACTTGCTTGCACGCAGGTATTCAAGATGAAGAAGGAGGGGCTCTTCGTGCAAAAGGCAGAGCAAAATTTAACGCAGACTGCTGTCAAGAAAAACTTAAAGAAATTAACATTACTCCATTCCAACGATATGCACGGTGATTTTTTGGCCGAAAAAATAGATTGCAAGCTGGTGGGTGGTGTTTCTCTGCTCAGTGGCTATGTCAACAAGGTGCGGGCCGAAGAAAAAAATGTGCTCTATTGCATTGCTGGCGACATGTTCCGCGGCTCCGTTATCGACTCTGAATTCAAGGGTATTTCTACCATTGAGATTATGAATTTGCTGGGCCCGGACGTAGCCACCATTGGCAACCATGAGGTGGATTATGGTATTCCCCATTTGCTCTTTTTAGAGAAGTGTGCCAACTTTCCCATTATCAATGCCAATTTCTATATTCGTACCAATTGCCGCCGCATGTTTGAATCCCACTATATTGCCGAAATTGACGGCATGAAAATCCTTTTCGTTGGCGTCATCACACAGGATGTGTTGGCCCATACCCGCATGGAGGAATATATAGGCTCCTTTGTGGATATCACCGAAGCCGCCGAGGAGGTTGGCCGCATTTGCAATGCCTATAATGCCATTGATATTGACTTTACTGTGCTGCTAACCCATATTGGCTTTGAAGAGGATAAACAGCTGGCCGCTGCCCTTGACCCTGCCTGGGGCGTGGATGTAATTATTGGCGGACATTCCCATACCCTGCCAAAGGAACCTGCCCTAGTTAACGATATTTTGATTGTGCAGGCTGGCACAGGCACTGACCAAATAGGGCGCTTTGATATTATGATGGACACGGATCGCAACGCAGTGGATACTTATACCTGGTCCACAGTGCCAATTACTGAGGAAACTTGTAGCCGGGACGAGGAAATGTATAATTTTATTATGCATTATAAGGAGATTACGGATAAAAAATATAATCGCATTGTGACACGCTTTGCTAAAGAGCTGACCCATCCCAGCCGCGTTCAGGAAACGGCACTGGGTAATCTGGCTGCGGATGCCCTCTGCGACAGCCTGGGCGTGGATATGGCCCTGATGGGCTCCGGAGCCGTGCGCAGCAAGTACATGGGGCCAGTAGTCCATTACAAGGATTATACCGAATGCTTCCTCTATGACGAAGCTACCTACATGATTCATGTTACCGGCGCCCAATTGCAGCGTATGGTTAAGCGCTTCCTGCGGGAGGAGGCCTTTAGTGGTGCCCATACGGAATTTTATCAGCTTTCGCATGGCCTGTGTGTGGTGTGGAGCCGCAGCAAGCAGCAATTTAAGGAATTTACCTTTAATGGTGCGCCCCTGCCTGCCGATAAGATTTATAAGGTAGCCCTTTCCAAATATCATTTCAGCAACCTCAAGGATTTTTTGGATATTAGCTTAGAGGAAATAGAGGCCAATGGTGGCTTTAAGGTAGTGGCCACCTCCTATAGGGATGTCATTGAAGAATATATTACCAGCCACCAGCACTTGTACAGAGAGGTGGAGGGAAGGCTGGTTATTGAGCCCTAGAGCAGTTTCCTATAATATAATCAGGAAAATAGCTTTATCGCTAAGTTTTAAGGCAAGTCTAGGAAAAATACTTGCAAAGGATTAGTAAAGCATGTAAGGGAGGTATATATTATGCGTTTAAAAAAATTAACTCTTGGTCTTGTGGCAGCACTGCTGCTCAGCGCACCCCTGGCTGTGGAAGCAAAGGTTTATGAGGCTGAAAAAAGCATGGATTTCAACACGATTGATTTGAATGTGGGAGCAACCGTTGATTTTGTGGAATTGCAAAACCATTATATCGTGAAGCGTGATTTGGCCTATGCCTGTGCCATGGATTTTGTTAAGCCTTATTTTGCTAAAAAGGGCATCACCTTGAGCCAGGAAGAATGTATGGCTGTAGCCTTTGGTGCCATGCAGCTGGAGAATGGTAAGCACACTGCTATCGGAAATGATAGGTATAGCTACAAGGCCAAGGGCGTTATTTACTATGATTGGGAAATGGACAGTGTCTATGATAACAAAAAATTTATGCAGGCTTATGTGGACAATATGAAACAAGTGTCGGTTATTTATGAAACCTATGCCCCTGACTGGGATTTCTATTTTCAAAACAAGAATAGCTCCAGAATTACTGAAAAGAGCTTGCAGCCCTTAAAGGAACGGAACGTTAAGCTGACCACTATTTATCATACCTTGGAAAATATGGAGCTTTTTTGGCAGCATGGTGCAAAGTTTGTTTTGACTGGGGATTATGTCAACCTGCGTACCGCTCCTTCCACTAATAGCGAGGTTCTAGATTTACTGCGGCTTAACGAGGAGCTATATCCTGTGACAGGTGAAATTTTTGAGAGTGAGGGCCGTAAATGGGCCCAGGTCATTAGCGCCAATGGGCAGGAGGGCTTTGTCAGCGCTGACTATATTCAAATAGCAAGCTAAGCTGTTAAGCTTATTATAAAGGTTATTTTTGCTAAGCTGATGCTTTGCTTTATCAAGATGAGAGGCGATTATTATGTTGAAGAAAATTTGTAAGAGCTTGGGCGTTTTAGTTACAGCGGGCATGCTGCTCCTGCAGGGTGCAGGCATTGCCGAAGCAGGCGTTTTAAAGGTGGGCGCAAGGGCCTATCCCTATGGGGAAATTTTGGCACAGGTGCAGCCGGTGCTGGCCGAGCAGGGCGTGGAGCTGCAGGTTAAGACCTATGCTGATGATTTTAGTGCAGAGCACATGCCGCTTTTAGATTTGCTGGAGGGGGAAATCGATGCCACCTTCCATCAAACGGAAAGCTCCATGCGTGCCTTCACAAGCGAGCATGGCTTGAATATTAGACCTGTTTGCTCCGTATTCTTGGAGCCAATGGGCATTTATTCTGCTCAGGTGAATAGCCTTGCTGACGCTTGGGCTGGCTCCCAGGTTATCATTCCCAATAATGGTTATGCCGGACGTGCTCTGATGCTGTTGCAGGATGTAGGTATCCTTTCTTTAAAAAAAGAGGCCGGCTATAACGCAGGCTTTGAGGATATCGAAAAAATGGTACGCCCCTTCAAGGTTATTTTGGTGGACCCTGAGGCTATGCCTGCCAATTACCAACACTTCCAGCTGGCAGTGCTGGATTATAATCAGGCTAAGGCTGCTAAGTTGGACCTTACTAAGGCAGTTTATATTGAGAATGGTGCTAATCCTTATGCAGCCATTGTGGCAGTTAAGGACGGGAACCAAAAGAAGGAGGATATCAAGAAGCTGGTAGCTGCTTTGCATGCTCCCAATATGGCCGATTTTATCAATTATAATTACGAGGGTCATTATATCGCTGCCTTCTCCACCAATTACTAAGCTTAGTTGAAATGTGATTTCCCAAGGAGGGATGCTGTATGGGCATAAAAAGGACGCTTGTAGCGGGACTGTTGGCCCTATGCTTGGGCGTGACAAGTCTTGCAGCTGCGGACGGGACCTATGTGAAGAGGGATTCTATGGGCAGGAAAATCGGTCAGCTGCTATATATTGATACGGATTTCGGGGCAATCACTGAGGTCACTACCTGTGCTTATAAAAATGGTGAGCCCTCATTGACGGATGTGGATATCTTTAGGGGAACAGGCATCTTTGTGGCCGAGGGTATTTGGCTGACCAAGGGCAATAGCTCCGTGGGCCCGCGGGATATACCGGTAAAGGATGTTTTCTATATGCGGGAGCTAAAGGGAGAAGACATTCTGCTCAGCTTTCCTGAGCAGGGAGGGAGCAGAACTCAGCCCGATATCGCTGGCCTTTATCAAGCCTTTGAGAACACTGCTATAGCCACGCCCAATATGGGCCGCATTTTACTGGAGCAAATTGGCCCGGAGCTAACCTTATTTGACTTAAACAAAAAGGGCGTCCTCTGTAATTATTCTGGCAAGCTTGCTAGCCCCAATAGGGTCTATACTCAGGTGCCCCTGCAGAAGACCTGCCATAAATATGAGGTTTTTAATAAAAAGAGCAAAATTGTGATGACCTATTTAGTGGCTAAGGATTTAAGCGAAGCATATCGAGTGAAGCCCAATGGGGAAGCTCTGCAGATTTATGCTCATGGCGGTTTGGGGTAGAGTGGATGCTGGGATGATGCGCTATCCCGCAATATTCGCGATACTCTACTATGAAAGGGTAACGAAAGGAGTGGAAGCATGGATGCAAGAGCACAATTAAAGGCGATACGGGAGCAGGCGCGCAATGCTGTGTGCTCTCAAAAGCTGGAAAATTTTCCTCTCTATATTGCCTGCCAAAGCTGTGGCGCTCCAGCGGAATTCGACATCATTCAGCAAAATTACCACTGCCAGCACTGCGGTGCCCATACGGATGTGAATACCACGCTTGCGTTTGTGAAAAACTGGCGGGAGCAGCAGCGACATAAGCTGCAACAACATGCGGCTCAGCAGGATTTACAGGCAGAGCTTGTGTCCTGCGCTAATTGCGGTGCCGAGGTGGTGCTGCCGGCAGGCGAGGTTACTGCCAAATGCGATTTTTGCGGTGGCAAGCTGGTGCGCAAGGAGTTCAACCAGCAGGAATACTTTCCGGAAATCATCATTCCCTTTTATATTACGGAGCAGGAAGCGCGAGCGCAGCTGGATAAATGGCTGTCCGAAAACAGGGACACCAAGGAAGCCCAAATTATTAGCCAGCATTGTAAGCAATTAGCTGCTTATTACTTGCCTTATCAAGTGGTGCAAGGCAGTGTGGGCTGCGAGGTCTTGCGCTATGGCAGCAATAAAAAATATCGCTGCGCCGGGTATGTGGAAAACGTGGCGGTGAATGCTTCCAAGCAAATGGACAACTCCGTGCTCAATGCCATGGAACCATTTGATTGGAGTAGAGCGGTGTCCTTTGAGTATGGCTTTATCGCAGGGCAGCGAGCGAAGCTGCAGGATATTGGTCCCAAGGCTTTGGAGCAACGCACCTTGGAGGAGATTCAGGAGGCCTATTTGCCTACTATCGAGAAGACTTTGCAGACAGATGGACTGGATGTGCATTCCCGCTTGTTGGGCGAAAGCTGGTCCCTGAGCGCTCTTTTGCCTGCCTATGTGTGGCAGGGGCAGGGCGTGCAGCTGGCTATTAACGGGCAGACGGGACGCGTAGCTGTGAAGGTGAAGCAGCAAATCAAAACCCGCCCTTGGTATATCGAGCCAGCCCTTTATACTGCTATTGGCACAGCGGCTTTTTATGCACTGCTCGTTGGCTTCAAGGTGGAGGAAGCAGAAATTTTGGCAGGGATTTTAGGTGTCTTTTTGGCCATTGTTTTCTTCAGCGTTTTTGGCAACAGCACTCGCCAACGGCTGAAGAATAAATATCTGCAATCAGAGGCTGTGAAAGCAGAGCGAGCTCAAGGGGACAAACTGGTACTGCAAAAGGTGGAGGCAGTGGAAACGCTGGTACCTGAGTTTGTGGAAAAAATCAAAGGCAAGGACCAGTTCGTGAAGCTTAGTTTTTATAGCCCCAGCCGCTTGAGCAGGCAAATGGGCTTGCTTTTGGGCATGAACCTTTTGCCGGTGGTTTTGAGTTATATTTTTGGCGCTGTGCTGAATAGCAAGGTGGATTACAATGCTCTCGCCGTTTGGTGGTGCATTTCCGTGCCCGTAACCATGGTCTGGTTCGTAAAATTTTCCCGTCTCACCATTTTTGACTTCCCCATTATGCAGGTCATTAGGCCTGATGGCTCCCTGGGCGAGGTCATCAGCACTCCCTTTGAAAAGGAGGTTGCCCAATTGATCGGCATGGGCTTCAAATGGCTGTGGCGGGGTATGATTGCCTTTGCAATTTTAATTGCCTTGATGGCGGTGGCATAGAAGGAGTGATGTTATGAATTTCAAAAAAGCGGTAATAGGTATCTTGGCTGCAGTAATGATGAGTTCTTTTGTTAACCTAGCGCAAGCAGCGTCCTTTACTATAAGAGCGCAGGAAGGCCCCTTTGCTCTCCAGGAGGAGCTAGGCTACGATGAAAACCATCAAAATTATAAAGCCTTTATTTGGCTTAAACGCTCTATGGCGCAAAAGGCTGTTGCAGAATATGTCACTCCTTATTTTCAAAAAAAGGGTGTGGTACTATCCAGCGAGCAGGCTGATGCTGTGGCCTTTGGTGCTATGGAAATTAGTGATTTAAGAGTGGTTTTACGCCTTGAGGGAGTTATGGCTGCTGCCACAGGCACCATCGTAGATGAAAGTAAAATGGACGAGATTTTGGCTAATCAAAAATATATAGATGGCTATATTTTAGCCATGCGGTCCATTTATCAGCTAGACCGAGAGCTGGCTGAACCTGAAATGAAGTACATGGGAAATCCCAATCCAGAGAATGCGCGTGAGGTCAGAAAGGTAACCAGTAGATATCTCCATCCCTTCTTCAAGCTGCACTGTATGCACGTTTATTGGCAAGAGCAGGATTTTACGGTGACAGTGACTCAGGATGATGCCAAAATCACAGAAACTCCAAACAACGAGCATCCTGATTGCTTGGTGACTACGGCCTCAAAGGGTGAACTTTTACATACTATGACGCCTTCCAGTGATGGCCATGCTCAGGGCTATGTTGATGTAATTGCAGCTGATGGTGAACAAGGCTATATTAATAGTAGTGCAGTAAAATGGAATTTTTAATGAGCTATTTGGTAAAAAATATGCAGGTACTGTACAGCAATGCTTTTTTATCTTAAAATAAGAGTGTAGAAGTTATAACTAGGTTTAGATTTTACCTCGACAAATTATTGTAATCTTAGTATATAAAGGAGGATTTACTATGGGATTAATTAAAGCAGGCATGGGAGCAGTTGGTGGCGTTTTAGGCGACCAATGGAAAGAGTTTATCTACTGTG
>JBJDXD010000092.1:0-6927 GCA_051866495.1 Phascolarctobacterium sp. | reverse complement strand
AGCGTGCTAAGGCAGCCGAGCGTCAAGCCCGCATTGCTTTGCAAACGGCGGAGCATGCCAACCGCGCTAAGACGACCTTCCTCAACAGCATGTCCCATGACATTCGCACGCCCATGAACGCCATCATTGGCTTTACTTCCTTGGCGGCGGTGCATCTGGATGATAAGCGTTTGTTGGAAAACTATTTAAAAAAGATCATGACCAGCTCCAATCATTTGCTGAGCCTGATTAATGATGTGCTTGATATGAGCCGCATCGAAAGTGGCCGCATTAAGATTGAAGAGGATGAATGTAATCTGCCCGCTGTCATGCACGATTTGCGCAATATTTTGCAATCCGATGTTAAGGCTAAGCATCTGAACTTCCTTTTTGATACACTGGATGTGCGTGATGACGATGTGCTTTGCGACAAGCTGCGCCTGAGCCAAATTATTTTGAACTGCATGAGTAATGCCATCAAATTCACCAAGCCCGGTGGCACTGTGGGCATTAAAATTGTCCAGAGAGAGTCTACCAAGGAAGGGTATGCTTTGTATGACTTTATTATTAGCGATACAGGCATCGGCATGAGCGACGAGTTTCAGAAGCATGTTTTCGAGCCCTTTTCGCGTGAAGAAACCAGCACTGTGAGCGGTATTCAGGGTACGGGCCTGGGCATGTCCATTACGAAAAACATTGTGGATATGATGGGCGGCACCATTTCCGTGAAGAGTGTGCAGGGTCAGGGTACGGAATTTACTATTTCCCTCAGTATGAAGACATTGCAAAAGCAAAAGCGTATTACCATCATTCGCTCCCTCAAGGGTATGCGTGCGCTGGTTGCTGACGATAATATGGATAGCTGCGTAAGCGTGTGCCGTTTATTAGAAAAAGTGGGCATGACGGCAGAGTGGACTATGTCCGGTGTGGAGGCTGTGTATAAGGCCAAATTTGCTTATGAGGATGGTAAATCCTTTAAGGCCTTCATTATCGACTGGCTCATGCCGGATATGAACGGTATCGAGGTAGTGCGTCGCATTCGCAGTGTTATTGGCAACGATACGCCCATCATCATTCTCACTGCCTACGATTGGTCCGAGATTGAGCAGGAGGCACGGGAGGCAGGCGTAACGGCGTTCTGTGCTAAGCCGCTCTTCTTATCCGATTTGTACGAGGTGCTCAGTAGCCATATCGATGTAGAAAAGAAAGAGCCGGAGCAGTCGCAGGAAGCCAAGGAGGATTTCTCCCATGCACGCATTCTTTTGGTTGAGGACAACGATTTGAATCGTGAAATTGGTCGTGCCATGCTGCAGGGCTTTAATGTGAAGGTGGAGGAGGCCGAAAACGGTAAGGTTGCCGTGGCTATGGTTGCTACCTCCCAGCCTAATTATTACGATTTAATTTTGATGGATATTCAAATGCCTGTAATGAATGGCTATGATGCTGCTAGGGAAATTTTGGCCCTGGACCGTGAGGATGTTAAGCATATTCCTATTGTGGCAGTGAGTGCCAACGCCTTTAAAGAGGATATGGATAAATCCTTGGAGGCTGGCATGGTAGCCCATTTGTCCAAGCCCTTTACGAAGCAGATGCTGGAGGAAATGCTGGAGCAGTATTTGAAGAAGTAAGGAGAGGGTGCCCGCAAGGCTGGGGTGAGCAAATGCTTGACAAATAGCACACCATCCCTTATAATAATCTAGTAGACCGCTGGCATAG
The DNA here is from genome assembly GCA_051866495.1 of Phascolarctobacterium sp. Lineage (GTDB taxonomy): Bacteria > Bacillota > Negativicutes > Acidaminococcales > Acidaminococcaceae > Phascolarctobacterium_A. The sequence goes on along the minus strand of JBJDXD010000092.1, from coordinate 5,232 downwards.
CTCAATAGGCAGAGCAGCTGATTTGTAATCAGCAGGTTGTGGGTTCGATTCCTATTGCCAGCTCCATAGCAAATTAACCCCTGGAGTTCGCTTCGGGGGTTTACTTTTTAGGTTGTGGGTTTACCCCGCAAGGGGGTACAGGCGCTTCCTATTGCCAGCTCCATAGCAAATTAACCCCTGGAGTTCGCTCTGGGGGTAATTTTTTTCTAATCTTTTTCATAATTATAACTTTGCTTTTGCGTGAGCTTCATGCTATAATAAATATGAATAACTCTAGATACTGCGCTATATTTTATCTATAGAAGAAAAGTGCTATTGTTGCGGATTTAGAATTGTACCAATTGCTGTTATAGTTTTTGGTTAAGCGAGGGTGGAGAAGCATGGAAAAAGACAAATTACAAGGTGAAGCAATGCTCCTGCAATACATTAAGGACGTTCTTCAAGAGCCGGAAAAAGCCCAACTGAATATTTCTCAGCTATCTGAAACGCAACGGGCATTAGGCAAAGGTCTGCAAAGCTTAGCCACCTGCATGGTAGAGCAACAGCGTCGTTTAGAAGCCAGCGCTCTCATGGATAGCCTTACCGGCATAGGCAATCGCATGGCCTTTGACCTACAGGTACACAAGCTGTGGGAAAAACGTATGCCCTGCACCGTGGCCTTTATTGATATGGACGAGCTGAAATATTGTAATGACCATGCCGGCCACAAGGAGGGCGATCACTATATTCAACGAGTTAGTAGCTTGCTTGAGGGCGTGTGCATGGAAAACGAGCAGGTTTTTCGCATTGGCGGTGACGAGTTTGTAATTCTTTCCCCGTGGGCGACGGAGCAGGATTTGCAGCAACGCTTGCAAAATGCTAGCGAAAGCTTTGTTTTAGACATGCGCAAAAAGGTGGACTATCACTGTGGCTTTAGCTTTGGCTGTACTCATATTAACGAGGCCACTCCTGATGCCTATAATAATTTGCTTACCAATGCCGACCAACGCATGTATGAATATAAAATTCATCAAAAGCAGCTGCGGGATGAGCACAATAAAGCCCTGCACACGGATGATGTTTTTGATGCCAATTATGGCTTGGAGAGCCGCCTCTTTGATGCCTTGAGCATGACCATGCGTAATCGTTATCTTTATGTTTGTAATCTGCGCACTAATATGTCCCGCTGGTCCGCCAATGTCGTCAAGGATTTTAATTTGCCCGGCGAGTACATGTTTGATGCAGGCAATATTTGGCTAAGCTGCATCCATCCCGATGATAGGCAGCTTTATCTTGATGATATCGGTGCTGTGTTCAATGGCAAATCCCTTTTTCATTCCTGCCAATATCGTGCCAAGGATGCCAATGGCTATTATGTGATGTGCGCCTGTAATGGCTATCGCCTCAAGGGTAGGGGCGATGAACCGGACCTTTTTGTAGGCACTATTCAAAACCATGGTGTTATCGAAAATATTGACCCTGTAACCAATTTATACAATGTTTATGAGTTCCTCAATTATATGAAAAATGTGCAGAACGAGGGCGTTCCTGTTGATATCCTAGTATTGAATATCACTGGCTTCCATCTCATAAACGATACCTATGGCTACGATAATGGTAATAGAATCCTTAAAAACCTGGCGCAACAGTTACGCGAGCTAGCCGGAGAGGATACCAAGCTCTTCCGCCTCAACGGAATGAAGCTAGTCTTTGTACTGCCCTGCTCGTCCCGTAGCGCCGTGCGTGGATTATATGAAACCGTAATGCATATCACTAAAAATGAGCTGTTTTTGGGTAGTGAGCCCATTAAGCTTTTTGTGGCAGCCACTGCGTTGCATTACGAGGGTAGCGGCGATGACAATTCTACCCTGCTTTCAGAGCTTGATTATTTGGTGGATTTGTCTAAGAATGAAAATAGTGGCGATTTGATTTATGTGGACGAAAATCATAAGGACAGCGCCAAGCATCGTTTGGAGATTTTGAGTGCGGTTAAGCGCAGCATCTTAAACGATTGCGAGGGCTTCTACCTAGTTTACCAGCCTCAAATCAATAATTTGGGCCAGATAACCGGTGTGGAGGCGTTGCTGCGCTGGAAGGATCTTACTCATGGAATGGTACCGCCCAACGAATTTATTCCTTGGTTGGAAAGAGATATCAGCTTTTATGATTTGGGATTGTGGATTTTGCGTCAGGCCATGTATGATGGCTTGGGCCTTATCAAGAATAATCCTACCATGGCAGTGGGAGTTAACATTTCTTACAAGCAGCTGGAGCGTGAAAGCTTCCTAGACGATGTGCTCTCCATCATTAAGCAAACAGGCTTCCCGCCGCAGAATTTAGTGCTGGAATTTACCGAGCATTGTCGTACCTTGGATATGAATCGGTTGCAGTATATCGTTAACTTCTTTAATTCCCATGGCATTCGTATTGCTGCCGATGATTTTGGTACGGGCTATTCCTCCCTCATGATGCTGCGCAACGTGGAATTTGATGCTATCAAGATTGATCAAAACTTTATTCGTGGCATGCTGGAGCGTTCTCGGGACAAGGTTTTGGTTAATATCATGATTGAATGCGCTCATAAGCTGCACACTGCAGTGTGCGTTGAGGGCGTAGAAACCGAAGAGCTGATGCAGATTACTCGTGGCTATCATGCAGAGTATTTCCAAGGCTTTTTGATTGCCAAGCCCTTGGAGCTTCCTGCGTTAAAGCGTTTTATAGAAAATAGAACTCTAGAAAGTCAATAAGTCGTAACTATATAAAAAAGCCAGAGCTTCGGTGAGCTCTGGCTTTTGCTTTGCCTATAGCAGCTTATATTTGCTTGTTTTTAACCCTGTTAAAGAGGATATGCATCACGCCTGCAGCCTCGTCGGGGAATTTAATGAGGATATCGTTGCCATCCTTGTGATGGAAGGTTACTAGGTTGATATCGTCAAAATCAGCACTCTTAAGGTCTTCAATATTGATGGCCATGGCGTTCTTTTGGCTTAAATAAATGATGCGAGTGTTGGTAAGGAAGAAGTGGCCCAGCTCCAGCAGGATGGTTGCTTCTTCTTTAATTTTGGGATGCTCCAGCTTCTCGCCCTTAAAGGAAACAGTTTCGTCAATGCTGAATTTGCGGGTTAGCTCAAAATAATTGTCCTCGCGCTCGATTTCTTTATTTTGGCACAGACCGCAGTTGACATGAGCGTAGCAGACTTCGCCCTTTTCCAAGGGCAAATCCAGCTCCATGGGCTCCAGCTTTTTGTTTTCGGCATCCCACAGATTGCGATATTTTTGCAATGCATTAACAATATTGTTTTTAAACTCGTAGGGAATATCCAGCTTGGAGCAGTCATCCCTAAAGCCTGCTTCTTGCTCCGGGCTATAGCGGGCAGCTTTCACGATATCCTCGAAAAGCAGGTTGAAATGAGCCTGAAAAACCTGCTTGCGCACGGAAAGGCCATCCTCATAATCATAGCCAAAGAGCTCATTAATAGCATGAATATCCAGCTTTTCTTCACCGGTTAAAAGATTGCGGCAGCGCACAAAATAGGCAGCAGTTTTAGCGCCCTTGTCGGCTAATTTTGCCAAGTGAGGCGCCAACTCCAGCACCTCTGCCAAATGGGCCAGCTGCTTGAAGGCGGGCTCGTCCTTGCTTTGGGCTTCGGTAAACACCACGTCCGCAAGCTTGCGATAGATGCCGCTGCGTTGCTGCATATTTTCGTCATTAAATTTAACGCCCCATTTTTTGAGGGCAGCTTGCACGTCATCCGCTGTCACAGCGTCCATATCCTTGGCATTCGCTAAAAGGTTATTCAGCTCCTTCCAACCGTTTTCGGCGGGCTTATTGCCGAACATTTTGGAGAAAAAACCACATTGCTCTAATTCTTGTATTTCGTAAGGCTTCACTTTGCTTGGCTCCTTGCATCTTATTTTGTAAGTAATCTAAGTTATATTATACTGTAAAATAACTGTGAAATAAAGCTGTTTTTGCAAAATAAAAAGGCTGGCACGGACGTGCCAGCCTTGGTAAAGCTAGGAAACACAGTTTATGCAGCTGTTTTAATCCAGGGGCTCTTGGGTAACCTTGACAAAAACACTTTGCTTTTGCTGAACATTGCCAAAGAAAACGCCCTTATCCACAATGCAATCGCCCGCATCCCGTCCCTCGGACATTTTGATATACATATCATCCACAACCCTGTTGTTGGTAGGGTCAATGCCAATCCAATGCCCACGGGCATACACCTCTAGCCATGCATGGGTGGCACCTTCACCAATCATAAAGCCGGCCACATAGCGGGAAGGAATACCCAAATGCCGGCATAGACCCAGCATAATATGGGTGTAGTCCTGGCACACGCCGGTGCCCTGGTCCAAGGCCTCTTGGGCAGTGGTGCGGGTAGTGGTACTCTTGGGCTTATAAATAAAGCGGTGATAGAGCTCATCGCTCATGCGCAAAGCCTTTTGCACCGGGTCGCGCTGCTGCTCGGCAAGGGCTAGATAGGGCTCCATGCCATGGGTGAGCGTGGTTTGGGGTGTGGGATAATAAAAAATGTGGTTAAGCTCACCATGGTCGATATTTTCGCTATTGGTGATGGCAACGCCAGAAACACAAAAGCTGAAATAGTCGTGGGGCTCGTTAATAAAGCCAAAGCACATGGGATTGCCAAAGGCATCCCAGCTTTTGGTGATGGAGGTTAAGGGTGTGATAGCACAGGACAGCTTTTTAATAACCTGGGTACAGGTCTCCTTGGGCAAGCAGCGCAGGGCAAAGCTGTGACGGGTTACATCACCGGTAAAATCGAGCTGCATTTCATAATTGAATTTTAGCTTTCTCAATCAAATCAATCCTTAAAAATATTATTAAGGTTCGGTAGAATAGAGCACAGGTTACCGCCCTTTTTGATAGCATTACTTACAATGTTAAAATCCTCCACGTTATAAGCTGCAAGGCTGCGCTGCAGGCGATAGGCCATGCGCTCATAAGCAAGATCCAGTGCCTTTTTATCATAATCCAAACGGATATAAAGGTCAAGACGTTCAATATATCTGCCGGTCTTCATGATATTGCGGCAGGCACTGCTTTCAACATAATCATCGATGCTGCCCCAGAAGGCATATAAATCGTCCAAAACCTGTTGCAAATGCAGTAGACAGAAGGTTTCGCGCTTGGCGTCCTCCATAACGTCCAAGGCTAGCTGGATGTAGCCCAAAGCCGTGGAGCTAATCATATCGCGCATGACGCTAGCATTATCGCAGGCGCGGGAT
>JBJDXD010000091.1:0-7057 GCA_051866495.1 Phascolarctobacterium sp. | reverse complement strand
ATTGGCTTGGTACCAGCAATTTTACTTTTAAAAGCAAAGGTAAATTGTCAATTTTTGAGCAAGTAAAAGGGGTTAGAAAAATTTTTTGGAGGAATATCATGGCGAAAGAAAAGTATAGGCAAGGATTATTTAAATCATTACGCTGTAATTGGCAAAGGCAGCGACGCAAAAATAAGCAATTGGTGCTTATCCATTTAGGCTGTGACAGTGTACAGATTGGCTGTTGGCAGGCCGATTGCTGTTTATGGCAAAAAACCAAGCCTATTACGGAGTCGTGGCAGGATGGCTGCGATGCTTGGTGGCAGGCAGTGGATGAAGCCTTAAAGGATGTGTTTATTTGGGCGCGGGTGCCGGATATGGTGGATACCATAATCGTTTTGCAGCAGGAGCTTGTGTTTCATGAGGAGCTACGTTTGCCGCAGCTTGAGCCGAAGGAGCTATATCAAGCCATCCAATGGGAGGCAGAGCAGATAGTGCCATGGACCAAGGGAAGCTATAATGTGGTCTGTGCAAGTCATGCCACCTATGGCATGGAGCTGGAGGAGGAAATCGTGCAGCTTTGGGCATGGCCAAAGGAGCAAGCCATAAGGGCGGGAGATATTCTGACCGGCTTGCGTTTATATATGCAGGGAATTTTGGTTGGACTTGAGGCTGATAAGGTGCAACAGGTTTGGTATCAGGGGGCACAGCTTAAAAATTGGAGTTTACAAACAGAAAGGCAGCATTGGCAGCAGGAGGCTGTGAGCCTTGCAACATCCAGTTCTCCTAAGCTAGCTTGTATAGCCTGTCTGCTTTTGGCTTTTAGTATTTACGCATGCGCCAAGGGTGGCTGCTACATAGCCCAGCACCAGCTGCTGCAAACCCAGCAGGAGCTGGCAAAATACGAGCTGTGGCACAAGCGTTATGAGCAGAACAAAAGACTAGCAGCTACGCTGGAGCAGTATCAAAATATGGCCAGCCAAGTGCAGCACTACAATTCCCATGTGGGCAATAGCCTTAGCAAGCTGGGACAGCAATTGGGCGCCAGCTGCTGGCTAGAGGGCTTGAGTGCTAGCTTAGTGGCGGATAATAGTGTTACCAAGCAAGTGGGCAAGGATGCAAAGATGAAACAGGAAAAGCATGGCTACCTTTGGCGTTTAGAGGGGGCTTGCTATAAGCATGACGGCTTAGAGCGCTTGCTAGAGCGTTTGGAAGGCTCCAAGCAATTTGCCCAAGTGCAGCTGCAGCATAGCCAACAGGATCAGGAAAAGTTAAAATTTACTTTGGCTGTGAGGGAGAAATGAAAAGGCAAGGGATAAAAAAAGCACGCCTTTGGTGGCGTTATGTAAGAAAAAAATTGCACTTTTTGAGTTTTATTGCCCCAAAAAGTAAGCAGCAAAACAATGCTAATGTTAGCATGAAGCCCTATCTATTGGCCTTGATACAGCTTGGTGTTGGTGTTTTGGCAGTGCTTCTAGCTATTTATACTTGCGCCCTGCCTGCTTGGAGTGAGTTTAAATCGCTACGCCAACAGCAAAGGCAGCAAAATGAGCTGCTAAATAGGGTTGAAGAATTTGCTCTGACCCACGATGATTATGAGGCCTTTACAGCTACTAAGTTTCGTGAGCTGGCCCAAGTGCGCAGCAAGCTGCCGGGCTTTACGGACGTTAATCAAGTGCAGGGAAGGCTACAGCAGCTGGCAACGCGGCAGGGACTGATGCTAAAGCTGGTGCAGGTTGTGGAGTCAAGAACAGAGCCACAACCAATAAAAAAGGCAATGCTTGCTAAAAACCTAACCATTAAGCAGCTTAAGCTAGAGCTGGTGGGGGATTATTTTGCGCTGGTGCGTTGGCTCAAGCAAGTAGAAAAGCAGCACATCCAAGTACAAATGCTAGAAATCAAGGGGAGAGCCAATGGGCAGGTGCTTGCGAGCCTTAGCCTGCGTTGCATAATAATGGCGCAATCTACGGATATACCCATAGAATAATCATTAAGCATAAATCAGCGAATAAAAAACTTATAGAGATTCTAATAAGTAAAGTGACTCCCTTCTAAAAAAATGCTATAATAGAGGGGAGTTATTTTTTATGAGGTGGTTCAAGTGATTAATGAAAATAGACTGCTAAAAGAATTTATCGAATTGGTTAGCGTTCCTTGCCCTAGCAAGGACGAAAAGGCGGAAGCAGAGCTGATTATGGCTAAGCTGCGGGAGCTGGGCTTGGAGCCGGTGATGGATAATGCCCATGCCAAGACCGGTGGCACCTGCGGCAATGTGTGGGCTTATGTGAAGGGTACCATGCCTAGTGCACCTACGTTGCTTTTTGAGGCCCATATGGATTCCGTTGCGCCTACCACTGGAACCAAGGTGGTGCGCAAGGATGGTGTACTCTATAGCGATGGCACCACTACCTTGGGCGGTGACGACAAGGTAGGCGTGGCAGGCATGCTGGAGGCAGTGCGTGCCCTGAAGGAGGATGGCGTGGCCCACGGCGATATCCAGCTACTCTTTACCATTAGCGAGGAAATTGGCTGCCTAGGCGTTGTAAATTTGGATAAGTCTTGGATTAAGGCTGATTACGGCTATTGCATGGACATTGGCGGTAATATGGGTGAGATTACCTATGCTGCGCCCAAGCTCTATGATATTTATGTTACTGTTAAGGGCAAGGCTGCCCATGCGGGCATTGCTCCGGAGGAGGGCGTCAATGCTATTATGCTAGCCGCCGAGGCTCTCAGCAAGCTGCCTGCTTATGGTCGCATTGATGAGGAAACTACCTTTAATATTGGCATGTTTAATGCTGGCATAGGTACAAATATCGTGTGTCCAGAGGCTAAATTTGTTATTGATATGCGCTCCTTGAATGTGCCCAAGCTGGAAAAGCTTAAGGATGATACGCTTGCTTTGATTAAGGAAACTGTGGAAGCTGGCAAAGGTCAGGTTGAGTTTGAGGTAGTAGAGGGCTGTCCTGCTGTGGAGCTTTCTAAGGATCATCCCTGCATTGAGTTGGCTAAGCGTTCTGCTGAAAGATTAGGCTTTAAGGTGGAGCTCAAGACCACCGGTGGCTGCAGTGATGGTAATTATCTCTGTGGTTATGGCTTGCCCTGCGGGCTTTTGGCAACGGGCATGAGCAATGTGCATACCACTGAGGAATATTTGAAGGAAAGCGATTTGTACGACACTGCACGTTGGATTTACGAAACGGTGAAGGTGGCAGCAGAGCAAAATCAAGGCTGAGAGAGGTGCAGTATGAAATTATATTCTTGGAATGTTAATGGCCTGAGGGCGTGCATGAATAAGGGCTTTGCAGATTTTTTGGCAGCTGCCGACCCGGATGTGATTTGCTTGCAGGAAACTAAGATGCAACGGGAGCAGGCAACCTTTGCTTTTCCTGGCTATGAGGAATATTGGAATAGTGCTGAAAAGAAGGGCTACAGCGGCACAGCTATTTTTAGCAAGCAGGCTCCATTGAATGTTACCTATGATATTGGCATTGAGGAGCACGATAAGGAAGGCCGCGTAATTACGGCGGAATATCCCGAATTTTTCCTAGTGACGGTTTATACTCCTAACTCTCAGCGGGAGTTGGCTCGGTTGGACTATCGCATGGAGTGGGAGGAGGTTTTCTTAGCTTATTTGCAAAAGCTGGATGCTATTAAGCCTGTTGTAATTTGTGGTGATCTTAATGTGGCAGCGGAGGAAATCGACCTCAAGAACCCCAAAACCAACCGCATGAATGCTGGCTTTACGGACCAGGAGCGGGAAAAGTTCCGTATTTTTAAGGCTGCAGGCTTTGTGGATACCTTCCGCCATCTGCATCCGGAGGAAGTTAAGTATAGCTGGTGGAGCTATATGTTCAAGGCTCGCGAAAAGAACGCTGGTTGGCGTATTGACTATTTTATGGTGTCCGAGCGCATTAAGGATAAGGTGAAGAGTGCCGAAATTCACAACGATGTTTTCGGCAGCGACCACTGCCCCGTGAGCATAGAGCTGGAGTTTTAGTGGGAGTGCATGCTCTCTAGTAAAGTAAATATTGAGAATAAAAAACGCAGGTATTGCTTGATTGCAGTACCTGCGTTTTTGTGTGGCGTGGGTGAGGATTAGACAGCGTGCTTTTCTTTTGGTTCACCATATTCTCGTTTCATTGCATCCATGGAAATGACCCATTGTTTGCCAAATTTGCAAACATCAATACCGTTTACAAGCTTACCATAGCTAATAGCCTTCCGAAGAGTGCTTTCATTCAGACCCCACAAGGTGGTAGCATCATTAAAGGACATTAGTCCATCAAAGGGAGTTTTTATAGTTTCTCCATTGGCGAATAGCTCATCACAGGAAATATCCAGTTCATCATTCCAAATCACGCCGTAGCCACCAACGTCAACTCGTGCTTTTTTGAATAGGATAGGATTATCTTTTAGAGAAATAAATGCAGTCCATGTGCTAAAAAGCCGGGATACATCATAGATTTTTGTAACACCTTCAGCAAATTGAACACTTAATCGGTAATTATCAAGAGCATTTACTATTTTTACCTTGTGAAACATGATACTTTCTCCCTTTCGTTATTTTAGTGGAGGCAATTTAATAAAGGTTTGGGTTTGCCATATCTGTAGTAATTCATCCTGATGCAAAAGAGTCCATTTTTGAACCATAGCTATTACTTTTGGAGGAAGGTAACCTTCTAGGATTTCTCCGTCCTTTATGCATATAGCAGCAACATCATTGTTATAAATTGCGTGGATATGGGGTGGATTGTGTTCTGCTTGTTGAAAATACATACGGATAGTAACTCCATAAAATCTTGCTAATACTGGCATACATAAGACTCCTTTCTCATTGTATCACGATATAGTGACGCGGTCAACGTTGAATATAAAAAGGTATGCAATAAATAAAAAAAGCAGTGCCAAACGACACTACTTACCACAGAATCAGCCATGGAACAATTACAAGCTCCATGTTAATAACTTGTCGTACTTATATTAACATATAGTTATAGAAAATGCAAGTGAAAAATATTATAAACTATATATAAGAAATTTCAGAATTGTTGAGATTTCTAAGGGTCAAAAATAAATCTTATCTTTTGGGAGCCGTCGAGCGATACGAATCGTTCGATTTATTTTTTACCTAAAAACGTCTTGTGGGGGGGGGACAAAGGTGATATAATATTAGCAACTATAGGAAGTAGAGTAGACTATTTAGAATTTGATGTGGCAGTTTGACAATTTGCCCGTCGATTTTAATGACTGGTCGGGAGGATTCGATGGAAAAGGACATTCAGAACCACAATAATGATGAGATTGAAATAGATTTGGTGGAACTTTTTGGAGAATTGAAGAAAAATTGGAAGCTGATTGCTGGCACTACTGTGGCCTTTGCAGCAGCTGCGGCAATTTATAGTTTCTGCATCGCAAAGCCAGTTTATCAATATAATGCCATGATTAGAATCCCTGCGAATATAATAAATCATGAATTTACTGTGAATACTTGTTTAGAGTTATTAAAGAATGATGGTGTTGCGTCTGTTAAGAATGCTAGAAGAACTTCCTTATTAAGCTTGTCCTTTGATGCGTATTCCCCGGCAGACGCTAAAGCTGTTGCCGAAGCATATCTTCCTAAAGCCTTGGAGAAGGTTAATCGAATTATTAAGGGTGCTGACGTAGTAGTTGTTGATAAGGATGTGGTTGGTAGCAATAAGGAAACTGTTATGCCTGTTAAGGATGCAAAAGCAGAGCTAATTTTGCAAAATAAGCAGCTTGATGTACCTGTTTCTCCCAATAAGAAGAAAAATATCGCTGTAGCCGCACTTTTAGGATTGTTTATGAGCTGCGGTTATATTATTGGAAAGTTTTTGTGGAAGAAGTAAGTTTCTTCTAAACTATAAGATTTAGATAAATTTATATAATCATCTTTTAAGGAAAGTTGTTGCAATGGAAGTAAAGTTATTTGATGGAAAATTTAAGATTCGTTGGCAGTTAATGTTCTATGACATTATCGTCTACTTGGTAGTCATTGGCTTTATTTACACCACTTATGGACTAGCTAGAAGCACGCTTAGTGAATTTATTTGTTTTTCTGGTTTGTCTTTGTTGTGCATATTAATTTGCCGCACTATTGGCAAGGTATATAGCATGATTATCCGTTATGGCGGTGTGCATGTTTATATGCGCCTTTTTGCTACGGACTTAATTTCTATTTTGTTTTATTTTCCTTTGAAGTTTGGCCTTGGCCTGCAGCATATGACCAGTCAACGCTGGTTGATTATCATATTGCTAAATCTTTTAGGCGCTGTTGGCATCCGCTTAATGTATCGCTATTGCTATCGCTTTGGCGTGCGCAGAACAAAAAAGGGCGAATTCTTGCGCTGGCTTTTGGTTATTTTTGCAGGCGATAATGTGGTCAAAGAGCGTCGCAACGAAAATAAACGCATTCGTGTTGCCATTCTTGGCGCAGGTCGTCTTGGAGCAGTGCTTGCTGATGAGCTATTGAGCAATGATAACGCTCCCTATGTTCCGGTTTGCTTTATCGACCAAGATATGAGTAAGGCAGGGCGTGAGGTTATGGGTCTTCCCGTGCTTCCCGAAGGGGAAGAAAGCATGGACGACCTGAAGGACATGGGCGTTCAGGAAGTAGTTTTTGCTATTACCAATATTATCAATACAAAAAAAGACAGCCTCTTTAAGATGTATAAAGCGGCTGGTTATAAAGTAAAAGTATATGATTTTTCCGTAACTGACGTTGCTAAAAGTGGCAAGCGTGTGCTGCGCGAGTTTGATATTGAAGAGCTGCTTTTTAGACAGCCTATTGTTGTTAATAATGAGCTAGTAAGCTCTTATTATAAAGACAAAGTCATTCTTGTTACCGGTGGCGGAGGCAGCATTGGCAGTGAAATGTGTCGCCAGGTTGCCAAGATGGAGCCCAAGCAGATTATTGCTTTGGATATCTATGAAAATGGTGTTTATGACCTGCAGCAGGAGCTGCATTTGCGCTATGGAGCTAGCTTAAACTTTAAGGTTGAGATAGCCAATATTTGCAGCAAATCTGCCATGACACGTGTGATGGAAGAATATCATC
>JBJDXD010000090.1:0-39358 GCA_051866495.1 Phascolarctobacterium sp. | reverse complement strand
AACGCAAAGGGATGGGCGGGCGATGAGCTTGAGTCTAAGCGCTGTTTAGTCGAAGTTTCCATCAAACCTGCGATTTACAGGCGGATTAGCTAAATTGGCTTAGTACGCTTATGGCACGGCTTTGGTGGTTTTTCTTTTTGTACAAAAGATTTTTATGACGCTTTTGGTTAATTTGTTTTTTGGGCACTGCCTAAAATAAAGGCTCTTTCATTCTGGGAGCAAGGGTGTAAGGGCAAAGGATTTTTATGGAAAGAGGTTAGATTTATGGAAAAGATGAAGACTATGCGCAACGCAATTTTGCTGTCCTTGCTTGTTGGCGCAACTGCTGTGTACAGCCCTGTTGTCTTGGCTGCAGAGGTAAATGCTGCTCAGGATGGGGCTATGGAATTTGCTATGGATGAGTATGTGGTGACGGCTAGCCGTACCCAGACTGCCAAGGTTGATACCCCGGCTAATGTGGCGACTATTGACGCTGCGAAGATTGAAAGCAGAAGGTATCAGGATGTGGCTGAGGCTTTGAAGGATTTGCCGGGTGCAGTGGTCATGGATAATGGTTATGGTGCTAACGAAAAGAGCATTATCCTTAATGGTGATGACCGTGTACTGGTATTAGTTGATGGTCGCAGAGTAAATATTGATATGGGTACCATTACTGGAAGGTCTAGCTTTGACTTGAATCTTTTGCCCGATGTTAGTCAAATTGAGCGGATTGAGGTTGTTAAAGGTCATGGAGGTGCCTTGTATGGCTCCGATGCAGTGGGTGGTGTAATCAATATCATTACTAAAAAGACGGACCACAGCTACGGCAAGGTAGGCTTCAGTGCTGGCTCTCATAAGTACAAGGAAGGCAAAGCTTTATATAATTTCAAAGAAGGTAAAACAGGGGTATCTGTATCAGCTTCTAAGATAAAACAAAGCTATTATAAATACAAGGATGTAGCAACTGGTAGTACTAAAAGATGGCCTGACCAATCTAATTATGAAAATGAGAAGGTGTTTTTGAGAATTGATCAAGAATTAACCGATACTACTAATTTATCTGTTGGCTATAATTTTAGTAAATTTGAGGGACATAGTCCTTATCAAGCAACATCTACTTATCCAGCGAATAATGTATTTAAAAAATCTAATGAGCTTAATGCTAAGTATTCTTGGCTGGTAAAGGATACTGATGAAGGTTATTTGCAAACCTATTATAAAAAGTACTCTTATTTTAATGACGGAGGTATGGATGAAAAGAATTTCGGCTTAGAGATGCAGCAAAGTATTACTACATCTGAAAATAATAAGATTGTTATAGGTGCATCTTATAGAAATTCTAAAGCAGAGAATGAAATAGCATATGATGAGAGCAGCATTCACAATTTGGCTATTTTCGCTAATAACATTTGGGAGTTTGCGCCGACTTTTACTCTTAATACCGGTGCTCGTTGGGATAAGCACAGCAAATCTGGTAGTGAAACAACTTTGAGTGCAGGCTTGAATAAGAAATTCGATGAAAATAGTCATGCTTATATAAATTGGGGTCAAGTATTTAAGGCGCCTACTATTGATGACTTGTTCTACAATTCACCTTGGATGCAAGGCAATCCTAATTTAAAGCCTGAAACGGGTGATACATTTACTATTGGCTATAGCACCAAGATAAAAGATAAAACTGATGTAAACATTAGCTACTTCCAAAGTAAATTAGAAGATGCAATTAAGTGGGCATCTGATGCTCCATATCATAGGCATGCTGAAAATGTTGATAAACAAAAGAAAAATGGATTTGAATTGAGCATTAACCACCAGTTAGATGATAATTGGGATTTGGAAGCTTCCTACACTTATGTACGTGTACGTAATGATGAAGGTGCAGGCTTTGAAAGAGACTATAATTATGCTCCCAATAATTATCGCATGGGTATTCGTTACCATGATGAGAAGTGGAATGCTGACTTGATTATGCGTGCTGCTAGCGGTGCAGATACCAGATATGCGTACATTGACAGCTGTTATGTAACAATAGACATGGCTGCTTCTTATAAAGCAACTAAAGACTGGACCATCTTTGCTAAAGGATATAATCTGACTAATAGGGCTTACGCAGAGTGTGCTGGTACCTATGGTGGGGTATATGAATATCCTGCTCAATCCCGCCGCTTCATCGTTGGTGCTGAGTATAGCTTCTAATTCTATTAGCTTGTTTTAATCACACCTAAAATTAACAATTAAACTATGATATAACGCTTCAAGTAGTGGCCTCGATGTCCAATCGATAGCCTTGCTTGGAGCGTTCTATTTTGTATGTGGAGGAAAAAGATGGCAAAATTTGCCCTCATGGCAAGCTGATGCTATAATAAAATAAAGTATTTGGAGCTCTATTTATTGAGGTGGGAAGATGAATAAAAATTTTGCATTACATAAAGAATTAATCATGGCCGAGCTCCCAACGGCCTTCTGCCACGCTTCTACCGTAGTTAAGCTGCGCAATGGGGGACTCATGTGCTGCTGGTTTGGGGGCAGTCACGAGGGCGAAGCTGATGTGGCCATTTATGCTTCACGAAAAATGAATATTTCCCAAGAGATAGAAGTAAATGACCTCGCTAAAAGAGATGAAAGCGAAGCTTTAGAGGCTGGCAAGGGCTGGAGCGAGCCGGTGAAGCTGGCGAACGGGGCAGATGCCAACTGGAATCCGGTGCTTTTTTTTCGTGAGGACGGCACGCTTCTGCTGTTCTATAAGGAAGGGCAAAGGATTGCAGAATGGCGAACCATGTTTATGACTTCATCTGACGATGGTAAAACGTGGAGCGCACCAAGGGAACTAGTTACGGGCGACGTGAGCGGCGGGCGGGGGCCCGTGCGTAACAAGCTCATTCGACTGGCTAGCGGGCGCGTTTTAGCGGGCGGAAGCACGGAGCATGGTATTTGGCGAGCCTTCGCAGACATTAGTGATGACGATGCTCGCACTTGGCACAAGTCAGCGCCTGTAGTAATCGAGAATTTGCAGTATCAAGCAGGAGAGAAAACTGCTGAAAGCTCCATTGCCGTTAGTGCGCAGTCCTTTTACGGGCGCGGGGTTATCCAGCCCAGCCTGTGGCAAAGCGCCGATGGCAGTGTGCACATGCTGCTGCGCAGCAGCGAAGGCTTCGTCCATCGGGCTGACAGCACCGATGAGGGCGAGAGCTGGAGCGCTGCTTATCCTCTAACGCTGCCCAATAATAACAGCGGCCTAGATTTAGTTGCTCTAGCAGATGGCAGACTGCTTCTCGTATGTAACCCTGTGGCAGCTAATTGGGGCATGCGCTCACCCTTAAGTCTCTTTATGAGTGAGGACGATGGACATACTTGGCACAAGCTTATAGATTTAGAAACAGAAAAAGGTGAATTTTCCTATCCAGCTATTATTGCTGAGGACCATGATGTCTACATTAGTTACACCTATGACCGCAAGAATATTGCGGTAGTTCAAATAAAAATCTAAAATTCAGTTTACGCTCTTTGTAATATATGGTACAATATATACAACTATGATGCTCGTCTTTCCAGTCGTGGACGGGGCTGTAAAGACAGCTGCTCTGTAGATATTTTTACATAAGGAGTTGTGCAAAGGATGAAAAAAATCTTAGTTGTACTCATGGCCATGCTGACTATGGCAGTTATGCTGGCAGGCTGCGGTGGTGACAGCAAAAAGGCTGCTTATCCCGCTGATGGCGATATTTCTGTAATTATCCCGAAGGCTCCAGGTGGCGGTACCGATACCTCTGCTCGCGGCCTTATCCAATTCATGGAAAAAGAGCTGAAGGGCTCTAAATTTGTTCCTGTTAACAAGCCAGATGGCGGCGGTGTAACCGGTATGGTGGAAACTGCTAATGCTAAGGCTGATGGCCATACCCTGGGTATGGTAACCGTAGAGCTGGCTATGTTCCCTCATCAAGGTAAATGCAAGAACACCTATAAGGATTATGCAGCTATTTGCGCACCGATTGCAGCTCCTGCAGCTTTGATTGTGCCCAAGGAAGCTCCCTATAATAGTGTTGATGAATTTGTAAAATACGCTAAATCTAACCCTGGTAAAATTAAGATGGGTAACAGCGGTGTTGGTGCAATTTGGCATATTGCTGCTCTCTCCTTTGAGGAAGAATTTGGCGTACAATTTAAGCATGTGCCGTATCCGAAAGGCTCTGCTGATATTGCTGCAGCGCTGGCAGGCAAGCACATTGACGCAACCTTGGCTGATCCCTCCGTATTTAAGAGCCAAGTTGATGCTGGCAACCTGAAGATTTTAGCTGTCATGGCAGGTAGCCGCAGCGTTATTTATCCCAATGTTCCCACCTTTAAGGAATTGGGTCATAACATGACTGTTCGTGCTTGGGCTGCATTGGTTGCTCCGAAAAACACTCCCAAAGAGAAGCTTGAGGTTCTGCGTAACGCAGCTAAGAAGGTTTGCGAATCTAAGGAATTTAAGGATTATTTCATGAAGCAGGGTATTGATCCCACCTGCATTATCGGTGCAGAAGCTGATAAGATGATGGCTGAAGACCATGCTATGTATGAAAAATTCTTGAAAAAGGCAAAATAAATAATAGTTCTCCAGAGCTCGGATTTACATCCGGGCTCTTTTTTCATGGGAAAATTGTCTGAATATAAAATTACTTACTAATTAGTTATTGAATTAAATAAAATTAATTTCGAGAATAATTCCTAGTAGCGCTAATAATTTTTGCTTTAGGTATTGGAATTTGCCCCATCTTGTGCTATAATGAATGCGTATATTAGTATAGGTGCAGTATGCCTAAATGGTAAGAGGACATTGCTCCTACGGTCCCGCCGCTGTGCAGGCTGATAGCCTAAGTCAGCAACCAACCTATACTTAACTCTGAATCCACGGGTGATGGAGACAGTGGGTTTGCTAATTACTAATGCAATTGTTCTTAGTTAATTCTGTCTTTGTGACTTCTGTTGGGTTCAGCAGGAGTCTTTTCTTATTATTAGGATTTTTTCTTAGTTAATATCGTATATAAAGGAGGCTCTTGTGAACGAATATCAATTTTCACAGGGTAAGAACCTACGTTGTGGCTACACAACCGGCAGCTGTGCAACTGCAGCAGCTAAAGCGGCTGCCACCATGCTATTAACCGGCGAGAGAGTGGACAGTGTACGCATTGATACTCCTAAGGGCATTGTCTTAAATTTAGAGCCTTTGGAAGTGGAGCAAAAGGAAAATTATGTTAGCTGTGCCATTCGCAAGGATTCGGGTGATGACCCGGATGATACAAATGGTATTTTAGTTTTTGCTAGGGTAGATAAGGTTGCTGAGCCCGGCGTACATATAGAGGGTGGCCTAGGTGTTGGCAGGGTAACCAAGCCAGGCTTGGCCTGTTCTGTGGGTGGACCGGCTATTAATCCTACTCCCAGGCGCATGATTACTGCCGAAGTCACTAGTGTGATAGAGGATAATGCCTATGATGGAGGCCTATCTGTAACCATCTCCATTCCAGAGGGTGTGGAAATCGCCAAAAAAACCTTTAATCCTCGTTTGGGCATTGTGGGTGGCTTATCCGTTTTAGGTACTAGCGGCATCGTCGAACCCATGAGCGAAAAAGCACTTATCGAAACCATGTATGTGGAGATGCGGGCGCAAAAGGCTAGGGGAAACAAAAATCTTTTAGTTTTTTTTGGCAATTACGGCGAGGATTTTACTCGCGACGTGATGCAGCTGGATTTGGAGGGTGCAGTAACCTGCAGTAATTTTGTAGGCGAGCTTTTAGATTATGCAGTATTCTTGGGCTTCGAAACCCTTCTCTTGATAGGGCACAGTGGTAAGCTAGTCAAGCTGGCTCAAGGCGTAATGAATACCCATTCCAAATATGCTGACTGCCGCACGGAGCTTTTTGCTCTTGAGGCAATGTTTCATGGTGCTTCCATCGAAGTGGGGCAGGAAATATATGGCTGCCTAACTACTGATGAGGTAACTAAAATCCTCAAGCGGGAAAATCTGTTTGAGTCAGTTATAGAAAAGGTTACGGACAAAATTGATTTTTACATGCAGCATCGAGTGCATGGTAAAATAAAAACTGCTGCTTTTATGTTCTCTAATGTCTACGGCATTTTGGGCAAAACCAAGTATGCAGATGCTTTAATCCAATTACATAAGAAAAAGGAGAGTAAAAATGAGAGGTAAGCTTTATAGTGTTGGTATCGGCCCCGGTGATCCGGAGTTAATGACTTTGAAATCTGTACGTCTGTTAAAGGAATGCGATGTGGTAGCAATTCCCCAAGGCGATAACGGTATTTTAACAGCTAAAGCCATCGTTAATAATGTTGTAAACTTAGATGAAAAAGAGCAGGTTATGATTTATATGCCCATGACTAAGGACATGGCAGCTATGGACAAGGCTCATCGTGAAGGCGCTGATGCCATTGAAAAGCTGTTGGATGAGGGCAAAAATGTTGTTTTCATTACTCTGGGCTGCCCCACCGTATATGCAACCTGCATTTATGTACATAAATTAGTTTTGGCTGATGGCTACGAGGCAGAGCTGGTTGCTGGCGTAACCTCCATCTGCGCAGTAGCGGCTAAGCTGAACACTTCTCTGTGTGAAAGAGCAGAACCCTTGATTGTGTTGCCCGGTAGCTATAAGGAATCCTCCAAGTTTTTGGATGGCCCCGGTAATAAGGTGCTCATGAAATCTGCCAGTGAAATTGGCCGTGTCCGCGACGAGCTACGGGAAAAAGGCCTTATCAAAAACGCCGGCATGGTAGAGCGCTGCGGTCTGCCCGGCGAAAGAGTGTACCACGATTTGGAAGAAATTGACCCCAAGAGCAGCTATTTCTCTGTTATTCTGGTTAAAGAAAAGGAGTTTGATAAATAATGATTTATTTTATTGGTGCAGGCCCTGGTGCTGCTGACTTGATTACTGTTAAGGGTAAAGAACTGCTGGAAAAATGCGACCTGTGCATCTATGCCGGCTCCTTAGTTAACCCGGACCTTTTGAAATACTGCAAACCTGATTGCGTGATTATGAATAGTGCCCACATGACTTTGGAAGAGGTTATTGCGGCCATGGTTCCCGCTTCTCAGGCTGGTAAATTGGTAGTGCGTTTGCACACTGGTGACCCCAGCGTGTATGGTGCTCACCGCGAGCAAATTGACCTGCTGCGTGGCTACAACCTGGACTACGAAATCGTGCCCGGCGTAAGCTCCTTCTGCGCTGCTGCGGCAGCCCTGAAGGCTGAATATACTCTCCCCAATGTAAGCCAATCCGTAATCATCACTCGTATGGAGGGTCGCACTCCTGTACCTCCTCGTCAAAAAATTGCCGACTATGCAGCACATAATGCTACCATGGTTATTTTCCTGAGCGCAGGCATGCTGGAAAAGCTGTCTAGCGAGCTGATTAAGGGCGGCTACACTGCTGAAACCCCCGCTGCTATTGTGTACAAGGCTTCCTGGCCTGACCAAATGGTTGTACGCTGCACCGTTGGTACTCTGGCAGAAAGCGCTGCTAAATATGGTATCAACAAAACTGCATTAATCACTGTAGGTGGCTTCTTGGGCAACGAATATGACCGCAGCGAGCTGTATAACCCGACCTTTGCTCACGGCTTCCGTGAAGCAGATCCTAGCAAGCTGGAGCTCAAGCCCGAGGTTAAATAAGCCTATGGAAGCGGCTATTTATTCCTTTTCCTTGCGTGGAGCTAAGCTTAGCAAGCGTATTACTGCACTGCTAAAGAGCTTGGACTATCATGTTAGCAACAAGACTGTAGCCAAATACGCAGAGGAGGCTAGCCTTGAGCCTCTTTTACCGGATCACAATGTAGCCTGTGCCGAGGACTTTTCTCGTTGTCAATTACTTGTTTTCGTAGGTGCAGTTGGTATTGCTGTGCGCACCATTGCTCCTTTCATCAAAAGCAAGCTTACTGACCCGGCAGTGCTTTCCATTGACGAGCGAGGGAATTTTGTCATTCCCCTTTTAGCAGGCCATATTGGCGGTGCTAATGAAATGTCTCGTTATGTGGCTGCGGCCTTGGGAGCCCAAGCCTGCGTAACCACAGCAACGGATGTGAATGGTCTTTTCGCAGTGGATGAGTGGGCAGCTAGAAACAACATGGTGCTTTGCTCCCTAAAGGCAGCAAAGGATTTTGCGGCTGCGCTTGTATCAGGCGAAAAAGTTGGCCTATATGTGGACGCCGGCTTTGAAGTAGCTGGCTCTTTACCCAAACAGGTAGAGATTAATGGCAGCTTGCCCATAGGCATGGCTATTACCTTGAGCAAGCGTTTAGCTCCTTTTAGAAAGTCTACCCTGCGCTTATTGCCCAAGATTGTCCATTTGGGCATTGGCTGCAAACGCAATACGCCTCTGGAAAGGATTGAAGAGCTGGTGCTGCCGGAGCTGGAACGACTCGATTTAGATGTGCGTTCCATAGCCGGAATATCTTCTGTGGATTTGAAAAAGGATGAGCAGGGGCTGTTAGCCTTTGCGAAAAAATATAATTTCCCAGCCCACTTTTATACTGCCGAAGAGCTGAATGCCTTGGAGGGTGATTTTACGCCTTCAGCCTTTGTGCAAAGTGTGGTGGGAGTGAGCAATGTTTGCGAGCGAAGTGCCGTGAAGGATGCTGGCGGAGGCAGACTTGCTTTAAGAAAAACCAGTCGCAATGGTGTAACTCTGGCCATTGCGGTAGAGGACTTGGTGCTTGATTTTCAGCATACAGGTCTAAAAAAATGATAAAATAGGAGGCATGAAAATGTCCAAATTATATGTAGTGGGCCTGGGCCCCGGTGGCGTGGAGCAAATGACTAAAAGAGCCTATGACGCTTTAAAGTCCTGTGACGTAATTGCTGGCTACCATGTTTATGTAAACCTGATTAAAGAAGATTTTGCTGAGAAGGAATTTCTATCCACCGGCATGCGTAAGGAAGTAGACCGTTGCAAGCTGGCTCTGGACGAAGCTCTAAAGGGCAAAACTGTAGCCATGATTTCCAGTGGTGACGCTGGCGTATATGGCATGGCAGGCATCATGTGCCAGGTAGCTAAGGAGCATCCTGAAATAGATATTGAGGTTATCCCCGGTATCACCGCTGCTTGCTCCGGCGCTGCAGTTTTGGGCGCACCCTTAATTAGCGATTTTTGCCTGATTTCCTTGAGTGATTTGCTGACTCCTTGGGAAAAGATAGAAAAACGTCTGGATTGTGCTTCTAAAGCGGATTTTTGCATCTGCCTTTATAACCCCTCCAGCTTCAAACGTCATGACTATTTGCAAAAAGCCTGCGATATTATGCTCAAGAACCAACCTGGCACCATTCCTGCAGGCATTGTGCGCAATATCGGCCGTGAAGGTCAATCCTATGAACTGACTACCTTGGCTGAGCTCCGTGATAAAGAAGTGGATATGTTCTCCACTGTTATCATCGGCAATACTCAAACCGAAGTTATTAACGGTCGTTTGGTAACTCCCCGCGGTTACAGACTGGCATGAAGCCGGTGATTTGGCTCATAGGAGGCACCAGCGAGGGGCGCAGGCTCATTAAAGAGATGGCGGGCTTGCCTGTTCAGCTTTTTGTGAGCGTAGCTACCGAGTATGGCGCGGCTTTGATTGAGCCCCAGGACAATACTAAGATTATGGCTGAGCGCATGGACTTGGCTGCTATGGAGGCATTTTTAGCCGAGCATAGACCCAGCTATGTTATTGACGCTACCCATCCTTATGCGACTATTGTCACTGCCACTGTGCAGAAGGCCTGTGAGGCGCAGAAATGCCGTTATCTAAGGCTGGTACGTCCCCAAGGAGAAGCAGGGGATTATATCACTGTACACGATTTTGGTGAAGCGGTGGAGCTTTTAAACCAGGTGGAGGGCAATATTTTTCTGACCACGGGCAGCAAAAATTTGCCAGATTTTACCGGGGTTAAGGATTATGCGGAGCGCATTGCTTTGCGTATTTTGCCCATGGAGAGCAGCCTGCAAAGCGCTCTGGAATTGGGCTATAAGCCGGCTAATATTGTCTGTATGCAGGGTCCTTTCGCTAAGGATTTGAATGTGGCCATGCTGAAGAAATATGGCAGTAAATTTATGGTTACCAAGGATAGTGGCAAGGCCGGCGGCTTTGACGAAAAGGTGGAGGCTGCGGCGGAGGCCGGAGCGAAGCTGATAGTGATAGGCCGAGCAAGCGAAGAAGTGGGCGCTGGCTTAAGTGAGATAGTGTCGCTTTTAAAAGAGGAGTTTTCTCATGTTAAGAGTTAATATCGTGGGCATCGGTCCCGGCAATCCTGATTTGCTCACCGGTGCTGCACGCAAGGCCATCGAGGATAGCAATATCCTCATTGGCGATAAACGCATGCTGGCTGCCTTCGCAGCAGCAGATAAAAAAGTATACGATACCATCAAAACTTCGGAAATCGCTGCTATCGCAGCTGCAGCTGACCCTGAACGGGATCAGCTGGCAGTGCTGGTTTCCGGTGATGTGGGCTTCTTTAGCTTAGCAAAAACAATCAGCGGTAAGCTGCCCAATTGCGACGTGAAGCGCTTTGCAGGCATCAGCAGCCTTGTTTATTTTGCTAGCGCCCTTAATATGAGCTGGGACGATTGTAAAATCGTTAGCATGCACGGGCGTCAACAAAATCTTGTAGCGGCTGTAGCGCAAAACAAAAAGGTCTTTTCCTTGACCGGTGGCGACAACTCTCCGCAAAAGCTATGTGCTGAGCTTTGTGAGCACGGCTTAGGTCAAGTGCAGGTCTATGTAGGCGAAAACTTGAGCTATCCTGAAGAAAAAATCACTAGCGGGACAGCGGAAGAAATTAGTGCCTTGGAATTTCCCTCCCTGTCCGTGATGATGATTTTGAATGAGGATGCCAATATTTTTGCACCTACTGTGCACGGCCTAGCAGACGATTTATTCCTGCGCAGCAAGGTGCCCATGACTAAGCAAGAGGTGCGTAGCGTTTCCATGTCCAAGCTAGCCCCTAAGGCTACGGATTTGGTTTATGATATCGGTGCTGGTACAGGCTCTTGCTCTATTGAGCTGGCTTTGATTGCTAAGCAGGGCAGAGTATGGGCCTTCGAGCGCAATCCTGTAGCTGTGGAGCTATTGGGCAAGAATAAAGCACTTTTTGGTGTGGAAAATTTAGACATCGTAGCAGGCGAGGCTTTGGAAAATATCCAAGGCATGCCCGCTCCTGATTGTGTTTTTGTTGGCGGCAGCGGCGGCGATTTGTGCCAGATGCTGGACGTCATTTATGCTAAAAATAATAAGTGCCGCGTGGTAATCAACGCTATTACAGTGGAAACACTGGCAGAGGTTGCCAACTATTATAAGGAAAAACAGGATTATTCCTTAGAAATTGTCAATGTTTTTGTGGCTCGCAGCAAGCATTTGGGTCACTATAATTTGATGATGGCACAAAATCCTGTTTATGTAATGACTGCTTTGAAGAAGGAAGATTAACATGGCTGAAATGATGCTGCCCCGTTTTATGATTAGTGCCCCTGGCAGCGGCACGGGCAAAACTACCTTGGTTTGTGGCTTATTAAAGGCTCTGATGAATAAAGGCCTTGGTGTTGCCGCCTTTAAATCAGGTCCTGATTATATTGACCCCATGTTTCATTCGCGTGTTATTGGGGCTAAGTCCCGCAATCTTGACCTTTTTATGCTGGGTAAGGATACTGCTCGCATGCTGGTAGCAAAGAATGCTGCTAAGGCTGATGTGGCTGTGTTCGAGGGCGCTATGGGCTTTTATGATGGCATGGGTAAAACCACCGAGGCCAGCGCATATGAGCTAGCATGCACCTGTGATACTCCTGTAGTGCTTGTGGTTAACGGTAAGGGAGCCGCCTTATCCATTGCTGCTATGATCAAGGGCTTTAAGGATTTTCGCAAGGACAGCCATATTGTGGGCGCCATTTTAAACAATGTTAATCCCATGAGCTATGTTTTTTATAAAGATGTTATCGAAGAGGAAACTGGTGTAAAGCTATTGGGCTATTTCCCGGTGCTGACGGATTGTAATTTTGAAAGCCGTCATTTGGGCCTAGTTACCGCAGAGGAAATAGGTGACCTACAGGAAATCGTGGAGCGTTTAGCGGCTCAGGCTGCAAAGTCCATCGATTTAGATGCCTTGCTGGAGGTTGCCAGCGCTGCAGCTCCTTTACATTATGAGCCGGTATGCCTTGAACCGGTTACTAAAGCAAGGGTGCGGGTAGCAATTGCCCAGGATAAGGCCTTTTGCTTCTACTATCAGGATGCTCTTGATTTATTAAGTGAATTAGGCGCTGAGTTAGTGCCCTTTAGCCCTGTAAATGATGCTCATCTTCCGAAGGATTGTCATGGCATTATTTTAGGTGGCGGTTATCCCGAGCTTTATGCCGAACAATTAGCAAATAACGAAACCATGCGCGCTGACGTGAAGGCCGCTGTTTTAGGTGGCATGCCTTGCTTTGCGGAATGCGGTGGCTTTATGTATTTGCTAGAGCGTTATCGCCAGGGAGAAAAGCTTTACTCTTGGGTAGGTGCTATTGAGGGTGAAACAGCTTTAACGAAAAAGCTGACTCGTTTTGGTTATGTGCATCTAACAGCCCAAGAGGACAATGTGCTGTGCCCAGCTGGCAGACGCATTAATGGACATGAGTTCCATTATAGTGATAGTACCAATAACGGACACAGCTTTATGGCTGCTAAGGCCAGTGGTCGCGGCAACTGGGAATGTGCAACGGCAAACCAAACCATGTATGCCGGGTATCCGCACATCCATCTGTGGGGCAATCCTGATTTTGCCCGCAGCTTTATGGAGCAATGCTCTAAGCATTATGAGCAGGCTACACAAAAATCAAGTAAGTGTTAATTTTGAAAGTAAAAGGGGTAGGGAAGTATGCTGCATTTAGCGGCTATTATAGCCGGATTTATCTTAGATTTAATATTTGGAGATCCACATTGGCTGCCCCATCCCATTTGCCTCATCGGCAATTTGATTGGCTTTATTGAGCGCAATTTAAGGCCACGTCTTGCTCCTAATAAGCTTGCTTTGCTTTTAGGTGGCTTTGTTATGGTGGTGATTGTGCTTTTGACCTCTTTCATTGTGCCAATTTTATTGCTCCTTGGTGCCTACATCATCAGCCCTTGGCTGGCCTTTGCTCTAGAAACACTCATGTGTTACCAGATTTTTGCTACCAAATGCCTGCGTGATGAAAGCATGAAGGTATATGACGCCTTGCACAATAATGACTTGGCAGATGCTAGAGTGAAACTATCTTGGATTGTAGGCCGTGATACCCAAAATTTGGACGAAGAAGAAATTACCAAGGGTGCAGTGGAAACCGTAGCGGAAAATACCGCTGATGGTATTATCGCTCCCATGTTCTATATGTTTTTGGGTGGCGTACCCTTAGCATTTTTATACAAGGGTATCAACACTATGGACTCCATGGTGGGTTATAAAAACGACAAATTCCTCTATTTTGGCCGCTGTGCAGCCAAGCTGGATGATTTGGCTAATCTGATTCCTGCTCGTATTACGGGCCTTGTAATGATTTTAGCAGCCTTTTGTTTAGGTATGGATGGTAAAAACGCATGGAATATTTTCTGGCGTGACCGCTATAATCACCTAAGTCCTAACTCTGCTATGACCGAATCAGTTACAGCCGGTGCCTTGAACATTCAACTTGGTGGTGACCATTTTTATTTTGGCAAGCTGGTGCACAAGGATACCATTGGTGATGATATTCGTCCTGTTTGCCCAGAGGATATTGTTAAGACAAACAATTTGCTGTATATGACATCGGCACTATGCTTAGTTTTGTTTTCTGTGATTTATCTCTTTTTTACATATTATAAATGATTGAGGGTGGAGTAATGTACAAATATGAACATGGCGGTGACATCTATAGCCAAGAAACAACTGCAGATGGCAAACGCTTTGTGGATTTTTCGGCAAATATCAACCCTCTCGGATTACCCTTGGGTGTTAAAGAAGCGGTTAAGTCAGCCCTAAAGGGCTGCGTAAATTATCCTGATGCCTTTTGTCGTCGTTTGACCCAAGCCACGGCTGACTTTCTTAAGGTAAAGCCTGAATACCTTTTCTTTGGTAATGGTGCCGCCGATGTGCTCTTTCGTCTAGCCTTAGCCTTGAAGCCTAGACAAGCACTGCTATTGGCACCGACCTTCGCCGATTATGAAAAGGCTTTACGTTCCGTGGGCTGTAATATAAAGTATTTTGAGCTCAATGAAGAAGATGCTTTTGTTCCTGGTAAGGGCATGGTGGGTAAAATAACCTCTCGCACCGATTTAGTGGTGATCTGTAATCCTAATAATCCAACTGGGCAGCTGATGGAGCGCCTACAGTTGGAAAGGGTTTTGCAAAAGTGTAACGCTATGGGTGCTAAGCTTTTGGTGGATGAATGCTTTATGGATTTCGTTAGCAAGGAAAAAGCTTATAGCATGCGTGATTTGCTTGCTGATTATCCAGAGCTGATTATTTTAAAGGCTTTTACAAAAACCTTTGCTATGCCCGGCATTCGCTTGGGCTATTGCCTCAACGCCGATGAAGAGCTACATACTAAACTGCATCAATGTGGTCAGGATTGGAGCGTTTCTGTTTTGGCTCAGGAGGCTGGTATTGCTGCCTTAAAGGAAGAGCAATATCTTCATGAATCCTTCCTTTTAGTCGAGGAAGAAAGACATTATCTTAAAACCCAACTTACAAATCTTGGAGCAAAGGTATACGGCTCCGAGGCTAATTATGTGTTTTTCTATCTGCCCGAGCCTGTTAACTTGGTAGAGCTCTTAAAGCAACAGGGCTATTTAATTCGCTCCTGTGCTAATTATCATAACCTTGGTGAAGGTTATTATCGTGTCGCGGTGAAAACGAGAGTGCTGAACCGTGGCCTTATTAAAGCAATTAAGGAAGCAAAAAAGTATGCGCTCTTTACTGGTTTTAATTGATGGACTGGGTGACGATCCCATTAGTGCTTGGCAGGGACAAACTCCCTTTGAGCATGCTGCACATCCGCTTATGGATGCTCTGGCAGCAAAGGGTGGGTTAGCTCATTTCAGTATCTGCGAACAGGATATTGTTCCCGAAAGCTGCAGCTGCATTCTCCGGCTTTTGGGTGTTGATAAAAGGGATATGCCCCAAAACAGAGCTTATCTGGAACTTTTAGCAAATGGCAGGGATATTTCTGAGTATGAAATGGTGCTGCGCTGTAATTTGGCTGCAGTGGACAAAAATGGCCGCTTGGCCGGCTTTAATGCTACTGGTCTCACTCCTCAAAAGATGCAGGAGGCAGCCTCTGTTTGTAATGCTGTGCTTAAGGATATTGAGTTTATCCATCTTTCAGAATATCGTAATTTGTTGATTCTAGATAAGGAAGCACATGTTTTGGACTGTGCAGTACGTCCGCCTCACGAAAGCGTGGGTGAGGATGCAGCAAAGCTGCTTGCGCCCCTGCGCCAATGCTCCTTATCCCTAAATTATTTTCTTAATGAAACCAACAAGCGTCTTGAGTATCTAGCTCATGATGGCTTGCGTTATATACTGTATCCCTGGGGTCCATCGGCAAGGCAAAAGCTGCCTACCTTTACCAGTCTGCATGGCATAAAAGGTGGAGCAGTATGTAAAGCCGAAATCGTGGTAGGTATTGCCAGAGCTTTGGGTATGGAGGTTGTGACTCCAACCACTGCTACAGGTGATGTTGATACAGATGTGGCCTCCAAGGCGGAGTGTACATTAAAGCTATTAGAAAGCAACGACTTTGTACTAGCACATTTTAATGGCTCTGACGAGGCCTCTCATCGATACGACTATGGGGCGAAGTCCGACTTTATTACCAAAATTGACCAGGAATTTTTACAGCCCCTAGCGAGTCGCTTAACAGAGCCTATTAAGGTAGTTATTTGTGGTGACCATGTAACTAGCTCCCTTACAGGTAAGCATGGAAATGGCTGTACTCCAGTGGTGGTTGGGTATTTGCCTCAGAATTTATGTGGTAAATCCTGTGCTAGCGCTGAGTGTACGCTAAAGAATTATAAAGACATATTGAACTTTTTGATGAAAGAGAGTGATTGAAGTGGCAAAAGCAATCATGGTGGTTGGCACCATGTCCAACTCCGGTAAAAGCCTGTTAACTGCGGGCCTGTGCCGCGTGTTTAATCAGGATGGCTATAAGGTAGCTCCCTTTAAATCGCAAAATATGGCATTGAACTCCTTTATTACTAAAGAAGGTGCCGAAATGGGTCGTGCTCAGGTTGTGCAAGCCGAGGCTGCCAATATTGAGCCCAGCGTAATTATGAACCCGATTTTGTTGAAGCCAACCAGTGACAGCGGTTCCCAGGTTATTGTTAACGGTGAAGCCATCGGCACTATGAAGGCACAGGAGTATTATGCTATGAAGCACACCCTGCGTCCTGCTGTTCAAGAGGCCTTTGATAAGCTTTCCAGCCAATATGATATCGTTTGCATTGAAGGCGCCGGTAGCCCTGCTGAAATCAACATCAAAAAGGACGATTTTGTAAATATGGGTATGGCACAAATGGCAAAGGCTCCCGTGCTTTTGGTAGCAGATATTGACCGTGGTGGCGTTTTCGCATCTATTTATGGCACTTTAATGCTGCTAGAGCCCGAAGAAAGAGCTATGGTTAAGGGCGTAATAATTAATAAATTCCGCGGTGATGTGGAAATTTTGCGTCCCGGTCTGCGCATGATTGAAGAAAAAACCGGTGTGCCCGTAATCGGCGTTTTGCCCATGCTCAATGTGGATATTGAGGACGAGGATAGCCTTTCCGAACGCATTAGCGGCCACAGCGAGGTTGATTTAATTGATATCGCTGTTATTCGCACACCTCGCATGTCCAACTATACAGATTTTAATGTATTTGAGCTTATTCCTGGTGTTTCCCTGCGTTATGTGAAGAATGTACGCGATTTAGGCAACCCGGATATGATTATCATCCCCGGTACTAAAAACACCATTGGTGATTTGAAGTGGCTGCGTCAAAGTGGTGTGGAGGCTGCCATTTTGAAGCATGCATCCAATGGCACCGTTATCTTTGGTATTTGCGGTGGCTACCAGATGCTTGGCAAGAATATTTCCGACCCCTACGGCGTAGAAGAGGGCGGGGATTTCCCTGGTTTGGGTCTTTTAGATATTACCACCTCCTTTATCGAGCACAAGCGCACCATCCAAATGGAGGGCTGCTTTGGCGATGTCAAGGGCATTTTCCACGAGCTTACCGGCATGCCCTTGCATGGGTACGAAATTCACTCCGGTGTAACTAGCTTTGATGCAAAGAATGCTATGACCAATATTCGTCCCATTCATGAAGCAGGGGATGAATTTGATGAGGGTAATCAGAATATTACCTATAAGATGAATGTTTATGGCACCTATGTGCATGGCGTTTTTGACGGCGATGGCATTGCTGCTAAGATTGTAGAAGCCTTGCTTGCTAAAAAGGGACTGCATATGGAGGATGTAAAGACCATCAATTTTGCTGATTACAAGCGCCAGCAATATGATATTTTGGCAGACGCTGTACGCAAGGATATTGATATGCAAAAGGTATACGAGATTTTGGAGGCAGGCGTCTAAATGAAGGATGGTGGCTTGATTCATATCTATTGCGGTGATGGCAAGGGTAAGACCACAGCTGCTTTAGGCCTTGCAATACGCTGCGCTGGTCATGGTAATCATGTGCTCATCGTACAGTTTTTAAAGAGTAGACCTACGGGCGAGCTAAAGAGCTTAACTCTTATTCCCGGCATTGAGCTCATGCGTGGCAAGGAAACGAAAAAGTTTACCTTCCAAATGACTGCTGAGGAAAAGGCTCAGGTTTTGGTGGAGCATCTAGCCCTTTTTGACAAAGTCAAGGAAAAGTGTGCCACAGAGCATATTGACCTGTTGATTTTAGACGAGGTTATCGGCGCCTGCAATACGGGCGTTTTTGATAAAGATATTTTAGTCGATTTTCTTAAAGGCAAGCCAGCGGAGCTTGAGGTTGTACTTACTGGGCGCAACCCAGCGGCAGAGCTGGTGGAGTTAGCTGATTATGTCTCCGAAATTTGTAAGCGCAAGCATCCTTTTGAAAAGGGTATTGCAGCGCGTACAGGCATCGAAAGATAATCATTTTAGCTACAAGCCTGTATTGATAGGAAAGGTAGTGAAAAAAATGCAACTACAAAATGTTTTGCCCGCTGATATTGAAAAACGCAGTATGGAAATTATTGGCGAGGAATTGGGCCAAATTAAAATTGACCCTGAAAAGCTTGATATCGTGAAACGCGTTATTCATACCTCCGCTGATTTTGATTATGCCCGCAATCTGCTTTTTAGCGATGGTGTAGTAGAAAAGGCTTTAGCTGCACTGGAAAAAGGCGCAACCATCATTACAGATACCAATATGGCCTGCACAGGCATCAATAAGATGGGTCTTGCTAAGCTGGGCGCTAAGGCAGTTTGCTTTATGGCTGATGCTGATGTGGCTGCCCGTGCGAAGGAGGCAGGCTCTACCAGAGCAGCTGCCTGCATGGAAAAGGCCTGCACTATTGAAGGTCCTGTGATTATTGCAGTTGGCAACGCTCCCACGGCTTTAGTACGCTTAGATGAGCTTGTTAAGGAAGGTAAAATTAAGCCTGAGCTGGTAATTGGTGT
Source organism: Phascolarctobacterium sp. (assembly GCA_051866495.1). Lineage (GTDB taxonomy): Bacteria > Bacillota > Negativicutes > Acidaminococcales > Acidaminococcaceae > Phascolarctobacterium_A. The sequence goes on along the minus strand of JBJDXD010000090.1, from coordinate 20,735 downwards.
GCCTGTTGGCTTTGTGAATGTAGTGGAATCCAAGGAAATCATTATGAAGACCGGCATTCCTTACATCGTCGCGCGCGGTCGCAAGGGTGGCAGCAATGTAGCAGCAGCTATTTGCAATGCTCTGATCTATAAGCTGACTAGAAAATAAAAAACGAACATATATTTCCTACCGCAAAACGCGGTAGGAGCACTAACAACGGACATTTGTCCATTTGCAATTATGGAATACTCGATAGTGGTATTCATTTCAAGCATTTGTGAACGTGTTAGCTTCCAACGAAAAAGTTGCTAATTTATAAAAAAAAGCGTTGACAAATAGGGCGATTACCTTTATAATAATCTTCGTCGATACAAAATCGACCTAATTCCCCGATAGTTCAGTCGGTAGAACACCTGACTGTTAATCAGGGCGTCGTAGGTTCGAGTCCTACTCGGGGAGCCAGTTACTAATCGCTCCGAACTTTTATGTTCGGAGCTTTTTCTTTTGCCTGATATACTTTTTCGTGCTATAATAAAGCTAGTTAAAAGATTCAGTAAAGGAGTTGTTTCCCATGGAAGATGCTGTATTATACGCTGTGGAGAATGGTATTGCTACCATCACCATGAATCGCCCCAAGAGCCTGAACTCTATGAATGATGCTTTGATTGACGGCCTGCACGAAGCCCTTACCAAGGCAGAGACTGATGAAGCAGTTCGCTGCATCGTGCTCACTGGTAACGGTAAAGCATTCTGCGCTGGTGGCGACCTGAGCTTTTTAAACGGCCTCGAAGGTACTGCTGCCAAGAAAAACTTTATCGCTAAGGTTGGCGCCGTTGCTAAACGCATCACCGTCATCGAAAAACCCATTATCGCTTGGGTTAACGGTGTTACTGCTGGTGCTGGTGTTAACTTAATGCTAGCCTGCGATTTGATTTACGCTACTCACAAAGCAAAATTTGGCGAAAGCTTTGCCAAGGTTGCTCTTATTCCTGACTGTGGTGGCTTGTATTTCCTGTCTCGCGCTATTGGCATTCACAAGGCAAAAGAGCTCATGTTTACCGGCGATTTGATTGATGCTACCACCGCTTTACGGTTAGGCATGCTTAATGACGTTATCGAAGAAGAATACCTGAAGGACAAGGTGTACGAGGTTGCAGCACGCATGGCTGCCAGCGCTCCCATTGCTATTGGTCTCACCAAGAAATATCTCAATGATACTGGCCTGAGCCTGGACGAAGTGCTTAATATCGAAGAAACCACTCAATCCCTCTTGATGGGCACAGATGACTGCAAGGAAGGTATTGCCGCCTTCTATGGTAAGCGCGCTCCCGTTTTCACAGGTAAATAACACAAGCTTTACGGAATCGTCACATAATTTATGCTGGCGATTCCTTTTTCTTTTGACTAAGGGCCACCAGATGTTGTATAATTGTAATGTTAGAATTGACTTTACTACATCCTTTTGTATGATAGATGGAGGACATGATGTTAGATTTTGCTTCGATGATATATCGCATTCCTGCGTTGCTCTTTGCGATTTCCATTCATGAATATGCTCACGCTCAATGTGCCGACAGCATGGGGGATCCCACAGCACGCTACATGGGCCGTTTAACCTTTAACCCGCTAGCTCATCTTGACCCCATTGGTGCTATTCTTTTAGTGGTAGCTGGCTTTGGCTGGGCTAAGGGCGTGCCTATCAATGTGAATAACTTCCGCAACCGCCGCGAAGGCATTTTGAAGGTATCCTTTGCCGGACCTGCAGCTAATTTATTTCTGTGCTTTATGGCAGCCTTTATGATGGCTTTATTGGGTAAAATGCATATGCTCAGTGATGGTCTGTATCGCTTTTTATTCTGGATGCAGCTGTACAACGTTTGGTTTGCTTTCTTTAATTTGATTCCTGTGCCGCCTCTGGATGGCTCTCGCATTTTAAGTGAGCTTTTGCCGGCCAAGCAATCCTGGCAATTTAACGAAATCGTAGACCGCTATGGCTTCTACATTCTAATTGCGCTGGTTTTCACCGGTATCACCGGCATGATTATCAATCCCTTGGCCAATGGCTATCTACGACTCATCCAAGGCCTCTTGAGCATTGTCTTCTAGGGTAGCTTTATGAGTGATGTATCCCTTAAGCTAAGTGCCTTTGAAGGCCCTCTCGATTTATTGATGCATTTAATCGAGAGTAATAAAATTGATATTTATGATATTCCCATTGTGGAAATAACAGAACAGTATATTGGCTATTTGCGCAATCTCCAGGAATTTGATATGGAGCTGGCCAGCGAGTTTTTGGTGATGGCTGCTACGCTATTACAGATTAAGTCCCGCATGCTTCTGCCCAAGGAGGCTCGCGAGGATGAGGAGGAAGAAGAAGACCCCCGCCAGCAGCTTGTGCAGATGCTAATGGAGTATCGCCGCATTAAGGGTGCTGCTCAAAATTTACGCTATTTAAAGGAGCAGGCCGACCGTTATGTGACTCGCGAGCCTATGTTTGTAAATTTAGTTGAGCGCTATGTGCCCAATTATCCTGTGCGTGAGCTGCTCTTGGCTTTGGGTACTGTGTTACGCGATACAGGTCGACCCTTGGCCTATATTGAGCCACAAGCCTTTAGTGTTCAAGAGAAAATGGCTGATATATTGCAGCGCTTAGAGTGCTGTCCGGATGGCTTTTTACTTAATGATTTATTATCCTCAGGTAAGCCTGGTGAAAAGGTTGCCGCTTTTTTGGGAGTATTGGAGCTACTCAAGATGGGGCTTATAACCATAGCCCAGCATGCGGCCTTTGCACCCATATATATCTTTAGTAAACAGGGGGAAGCAAGCCATGTTTCATGATAAAATGGTGGGAGCCTTAGAAGCAGTATTATTTGCTGCAGGTGAACCCATAAGTGTTGCTGAGCTTGCTCAGTGCCTGCAACTAGAAAAGCCCCAGGTTTGGGAGCTCTTAGCTTCACTAGAGCATAGCTATGAAGATGAGGCTAGGGGGTTGATGCTACGCCAAATCGGCGATGGCTATCAATTAGTAACTAAACCGGAGCATTATGCCTTGGTAAGCAATTTGAGCCGCAAAAAAGAAATTAAATTGACAAATGCTGCCATGGAAACCTTGGCTATTATCGCCTTTAAACAGCCCATTACAAGAGCTGAAATGGAAGCCATTCGTGGCGTGAAGGTGGATGGCGTTGTCAATACACTTTTGGACTTGGGTTTAATCGTAGAAGCAGGCCGTAAAAAAGCGTTGGGTAACCCTATTTTATATGCTACAACCGATAAATTCCTGCAGACTTTTGGCTTGCCCAATCTTGAGGTCCTTCCACCTCTAGAGGACATTCCTGAAGAAGAGGAGCAGGAGGTTCAGCAGGTGTTGGACTTAGAGCTAGAGGAAAATAAAGAAGACAATTCTGTAAGTGTATAGAGAAAATTCCTCCACCGCTAAAGCGGTCCCCCTCCCTTTTGCCCCTAAAGGGATTAGCACGACCAACACGTTCTCACTGCACTGCGCTTGTGACAACGTGGGTCTTAGCGTCAAAAGGGAGGCATACTTACTAATCTACTATAAAGGAAACATATTTGATGGAAGAACGTTTACAAAAAATTTTGGCGGCTGCAGGCGTTGCCTCCCGCCGCGAAGCAGAAAAAATAATTACCGCCGGTCGCGTCCGCGTTAACGGTAAGGTTATAACCGAGCTTGGCACAAAATTTGACCCTGATAAGGTACGTATTGCTGTGGATGGCAAGCCTATAAAGGCTGAAACCAAGGCTTATTATTTGTTCTACAAGCCTAGGGGAGTTGTAACAACCATGAGCGACCCACAAAATCGTCGTAGCATTGCCGATTTTGTACAGGATTTACCGGAAAGGGTATTCCCTGTGGGACGCCTTGACTATAATACTGAGGGTCTTTTGCTGCTCACAAATGATGGTGCCTTAGCCCAAGCCCTGATGCACCCCAGCCATGAGGTTAACAAGACTTATCTCGTAAAGGTACCCGGCATTGTACCTCAAGAAAAGCTGGATTTGCTGCGTGTGGGTGTAAAGCTTGAGGATGGTATGACCGCCCCTGCAGTTGTTAACCTGCGTAGCTACGAGCATGAGCATAACTTTACCTTATTTGATATCACTATACATGAAGGTCGTAACCGTCAGGTGCGCCGTATGTGTGATGCTATCGGCTTTCCTGTGCGTGATTTAAAGCGCATCAAGCTTGGACCTATTACCTTGAGCAATCTTGGTCGCGGCAAATTCCGCGAGCTAACAGAAGGCGAGCTGGCTGCACTTAAGAAGGCGGCTAAGCTATGACAAGAGTAGTAATTATCGGCGGTGGCGCAGCAGGTCTTTTAGCTGGTATCAGCGCGGCCCAAAACGGTGCTCAGGTTACAATTTTAGAAAAAATGCGTCAGCCTGGTAAAAAGATGCTGATTACAGGCAAAGGTCGTTGCAATATTACTAATGCAGGTGAATTGGCTGAAATCATAAAAAATATCCCAGGTAATGGAAGATTTTTAAATAGTGCTTTACATAGGTTCACTAATGATGATATAGTAGATATGTTGGAGAGCAATGGTCTCGCAACTAAGGTAGAACGTGGTAACCGTGTTTTTCCAGTTAGCGACAAGGCGAAGGATGTTGTTGATACTTTAGTGAAAATTTTTACCCAAGCCGGAGGAAAGCTAATCTGCGATACAAAGGTTTTAGAAATCCAAGCTAAGGATGGCAAAGCTACTGGTGTGAAAACAATTAATGGAACTTATGCAGCAGATGCAGTGGTTCTCTGTGCTGGTGGTGCTTCCTATCCTGGCACTGGTAGTGATGGTGGTGGCGCAAAGCTTGCTGCCAAGCTAGGTCATCATATTATACCCCTCAAGCCTTCTTTAGTACCCTTAGAAAGCGACCACCCCTATATCGAAGCCTTGCAGGGGCTGTCCCTGCGCAATGTAGCTGCCACGCTTTTTGCCGATGGTAAGAAAATCGGCAGCGAGTTTGGCGAAATGGTCTTCACCCATTTTGGTGTATCAGGCCCCATTATTTTGTCCTTGAGTAACGTAGCCGCCAAGGCACTGAGCGAGGATAAAGAAGCGGAGCTTGTTATAGATTTAAAGCCTGCCCTAACGAAGGAAAAGCTGGATGCTCGCATCCAACGAGATTTTCAGCAGTATAGCCGTAAACAGCTTATCAATGGTCTTAAGGATTTATTGCCCCAAAGGCTTATTCCCGTGGTGCTGGATATGGCTTATTTGGACGAAGAAAAATTTATTAATCAAGTTTCTAAGGAAGAGCGCTTGCGCCTTTTAGAAAGCTTGAAAAACTTTGTCGTGCCCATTACTGCAACACGTCCCATCGCCGAGGCCATTGTCACGGCCGGTGGTGTGGATGTGAAGGAAATTAACCCTAAGACTATGGAATCCAAGCTCATTAGTGGTTTATTCTTTGCCGGTGAGGTTATGGATGTGGATGGCTTTACGGGAGGCTTTAATCTGCAGGCTGCTTTTTCCAGCGGTTACGCCGCAGGCTTAGCAGCTAGTAATCTAGAATAAAGTGTGGTTAGATGTTTATGAAGAAAATTGTTGTAGCTATTGATGGTCCTGCTGGTGCAGGTAAAAGCACTATCGCTAAGCTTGTAGCAGAAAAGCTGGGCTATGCTTATATCGATACCGGTGCTATGTATCGTAGCGTGGCTTTAAAATTTTTGCAAACTGGCAAAGATTTCGACGAAGACTTTATTAGCGAGCTAGCTAGGACCATGGTAATAGAATTTAAGCCTGAAGCAAGCGTGAATCGCGTCTTTGTGGATGGACAAGAGGTTACCGATGCTATTCGCAGCGCTGAGGTAACTGCTAATGTATCCCGCGTAGCTGCCATTGGCGCCGTGCGCGAGGCCATGGTGGCGCAGCAGCGCCGCATGGGTGAGAGCGGTGGCGTTTTAATGGACGGCCGTGACATCGGTACTGTAGTATTCCCCAATGCACAGCTGAAAATTTTTCTCACTGCAACGGTAGAAGAACGAGCTATGCGTCGTTACAAGGAGCTGATTGCCAAGGGCCAGCATGTGGATTTAGCGCAGCTCAAGGAGGATATTGCCAGCCGTGACAAGCAGGATAGCGAAAGAGCTATCAGCCCCCTGCGACAGGCAGAGGATGCATTGCTTTTAGACACCTCTTATATGAATATTGAGCAGGTTACAGCAAAAATTCTGCAGTTAGTTGAGGACCATGCCCAATGATCTATTCTATTGCAAAGGTTATTTTAAAGGTACTTTTTGCCGTTGGCTTACGGCTGCATGTTGAAGGTGAGGATAATATTCCTAAGGATGGTCCCCTTGTTATTGCCAGTAACCATCTGAGCTTATTAGACCCGCCTGTAATAGGTGTTGCGGCAACTCGCAAGGTTCATTTTATGGCTAAGCAAGAGCTCTTCGTACCGATTTTAGGCGATTTATACAAAATTTTAGGTGCCTTCCCGGTGCGCCGCGGCGGTGCTGATAGAGCAGCTATTAAGCACGGCATTGATATTTTAAAGGACAATAAGGTTTTGGCCATCTTCCCCGAGGGAACACGCAGTAAAACCGGCAAGCTTGGCAAGGCTGAGCCCGGTGCATTGATGATGGCTTCTAAGGCGTTGGCAACCATCGTTCCCTGCTGTGTAATAGGCACTGACTATAAACGTCAGGGCAGAATATGGCCTAAGGTAACTGTGCGCTTTGGCAAGCCCATTTATTTCCCGGCTGATGCCATCGTAAATAAAGAATTTTTACATGATATGACAGAAAACCTTATGCAGCGCATCGCTGCTTTACAGGCTGGTGAAAAAGTATGATGGAAATCAAGGTAGCAGAGTATTGCGGCTTTTGTTATGGCGTGAAACGAGCAGTAGAGCTTGCCCAAAAGGCAGCATCAGAGCACGTCGAGGGAGGAACGTTTGGTCCTCTTATCCACAATCCCCAGCTTATCAGCGAGCTAGCAGAGCAGGGTATAGCCTGTAAGGATAGCTTGGATGATTTTTCTGTAGGCGAAACTGTTATCTTTCGCTCCCATGGTGTCGGTCCTGAGGTTTATGACGAAGCAGAGCAAAAGGGACTCAAAATTTTGGACGCAACCTGTCCTAATGTGCGCTTAGCGCAAAAAAAAGCTGCTCAAGCAGCTGCCGATGGCTATTTTCCTATCATTGTTGGAGAAAAAAATCATCCAGAAGTAAAAAGTATTTTAAAATGGGCAGGAAAATCGGCTATCTGTATCGAATATAAAAAAGATATCTCTAGTGTTCCGCAGCGGGAGCGGTATGGAGTGATAATCCAGACCACTTTTGAGCTGCAAAAATTTGAAGATATATTGCAGGAATTGCAAAAAGAACGCCCGGGAGAGTATCGTGTGGAACGCACTATTTGCCTGGCAACGAGCCAAAGACAAAAGGCAGCTGTTGCGCTGGCTAAGGAGTCGGACGCAGTTGTTGTTATCGGCGGCAGAAATAGTGCCAACACGAGACATCTTTTTGAGCTTGTTCAAGCAAATTGCAGCAAAGCATATCATATCGAAACTGCCAGCGAGCTGGATGCGGCAATGCTTAGAGGTTGTCATAAAATTGGAATCACGGCTGGAGCATCGACTCCTGACCGTTTAATTAAGGAGGCTATTTTAGCAATGGAAAACATGGATTTTGAAAGCATGCTCAACGAAAGTATGGAGGTAGAGGTATATCCGGGCAAAATTGTTAACGGTACCGTTATTCAATTGGATAAAGACGGCGTATATGTTTCTTTTGGATATAGACATGATGGCTTGATCACTTATCCCGAATGGAACCCGGCTGTAGCTCCGGAAGAACTGATGGAAACCATCAAGGTTGGCGACGAGGTTGAAGCTAAGGTTATTCCTGGCAGCACCAAGAGTGATTTTGTTCGCCTGTCCAAGGTTAAAGCAGAGCGCGATGCCGCTTGGAAAACTGTTCCCGAGCTGGCTGAAGGCGAAAAACGCGAAGCAACCGTTAAGGTTCTGCGCATCATCAAAAACAAAGCTAAAAACATTGTTGGCTTGGCAGTTGCAGTTGAAGGCGTTGAAGGCTTTATGCCCGCTAGCCATGTAGAGCTGCGTCGCGTTGAGGATTTCACTCCTTATATCGGCCAAGAGCTGCAAGCTGAAATTATCGAAGTAGACCTGGAAAAGAAACGCATTGTTGTTTCTCGCCGCGACCTCTTGAAGGCTGAGCGCGAAGCTAAGGCTAAGGCTTGGAAGGAGCAAAAAGAAGCTCAAGCACAAGCTCGCAAGGAAGCTCGTGCTGCTGCTGAAGAAGCTGCTTATGCATCTGTTGAAGAAGGCCAAGTAGTACCCGGCAAGGTTGTTAAGGTTGCTGAATTTGGTCTGTTCGTTGAAGTTGGCGCTGGCCTGGTAGGCTTGGTTCACAACACCGAGCTGGCTTGGGACCGTAGCGTGAAGGCTGCTGATGTTGCTAAGGAAGGCGACGAAGTAACTGTTCTGGTTAAAAAGATTGACCGCGAAAACAAACGCGTTGCTCTGTCCATTAAAGCTACCCAAGAAGATCCTTGGAAGGTAGAAGCTGGCCAATTCAACGTTGGCGATATTCTGGAAGTTGAAGTAGTTCGCTTCCTGCCCTTCGGCGCTATCGTTAAACTCAGTGACAAGGTTGAAGGCTTGGTTCATATTTCTGAAATTGCTCAAGAGCGCATTGCTAAACCCGATGATGCACTGGAGCTGGGCCAAGTTGTTAAAGCCGAAGTTATTAAAATGGATCTGGATAGCAAGAAGATTGGCCTGAGCATCTCCAAGGTTAAACGTGATGCTGAAAAGAACGAATATCGTTCCTACATGGGCAAGAAAAGCGCTTCCTTGACCCAAGACCTGTCCGAGCAGCTGGAAAGCCTGGAAAAATAAGGGGAATGAAAAATGCAGCGCGAACAACGTAAGCTGGAACATATCAAATATGCCCTAGAGCTTGGCGATGGACCCGCGAATACGCATTTTGCTGACCTGCGTTTTGTACACAATTGTCTGCCGGAAATTAATCCGGCAGACATTGATATATCTGTGAAGCTATTGGGCAAACGGTTACGTTTGCCCTTTTTCATTGATGCCGTTACTGGTAGCACGGATAGCGTAACAGAAATCAATAGTAAGCTAGCTCAGGTTGCAGAATTTTGTGGTATTGGTATGGCTGTGGGCTCTCAGTACGGAGCAGTTTGCCAAGGTACGGGCGAACGAAGCTATAATGTGGTCCGCGAAAGGAATCCCTATGGCTTAGTTATCGCTAATATGAGTGCCTTTGTAAGCTATGAGCAAGCACTGGCTGCAGTGGAAATGCTTGAGGCTGACGCACTGGAGCTACATTTGAATGCAGCCCAGGAGCTGGTTATGCCCGAGGGCGATAAAAATTATGCAGGCCTTTTACAAAACATGCGTAATATTTTTCAGGATTTACCTGTTCCCATCATCATTAAGGAAACTGGCTGTGGCATTGCCAAGGAGCAATATGAACAGCTTTTGGCAGCGGGCTTTTATGTGTATAATTGTGCAGGTGCCGGTGGTACCAATTTCCCCGCCATCGAAGCTCGTAGGGGAGATGTAATGCTAAAAGATGATTTTTCCGACTGGGGCATGCCTACCTGTTGGTCCCTGATTGATGGGCAATATATAATCCCAACAAAACGCTGCTTGCTAGCCAGCGGTGGCATCCGTACTGCCAGCGACATTGCTAAAGCCTTTGCTTTGGGTGCGGACGCCGTAGGCATCACGGCACCTGTGCTACGCTTAGTAATGGAAGAGGGCATTGATGCGGCCATAGACTATTTTAATGAGCTTGCTCTTGGACTTATGCAATATATGCTACTCCTAGGCTGCAAAACTCCCTATGAGCTACGCCGTGTTCCCTTAATCATTAGCGGTGCAACTAGAAATTATATTGATTGTCGTGGCTATGATTTGGCTGCACTTTGCAAATCTAGAAATAGATAAGACATTAGTAATTTTGTAAATTCTGTTAATCTTTGAGCATATGTTGTGGTAAACACTTGCCATAGGACACAGATAATGTTATAATATGTTTTAGAAGTATAAGTATCTTAGTGAAAGAGTGGGTTGCGTGCCCGCTCTTTCCGCTTATTATGCAAAAACTTAATACAAAATTGAATATGGAGGTGATTTGGATGCAGGCGAAAGAGGTTGAAGCACTCATTACCGCACTAGTAGAGCCCATTCTCGCAGACACCGAGATGACTTTGGTAGATGTAGAGTATGTTCGCGAAAAGGATTGGTATCTGCGTATTTTTCTTGACAAGCCAGGCGGCGTAGAAATTGATGACTGCCAGCTGGTTAGTGAAAAGCTAACTGCAGTGCTGGATGAAAAAGACCCCATTCCGGATAAGTATTTTCTGGAGGTTTCTTCTCCTGGCATCGATAGGCCGCTGAAAAAGGATAAGGATTTTAAAGCAGCCTATGGCACAAAGGTTGACATCATGTTTTTTGCTCCCTGGGAAGGTCTTAAAAGCCTTGTGGGAGTTCTTGAAGCCCATGACGACGAAGCTGTTTGGGTTAGAAAAATTATTAAGGGTAAGGAGTTTAAAAATCCTGACCGTATAGAGCGCAAATTAATTGCTGTTATTAGACCGCATATTGACTTTTAAAATTAAAAAAATAGGAGGCGTACTAAGTGAACGCAGATTTTATCTCAGCCATTCAAGAATTGGGAAAGGAGAAGGGTATTGAGCCCGAGCTTCTGTACCAGGCTGTTGAAGACGCTTTGGTTGCTGCTTATAAGAAAAATTCCAACACTAACCAAAATGTTAGGGTGGATATGAATAAGGAAACCGGTGAAATTCATGTATATGCGCAACGTACTGTTGTTGAAGGTGAACCCGTAGATGAGACAGAAATGAGCCTTGAAGATGCTCATGCTGTGGATGCTCGTTATATGGCAGGCGATATTGTAGAAACCGAGGTTACTCCCAAAAACTTTGGTCGTATTGCCGCTCAAAACGCTAAGCAGGTTGTGGTACAACGTATTCGTGAAGCAGAACGCGGCCAAGTTTATGAGCGTTTCCAAAGCCGTAATCAGGATATTGTTACCGGTATTATCGAGCGTCAGGAAAACAAAAATGTTTACATTGATTTGGGCAAGGTAGAGGCTGTTTTAACCCCCAATGAACAAATTCCTGGCGAAATCTATCAATACCATGACCGCATGAAGACCTTTATTGTGGAGGTTAAGCGTTCTGCCAAGGGACCGCAAATCGTTGTTTCCCGTACTCATCCGGGCCTTTTGAAGCGCTTATTCGAGCTCGAGGTTCCTGAAATACATGATGGTATTGTAGAAATCAAATCCGTAGCCCGCGAGCCTGGTATGCGCTCTAAGATTAGCGTTTATACCGCTGATGAAAATGTTGACCCTGTGGGAGCTTGCGTAGGTCATAAGGGTATGCGCGTACAAACCATTGTCAACGAGCTGCGTGGCGAAAAGATTGATATTGTTAAATACAGCGAGGACCCGGCTCAATATGTGGCAAATGCTCTGAGCCCGGCAAAGGTTGTAAGCACCGATATCAACGAGGCAGAAAAGATTTGCCGCGTTATCGTTCCCGATTATCAGTTATCCTTGGCTATTGGCAAGGAAGGCCAAAATGCACGTCTTGCTGCCAAGCTGACCGGTTGGAAGATTGATATTAAGAGCGAAAGCCAAGCTAAGGAAGAAGAAGCTGCTCTTGAAGCAGAGCAAGAAGCATGATGAAGGTTAAAAAAATTCCGCAGCGCAAATGTGTGGGCTGCAATGAAATGAAGGATAAAAAGGCTTTACTGCGCATAGTCCGTTCTCCCGAAGGCGAGATTAGCCTGGACTTAACGGGAAAAAAGAATGGTCGAGGCGCTTATGTGTGCCCTAATAAGGAGTGCATCATGAAGGCCGTGAAGGAAAAACGTCTGGAACGCGCCTTGGAAAAGCCGATTAGTGATGCTGTAACGCAACAAATGCTGGAGGATTTGGAGCATGGCCAACAATAAGCAAGCCTTTGCGCTTGGTTTGGCCCAAAAAGCAGGCAAGCTTGTTTCCGGTGACTTTGCAGTAAAGGCTGCATTAAAGGCCGGAACGGTGAAGCTGCTGGTAGTGGCCATGGACACTGCGCCCAACTCCAAAAAGGAGCTTTGCTATTTAGCCAACCAGGCAGGTGTGCCGGTGCTAGAGCTATTGACCCGCTGGGAGCTGGGAAGTGCCATTGGCAAGGGTCAAAGAGCTGCTGCCGCCATCACCGATAGCAATTTCGCCAGCATGCTACTGGGAAAATAAATCCCCTTTGTATCTAGTCTGGAGGTGGATGCATGAGTAATAAAAGAATATATGAGGTGGCTGCCGACTATGGCAAGCCCGTAAACGAAGTATTGGATTTGTTGAAGAAACATAATCTGGATAAAAAGAATTTTAGTGGTGCTGATGAGCAGGTAATGGCTGTTATCCACAACGCTTATGATAAAAAGCCTGAGCCGCCTAAACCGGCACCGAAGCCTGAAAAAAAGCAGGAAGCCCCCCGTCAAGCACAGGCAGTGAAAAAAGAGCAGCCTAAGCAGCAAAATCTTAATAAAAACGGTCAGAGGAATATGCAACAAAACAATCAAAACCAACGCAATAATGGCCAACAGGGTCGCCCCGAAAATCGTCAGGGCAATAATGCGCAGCAGGGCAACCGTGATAATCGCGGTCAAAACCAAAACCGTGGTAATGCACAACAGGGTAACCGCGATAACCGCGGTCAAAACCAAAGCCGCGGTCAACAAGGTAATCGTGATAATCGTCAAGGCGGTCGAAACGATAATAAACGCCAAGGTGGTATTTTTGTTGGGCCCAAGGGTCAACAGCCCGGTCAAGCATTGCATGGTGAAAGCCGTAGCATGACTGCTGCTCGTCCTGCAGCTAGAACCGAAAACCGCAATGATAATCGTAATGATGCTAGAGGTGAGATGCCTCGCGATAAGGGTGGACGCAATGCTGGCAAAAACCGCAAGGAAAAGCCGCAGATTAAGGGCTCTTATGCAACTAAGGAAAGCCGTCCTAACCGCAGTGCAGGCCATCAAATGCCTGTTAACCGTAACCGTAAGCCTAATAATGTGCCCAAGGCTCAAGCTCAGCCTGCAGAAATTGTTCGTCCTACCTATGTAGAAATTGACGAATCCATCAATGTTCAAGAGTTTGCTAAGCTAATCAAACGCGAAGTAAACGAGGTTATTAAGGCCTTATTCATGCTCGGCATGATGGTAACCATTAACCAAGATATTGATTTTGATACCGCGCAGCTGATTGGTGACCATTTTGGTGTTGAAGTGGGTCAAAAGGCTCCTGAGGAAGATCCCACCGAAATTCCTGAGGTTGATGACCCCGAAGAGAAGCGCTTGCCCCGTCCGCCTGTCATCACTGTAATGGGCCATGTTGACCATGGCAAGACTTCACTTTTGGACGCTATTCGCAAAACAAATGTTACAGCACGCGAGGCTGGCGGCATTACCCAGCACATCGGTGCTTATAAAGTAAATTATCAAGGCAAACAAATTGTTTTCTTGGATACCCCTGGTCACGAAGCCTTTACCGCTATGCGTGCCCGTGGTGCTCAAGTAACCGACGTTGCTATTTTGGTTGTAGCTGCAGATGACGGTGTAATGCCCCAAACCATCGAGGCTATTAACCATGCTAAGGCAGCTAAGGTGCCCATTATTGTTGCCATCAATAAAATGGACCGCATGGGCGCTAACCCTGACCACGTTAAGCAACAGCTGGCAGAGCATGGTCTGATCCCCGAGGATTGGGGCGGTGATACCATTATGGTTCCCGTGTCCGCTCACCAAAAAACCGGTATTACCGACCTTTTGGAAATGATTCTTTTGGTTGCCGAAATGCAGGAGCTGAAGGCTAACCCCAATCTGCCTGCTCATGGCACCATTATCGAAGCACAGCTGGACAAGGGTCGCGGTCCCGTAGCTACTGTTTTAGTACAACGTGGCACTCTGCACATCGGCGATACCATTATCGCTGGTACCAGCTTTGGTAAAGTTCGTGCCATGGTTAACGACCGTGGTGAAAAGGTAAAAAAGGCACTGCCTTCTACCCCTGTAGAAGTTTTGGGTCTTAATGATGTGCCTCAAGCTGGCGATATTTTGGATAGCACTGACGAGAAGATTGCTCGCAGTGTAGCTGAAAAGCGTATTGCCAAGAAAAAAGAAGAAGAAATCAAGCTCAATTCCAAGGTTTCCTTGGATGACCTGTTCCAACGCATTCAAGAGGGCGAGCTAAAGGAATTGGATATTGTTGTTAAGGCCGACGTACAAGGCACTATCGAAGCCTTAAAGGCTTCTTTAGAGAAGATCAAGAACGATGAGGTTAAGGTTGTAGTAGTTCATGCCGGCGTAGGCGCTATCACTGAGTCCGACGTTATGCTGGCTTCCGCAGCTAATGCGCTCATCATCGGCTTTAATGTTCGTCCTGACGCTAATGCCCGCAAGGCTGCCGAAACCGAAAAGGTTGATGTACGTACCTACCGCGTTATTTACGATGCTCTTAATGACGTAGAGGCTGCTATCAAGGGTATGCTGGCACCTAAGTTCAAAGAGGTTGTACAAGGCCGTGTAGAGGTGCGCCAGCTGATTACCATTTCTAAGCTGCTCATCGCAGGCTGCTATGTTCTTGAGGGCAAGGTTACTAACAGCTCCAAGGTGCGTATTATCCGTGATGGCATTGTGCTGCATGATGATGTAATTGACTCCCTGCGCCGCTTTAAGGATGACGTAAAAGAGGTTGCCCAAGGCTACGAATGCGGTATTACCTTAGAAAAATATCGCGATTTGAAAGAGGGCGACGTTTTCGAAATTTACGACATGGAAGAGGTTGCAGTAGAGTAAACCAATGATTAATTAAGGCTGTCGATAAGGCTGTAGATACGAGCAACAGTGACGATGGCGTATAGGAAATACTCCTAGGAACCGTTGTGAAGTAGATGCGTCCTTAGCGGCAGCCTCTGGAGGATATATGGCACGACTGAGAGTTGAAAAGGTCCAAGAAGCTATCCAACACGAAATCAGCAATATGTTGCTGCATGATGTGAAGGACCCTCGCATCCAGTTTGTAACAGTAACAGGCGTGGAGCTGACGGACGATATGAGCTATGCCAAGGTATTTATCAGTATGTATGGACCGGAGGAAAAGCAGGAAGAAACCTGGAAGGCCTTAAATAAGGCCCTGGGCTTTATGCGCACAGAGATTGCCAAACGCATTCGCCTGCGCTTTGCTCCGACCTTGATTCTGCAAAAGGATAAATCCATGGAATACAGCGCCCATATCCAAAGCATTTTGGACAAAATAAATAAAGAGGAAAAGACCTTGGCAGATGTAGCTGCCGAGGCAGAAGCTGGTCAGAATGAGTAAGGAAATTTCTTTACAAGAAACTGGCAAGCTTCTATTAGACGCCAAGAAAATTGTTCTTTGTACCCATGTGAGCCCGGATGGAGATACTCTGGGCTCTAGCTTGGGCTTAGCTCAATGCTTACAAAAGCTCGGCAAAGAGGTTATTGTATACTGTGACGACCTTGTTAATAAAAGCTTTAGCTTTATTCCTGGCATTGAATTATTGCAAAGGCCCGATGCCAATAATAGTGTAGAGGCGGATTTGCTGGTTGTTATTGATGCTAGCTCCTTTGATCGTATTGGCATAGTGGGCGAGGTAGTAAAATATAAACAGCTGCTGAATATTGACCATCATATTTCCAATACTCATTTCGCTGATTTTGTCTATCTCGACTCCAAGGCTGCAGCGACCGGTGAGATTATGTGTGAGCTGCTGCAGGAAATGGCATGGCCCATTGATCACAATATTGCGGAATGCTTTTATATAGCTATTTCCACGGACTGTGGCTCCTTCCGCTATGCCAACACCACTCCTAAAACAATGCGAGCTGGCGCATGGCTTCTAGAGCAGGGTGTTCGTCCCAACGAAATTAGCGATAAGCTGGATATGAAATCTCGTTTAACAGTGGAAATGCTGGCCAAGGTATTGCCCAGTCTGACCTTTGAGGCCGATGGCAAAATTGCTTATTTAACAATCACCAACGATTTATATAATAAGGATGCCAATACAGATAGCTTTGTTAATTATCCTCGTTATATCGATGGAGTAGAGGTAGCTATTATGTTTAAGGCTGTGGAGCCTAAGGTAACCAGGGTAAGCATGCGCTCTAGCAATGTGGATGTGGCGCAGGTAGCCCTAAGCTTCGGTGGGGGCGGGCATATTCGGGCGGCTGGCTGCACCATTTATGCACCAGTGGAGGAAGCGCGAGAGCAACTTCTTGCTAAATTGCGCGAGCTTGTGTAATGGATGGTATTTTTAATGTTTTAAAGCCCCCCGGTATGACTAGCCATGATGTCATTGGCTTTTTGCGCCGAGCATTGAACACGAAAAAAATTGGGCATGGAGGCACGCTGGACCCGGATGCGGCCGGCGTGCTCCCTGTTTTTGCTGGCTCGGCTACAAGACTACTATCTTATGCTATGGATGGACGCAAGCAATATATTGCAGAGTTTACCCTAGGTGAGCAGCGTGATACAGGCGATGATAGTGGCACCGTAGTAAAGACCATGCCCGTGCCTGAAATATCTGAGCAGCAGTTACGAGAGGTATTGCAACGCTTTTTAGGCAAGCAAATGCAGCTGCCACCCATGTATAGTGCTGTTAAAATCAATGGGCAAAAACTCTATCAGCTGGCTCGCAAGGGAGTAGAGGTAGAGCGAGAGGCCAGACCTATTGAGATTTATAGGCTGGAGCTCTTGGACTTTGCAAAATCTAAATTCACTGTGGCAGTGGAATGCAGTAAGGGTACATATATACGTGTTTTGGGCGAGGATATAGCCACCGTCCTAGGCACCTGTGGCACCATGAGCTTTCTTTTGCGGACGCAGGTGGGTAGTTATTTGCTTAATGAGGCGCATACCTTACAGGAAATAGCGGAGAATCCCGAAGCCTGCTGCGCAGAGCCTATAACTGCTGTAGACCACTTATCCAAGCTTATTTTAACTGCGAACCAAGCAGCGAGAATAACCAATGGCGTAAAGACTACCGTAAACGGTACAGCTGATGGGCAATATGCGCTTTTTGGGCCTGAAAATGAGTTTTTGGGCATAGGAAAGTGCGTAGAGTCTAAGGTTCAAGCAGAGAAGATATTTCAGCATTATAAACTTCAAATAGAATAAGAAAGTCTCCCTTTGACGCTAAGACCCACGTTGTCGCAAGCGCAGTGTAGCGAGAACGTGTCGGTCGTGCCAATCCCTTTAGGGGAATGAGGACGTAATTTTAAGACAATTTGCGGTAGCAAATTGCGGACTGAGAAATTTTTACTTTTTTAGGTACACAATTGTTATGGATGTAATTACTTCACTAAAACAATTGCATAAGTATGACAGACCCTGCGTGGTAGCGTTGGGCACCTTTGACGGTCTGCATCGCGGTCATATGGACGTTATTCGCACCGCATGGGAAGAAGCACACCGCACTGATGCGTTGCTGGCGGTTTTCACCTTCAGCAATCACCCATTTGCCTGCTTTAGGCCTGATAGGGTGCCACCAGCACTCATCACTCCTGCGCAAAAGCAAGCGCTTTTGCGCGATTTAGGAGTTGATGTGCTGGTGGACGTACCCTTTGATTTGAGCGTGGCGCGTATCGCGCCAGAGGCGTTTCTAGAGCAGCTACAAGTGCTTGGCTATAGCTGCCTAGTTGTGGGCAATAACTTTACCTACGGGCTGCGTGGTGCCGGTACAGTTGATACCTTGGCTGCCAGTGCCCAGCGCTTAGGCTTTAAGCTGATGGTGCGCCAGCTGGTGAGCGATGGTGCTACCATTATCAGCAGCACCGCCATACGTCGCCTTATTGCTGAGGGTGACGTTCAGGAAGCGGCACATATGCTGGGGCGCAGCTATAGTCTCACCGGCGCTGTTGCCAGTGGCAACCAAAGGGGGAGACTGCTAGGCTTTCCTACAGCCAATCTTGAGCTTGCAGACTATAATCAGGCCATACCCTTAGCTGGCGTTTACGCTGTGCAGGTACTGCACAGCGGGCAGCGCTATGGAGGTATGGCCAATATAGGTACCAATCCTACCTTTGGCGATGTAGCGAAGCCCAGGCTCGAAACTCATATTTTCGATTTTAACGAAAATATCTATGGGCAAGAAATCACAGTGCAGTTTATCGCTCGTATTAGAGGAGAAGTAAAGTTTTCTTCTATCGAAGCATTAACAAACCAGCTGGCTCAGGATAAAATGGCTTGCAAACGCAGTTTGCAATGCTATGATGAGGGTGAATTCTAAGCTTGATCTAAGCTTATTTTCATTTATAATCCTTAACCTAACTGATTTATGTAAGCAAATTAACAAAAATTTGCTATTTTTCCTATTTACCTCTTGCCCTCATAAGATTGGTATGGTATACTATTACAGTATGTGAACCAAAGCTTGGTGGTGCGCCACTCCAGCGGCTACTATGCTTTTGGCAATTTTTAAATTTTAGGAGGAAATCACAATGTTAACTAGTGAAGCTAAAACCGCCGTAATTCTCGACAACGCTCGCCATGAAGGCGATACTGGTTCTCCGGAAGTACAAATCGCAGTATTGACTGCTCGTATCAAATATTTGACCGAGCATCTGAAGGAGCACAAAAAAGACCATCATTCCCGTCGTGGCCTGCTGAAAATGGTAGGTAAACGTCGTGGTCTGCTGAACTACCTGCAAAGCAAGGATATCGAACGTTATCGTGCAATCATTGCTAAGCTGGGTATCCGCAAATAATAATTGCCAAACCCAAAGGACTATCACTTCGGTGGTAGTCCTTTTCTTTGCCCTAACATACTAAACAATTGTTTCTAGTAACTTTTCGCTACCTTAAAAAATACCCTTTGACGATTCAAGTAATATAATCCGTCAAAGGGTAGCAATCATTTTTCAATTTTAAAGAGCATATCCATGGGACTATCGGGCAGTGGCTTAATTTCTGCCTTGCTCTTAGGCATTTCATCCTCTTCAAGCGCAATACGTCCACATTTACGCTCATAATCATCTATAACCCATTTCAAAATCTGCTCAATTTCCTTGTTCACACTGCGCCCGTTGCTTTTAGCAATATGCTTCATTTTATTCATCAAAATTGGGTGAATGCGCAGAGTAAAGCGTGCTTCTTCCATCTTTATCCCTCCATGTTAATAACTATCTATATTATAGGCAAAAACGCGCGTTTATGCAAGTATTTGCTAGATTTTGCTATTTAAAAAGCTCATACTCTGATTTTTATAGAGCAATTAGCATTATTCACACACTTTTTTAGACGAAGCGGGGGAATTTATGCTATAATATTTTACATAATGCATTTCCATAGGAGGTTATCTATTGCTATGAGCTTAGAAATAAATGCTATATACCATGGCTTTAAGGTTCTTGAAGCTAGCTACATTGAAGAAGTACACTCTCATGGCTATATTATGGAGCATCTTTATAGTGGTGCTCGTTTATTATATCTTGCTAACGAGGATGATAATAAGGTTTTTTCCATTGCCTTTCGCACGCCGCCCGCAGATGACACTGGCGTGGCTCACATTTTGGAGCATTCATCCTTATGTGGCTCTCGAAAATACCATCTTAAGGAGCCCTTTGTAGACCTTGTTAAAGGCTCTTTAAACACCTTCCTCAATGCTATGACCTATCCGGATAAGACAGTTTATCCAGTTGCTAGTCGTAATGAGAAGGATTTTCATAATCTAATGGATGTATATCTGGATGCAGTTTTTTATCCTTTGATTTACGAAAATAAATATACCCTGCGACAGGAGGGGTGGCATTATAATCTTGCGTCTCTCGCAGATGAGCTTACCTATAATGGCGTTGTGTATAACGAAATGAAGGGTGTTTATTCTTCACCTGATGCTTTCTTGGAAAATGAGGCCATGAAGGCTTTGTTCCCTGATACCTGCTATCGCTTTGAGTCCGGTGGCTATCCTGATGCCATTCCTGAGCTTACCCAAGAAGCTTTTTTGAACTTCCATAAGACCTATTATAGCCCAGAAAATTCCTTTATTTATCTTTACGGTGATATGGATATTGAAGCTACCTTGGCATATTTGGACGAGGAGTATTTGTCTCATTTTGCGAAAACAGGGCTTGTGCACAGCGAAATCCCTTTACAAAATCCTCTAGAGCGCACCGCTGAAGTAGAAGCGGCCTATCCTGTTGACGAAAGCGAGGATACAAAAGGCAAAACCTATCATGAGCTTTCTATTGTCACCGGCAGAGCCACCGATACTCTAACCAGTATGAGTCTGCGTCTTTTGGAAAGCGTGCTTTTGGAAAGCGAATCCTCACCCCTACGTCGCGCCTTGGTAGAAGCAGGTGTGGGACAAAATATTAGCGGCAGCTATGTTGGTAGCCTGCAGCAGCCTGTTTTTAGTATTCGTGCCGCAGGCAGCGAGCCTGAGCAACGCGACAAATTCATCAGCGTAATTTATAAAACACTGCAGGATTTGACTATCAAGGGCTTGGACAAAAAGCTCCTGGAGGCTTCCTTAAACGCGACGGAGTTTAAGCTGCGTGAAGCAGACTTCGGACCATATCCCAAGGGCTTGATTTACGGCCTTGGCGTGCTTGATAACTGGCTCTACGGCGGCAACCCATTGGATGGCCTACGCTATATAGATGCGCTAATTGCTATGCGTAAGGGGCTCACAAACAATTTCTATGAAAGTCTA